>NZ_JBIBUK010000001.1:737934-1062731 GCF_043079345.1 Streptomyces sp. NPDC015220 | reverse complement strand
CGCTCCCGCAGCCCCGAAAGATCATCGCGTCCAACGGCCACGGTCCTCGCAACTCCCACAGATCGCGGGTGTTGCGAGGACCGTTAGAACCCAAGTCCTCGCCCGGGGGGCCTCGTCACGTTCCTGCGGAACTCACGCCTTCGTGAGGTCCTCGATCTCCTCCTCGGGCTCACGGCCCGGGGTGGGGAGGTTGAACTTGATGATGGCGAAGCGGAAGGTCACGTAGTAGATGGCCGCGAAGACAAGACCGATCGGAATGATCAGCCAGGGCTTCGACGCCAGGTGCCAGTTCAGCGCGTAGTCGATGAAACCGGCGGAGAAGTTGAAGCCGTCGTGCACGCCCAGGCCCCAGGTGATGGCCATCGAGGCGGCGGTGAGCACGGCGTGCAGCACGTACAGGACCGGCGCGATGAACATGAAGGAGAACTCGATCGGCTCGGTGACACCGGTGACGAACGAGGTCAGCGCCAGGGAGACCATCATGCCGAGCACGACCTTGCGGCGCTCGGGGCGGGCGCAGTGCGCGATGGCGATGGCGGCGGCCGGCAGACCGAACATCATGATCGGGAAGAAGCCGGACTGGAACAGACCGGCGGACGGGTCGCCCGCCAGGAAGCGGGTGATGTCGCCGTGCACGACCTCGCCGGCCGAGTTCTTGAAGTCGCCGAGCTGGAACCACGCCACGGTGTTGACGAACTGGTGCATGCCCACCGGGATCAGCGCACGGTTGACCGCGCCGAACAGGGCCGCGCCGCCCGAGCCGAGGCCGGTCATCCACTCGCCGAAGTTGGAGATGCCGGTGCCGATCGGCTTCCAGACCAGACCGAAGAACACGCCCATCACGATGCCGACGAACGCCATGATGATCGGCACCAGACGGCGGCCGTTGAAGAAGCCGAGCCAGTCGACGAGCTTGGTGCGGTGGAACCGCTGCCACAGGACGGCGGCGAGCAGACCCATGACGATGCCGCCGAGGACGCCGGGGTCGTTGTAGGTCGCGGCGACGTCCGCGCCGTTCTGGATCTTGGCCTCGGTGACCGGGAAGGCCTGGAGGACCTTGCTGTAGACGAGGAAGCCCACCACCGCGGCCAGCGCGGTCGAACCGTCCGACTTCTTGGCGAAACCGATGGCGACACCGATGCAGAACAGCAGCGGGAGAGAACCGGTGAGCGCACCGCCCGCGTTGTTGAACACGGCGGCGACCTTGTCCCAGCCCAGGCCGTCCTTGCCGAAGATGTCATCCTGGCCCAGGCGGACCATGATGCCCGCCGCCGGCAGTACGGCGATCGGGAGCTGCAGGCTTCGGCCGACCTTCTGCAGGCCCTGGAAAAGGCCTGATCCCCGCTTCTTTGCGGGTGCCGCCGTCGACTCGGCGGTGGCGGTGCTCATACGTCCGTCCTCCATCGGGTGGTGGTCTACACCACTCAGTGGTGTAGACCTGTTGTAACACGATGAAGGTGGCGTAAGGAACCCGCGAAATCGCGACCGGACCACTACGCGCCGTATGGGTTCGCGCGGGTGGTGACAGGCCGGTTCCGGACCGGTTTCGAGGCGGTCTCGGACGAAACTCAGGCCCCCGTGACGTCCTCCACCTCGTCCTCCGGTTCCCGCCCCGGAGTCCGCAGGCCGAACCGCGTGATCGCGAACCGGAAGACGGCGTAGTACACCACGGCGAAGCACAGCCCGATCGGCACGATCCCCCACGGCCTGGTCGCCAGGTTCCAGTTGATGACGTAGTCGATCAGCCCCGCCGAGAAACTGAACCCGTCGTGCACCCCCAGCGCCCACGTCACCGCCATCGACGCACCCGTCAGCACCGCGTGCACCGCGTACAGCCCCGGAGCGATGAACATGAACGAGTATTCGAGCGGCTCCGTGATCCCCGTGACGAACGACGTCAGCGCCACCGACAGCATCAGCCCGCCCACCTCCTTGCGGCGGGCCGGCCGGGCCGTGTGCGTGATCGCCAGCGCCGCCGCCGGCAACGCGAACATCATGATCGGGAAGAAGCCCGAGGTGAACTGCCCCGCGTTCGGATCCCCCGCCAGGAACATGTTGATGTCACCGTGCACCACCGTCCCGTCCGGCTTCGTCCAACTGCCGAACTGGAACCAGATCGGCACGTTCAGGAACTGGTGCAGGCCGATCACCAGCAGCGCCCGGTTCGCCAGCCCGAAGATCCCGGCGCCCCACGCCCCCGCATCGCCCAGCCAGGTGCTGAAGCCCTCCAGGCCGCGCCCGATCGGCGGCCAGACCCACAGGCACAGGGCCGCGAACAGGATCGCCACGAACGCCATGAGGATAGGCACCAGCCGGCGGCCGTTGAAGAAGCCGAGCCAGTCCACCAGCCGCGTCCGGTGGAACCGCTGCCAGAAGAAGGCGGACAGCAGCCCCATCACGATCCCGCCGAACACCCCCGGATTCTGGTACGTGAACGCCGTCACCGTCCCGTCCGCCGCCCGGCACCCCGTGGCGATCACCTCCGCCCCCGCCGGGCACACGGCCGGGAACTGGTGCAGCACATTGAAGTAGACGAGGAAACCCACCACCGCCGCCAGCGCCGTCGAACCGTCCGCCTTCTTCGCCATCCCGATGGCCACACCCACGCAGAACAGCAGCGGCAGCCCCAGCTCGCCGTCGAGCAGCGCGCCGCCCGCCCCGGCCATCACCTTCGACACGTCGATCCAGCCGAGGCCGTCCTCACCGAACACGTCCGGCTGCCCCAGCCGGTTCAGGATCCCCGCGGCCGGCAGCACCGCGATCGGCAACTGCAGGCTCCGCCCCATCTTCTGCAGCCCCTGGAACAGCGAGTTCCAGCGCTCGCGCACCGGAGAGATCCTGACGTCGGCGCCGCCGGCACTCATGAGCGTCCTCCCGCACCGCGTTTGGCCACCGCCCGGTACGGTGGTGTAGACCAGTGGACGGACGGTTCCGCTGTCGTGACGCCATCATTCGGCAGCCGCGGCACGACCGCTCGCGAAGATGGGCCAACTGTGGGTTACTGCGACCAAGCAGTTCGGATCAGGGAGACAGAACATGGCCAGCAAGGCTGAGAAGATCGTCGCCGGACTCGGCGGACTCGACAACATCGAAGAGGTCGAGGGCTGCATCACCCGCCTCCGTACCGAGGTCAACGACCCCTCGCTGGTCGACGACGCCGCCCTGAAGGCCGCCGGCGCCCACGGCGTCGTGAAGATGGGCACCGCCATCCAGGTCGTCATCGGCACCGACGCCGACCCCATCGCGGCCGAAATCGAAGACATGATGTGAACCGGCTGACCGTGCGCACCCACGGTTCACCCGGAAGGGGCTCTTCCCACCGCGGGAGGAGCCCCTTCCGCATGGGGGGCTAGGCTCGACGCCATGTCTCGAATCGACGGCCGCACGCCCGAACAACTCCGCCCGGTCACCATCGAACGCGGCTGGAGCAAGCACGCCGAAGGCTCCGTCCTCGTCTCCTTCGGCGACACCAGGGTCCTCTGCACCGCCTCCGTCACCGAAGGCGTCCCGCGCTGGCGCAAGGGCAGCGGCGAGGGCTGGGTCACCGCCGAGTACGCCATGCTGCCCCGCGCCACCAACACCCGCGGCGACCGCGAGTCCGTCAGGGGCCGGATCGGCGGCCGCACCCACGAGATCTCCCGCCTCATCGGCCGCTCACTGCGCTCCGTCGTCGACTACAAGGCACTCGGCGAGAACACCGTCGTCCTCGACTGCGACGTCCTCCAGGCCGACGGCGGCACCCGCACCGCGGCCATCACCGGCGCCTACGTCGCACTCGCCGACGCCATCGCCTGGGCCCAGGGCCGCAAGCTCGTCAAGCCCGGCCGCCAGCCCCTCACCGGCACCGTCAGCGCGGTCTCCGTCGGCATCGTCGGCGGCGTCCCCCTCCTCGACCTCTGCTACGAGGAGGACGTACGCGCCGACACCGACATGAACGTCGTCTGCACCGGCGACGGCCGCTTCGTCGAGGTCCAGGGCACCGCCGAGGCCGAACCCTTCGCCCGCGACGAACTCGACGCCCTCCTGGACCTCGCCGTGGCCGGCTGCGCCGACCTGGCGGCGATCCAGCGCGCGGCCCTGGAGAAGTAGCCCCGGGCGCACAGCGCCGAAAGGTAAAGAAAGCCCCAAGGCGGGCGGCGGTCGGGGGCAACCGTCGCCCCCCGCCCCCGCGTCACTACGGGTACGGGCGCCCGGCACGCCGCCGTGCGCCCGGCCACCACACCGGGGAGGGAACCCAAGCCATGGCCGCGAGCCGACACCGACGCCTGGGCCGCAGCACCGCCATCGCCGCCACCACGGCCGCCGTCGCACTCACGCTCTCCGCCCTGACCGGCTGCGACGCGATGAACAAGGCCCTGGACTGCGTCCAGACCGCCGACACCATCGCCGACAGCGTCACCGACCTCCAGCAGGCCGTGCAGAACGCGGCGGACGACCCCGCGCAGACCGACGACGCCCTCCGGTCGATCGAGCGGAACCTGAAGAAGATCGGCGACAGGACGGACGACGCGGACGTCAACAAGGCCGTCGACGACCTCGGCAAGGCGGTGGACAACGTCCGCACCGCCATCGGCGACGGCGACAAGACCCCCGACGTCAGCCCCGTCACCGACGCCGCCGGCGAACTCACCAAGGTCTGCACCCCGTAACACCGGCCCCGGCGGACCGGCCACCGGTGGACCGGCCGCCTGCGGACCCGGCCGTCCGCGGATCCCGCCTCCCGCGAATCCGGCCATCCGCGGATCCGGCCATCCGCGGATCCGGCCATCCGCGGATCCGGCCGTCCGCGGACCCCGCCTCCCGCGGACCCCGCCTCCCGCGAAGCCCCGGCCGGCCGCGGGCCGGGCATCCGGACCGGCGGACCATCGGGAGGGCCGGATCAGCGGGCCATCCGGACCGGCGGGCCACCTCGCCCGGCGGGCCGTCCGAACGGGTGGCCCCGGCGCTCCCCGATACTGGTGGGCATGACCCGCCTGATCCTCGCCACCCGTAACGCCGGAAAGATCACCGAACTGAGGGCGATCCTCACCGACGCCGGCCTGCCCCACGAACTCGTGGGCACCGACGCCTACCCCGAAGTCCCCGACGTCAAGGAGACCGGCGTCACCTTCGCCGAGAACGCCCTCCTCAAGGCCCACGCCCTCGCGCAGGCCACCGGCCTCCCGGCGGTCGCCGACGACTCCGGCCTCTGCGTCGACGTCCTCGGTGGCGCCCCCGGCATCTTCTCGGCCCGCTGGGCAGGCCGCCACGGCGACGACCAGGCCAATCTCGACCTGCTCCTGGCCCAGCTCTCCGACATCGCCGAGGAACACCGGGCGGCCCACTTCGCCTGCGCGGCGGCCCTCGCCCTGCCGGACGGCACGGAGCGGGTGGTGGAGGGCCGGCTGAGGGGCGTACTGCGGCACGCTCCCGCCGGCACGAACGGCTTCGGCTACGACCCGATCCTCCAGCCCGACGGCGAGAGTCGCACCTGCGCGGAGCTGTCCCCGCAGGAGAAGAACGCGATCAGCCACCGGGGGAAGGCGTTCCGCGCCCTGGTACCGGTGGTTCGGGAGCTGCTGGGCTGATCTTCTTTGAGCGCCCCCACCTTCAATTCGAAGGTGGGGGCGGTGCGGCCGGTGGGATTCGAACCCACACGGGCTTTCACCCACTGGGACCTAAACCCAGCATGACTGCCAATTCCATCACGGCCGCTACAAAACGGTCATCGCGCTCGACCGGCAGCGCTCAGTGTACGGGCAGGGCTCGTCACGCTGCGAGGGGTGGCCTCTCCTTCTGGCGGCACCAGGTCTCCGTCAGCGAGTGGCAGTTGGGGCACAGGTACCGCAGGTTCTCCCGTCGGTTGTCGCGCCAGTCGCCGTTGATGTGGTCGATCTGCAAGGTGATCGACTGTCCCAGCCACTCCCCGGTGTTGCCGCAGCGTTCGCACGCGTACGGCACGCCGATCTCGGTCAGGGCCCGGTGGAGCCGCGTCCTGTTCGTCCGCCCGGAGTGCGGAGGCAGTACGACCAGGACTCGTTGAGCGAGGGGCGTCGGCGCGGGGCGCTCCGGCCGAGCCCAGGAACTGCGTCTGAAGTGGCTCGTGTCGAGACCGAGGCGAACTGACGCACGCCGGACGCGCCGGTGGTTCGTGTCGTTGACGTCCAGGTCAAGACAGCGCATCACGTCGGCATAGCTCGCCGAACGCTCCACCGCGTCGCGCAACTTGTTCTCGGGGATCGGGATCCGACGATAGGAGAAGTGTCCCGTGTCGATGGCCTGGACACGCAGCATGCGCTTCAGGGTCGAGCGGGAGCGGCTGTCCTCCGGTACGCCCAGGGCGCGAGCCACGCCACGGACGCTCGTCGCCGTCGCCGCGGCGGCGCTCAGCTCCTCCCTGGTGAAGGGCAGGTCGGGCTCGGGCTGGTCCAAGCCGGGGAAATGGCTCACATCGATCCCTGCCGCGCTGATCCGGCGACGGATGTGGGACAGCGTCCCGGTGGCCGGAGCGGCACCCAGTTTCAGGGCCACTTCGCGGAGTGAGGACGACGAGGCGGCCGCCTCGGCGATGGCGGCGTCCGGATACTTGCGCCACGGACTGCGTTTGACGAAGTGACTGGTGTCGAGGCCATGAGCGGCGACCTTCTCCTGAAGCGCCCGTCGTCGGCCTCCGCTCGCCCGAAGCCCCAGCCGCCGCATCAGGTCTGCCCAGTTGCGTGCTTCGGCGACGGCCTGGCCAAGCCGTTCCCCGCGGTACGGGTCCGCCTCCTCCAGCCGCTCCCTGGTGTATGCACCGGCCCCCATGGCGCCCCTCCGTTCGGTTCTCGGCCATGCGTTCATGGCCCGTACGGAGCAACGAACCGGTCATCGGACGGTCACGCACGGATACGCGGACAAGGGGGAGGCGGAAAACGGAAACGGCCCGCGCCGGTCGTGCCGGATGCCGTCGGGCATCCGGTCGTGCCGGGGCGGGCCGCCGGGGCGGGGCGCGCTACTGGACGCCCAGATCCTTGATGATCTTGGCCACATGGCCGGTGGCCTTGACGTTGTAGAGGGCGCGTTCGACCTTGCCCTCCTCGTCGACGACGACCGTGGAGCGGATGACCCCGGTGACCGTCTTGCCGTAGAGCTTCTTCTCGCCGAAGGCGCCGTAGGACTCCAGGACCTTCTTGTCGGGGTCGGCGAGGAGGGTGACCCGGAGGGACTCGGTCTCGCGGAACTTCGCCAGCTTCTCGGGCTTGTCGGGGGAGATGCCGATGACGTCGTAGCCGGCGCCGGCCAGGAGGTCGAGGTTGTCGGTGAAGTCGCAGGCCTGCTTGGTGCAGCCGGGGGTGAGGGCGGCCGGGTAGAAGTAGACGATGACCTTGCGGCCCTTGTGGTCGGCCAGGGACACCTCGTTGCCGTCGGCGTCGGGGAGGGTGAAGGCGGGGGCCGCGTCCCCGGGCTGGAGTCGCTCGGTCATCGAAGCTCGTCTCCTCGTCGTGCCAATACCGTGTCGCTCCGAGGGTAACCGGGGGTGCCGACAGTGCGGTCGCGGCGAGAGCTGACAGACTGTCCTGAACACGCAGCAGTTGACTTCGGAGGCGGTACGGTGGCGGACACGGCGGACACCAGAACCCCGGCTGAGATCGAGGCGGACATCAGGCGCCGCCGCGAGGTGCTGGCCGAGACGCTCGACGAGATCGGTGTGCGCGTGCACCCGAAGACCCTCGTCGGGGACGCCAAGGCCAAGGTCGCCGCCAACGTCGACCACACCCTCGGACGCGCCTATGTGCAGGTCAACAGGGTGGTGAGCGATGTGCGGGCGCAGTTCGTGGACGCCGAGGGAGCGCCCCGGCTGGAGCGGATCGTGCCGGTCGCGCTGCTCGCCATGGGAGTGGTCGGGCTGCTCACCCTGGGCACCCGCAAGCGGCGGGGCTGACCCACCGCGTACGGACGCGCTGAAGGCAGGTAGGTTCGAGGCGTGAGCGCCAAGAGAAACGAGCACAGCACCAACGACGACAAGCTGCCCATCCGGATGCTGCACGACCGGGTCCTCGTCCGGCAGGACACGAGCGAGGGCGAGCGGCGGTCCGGCGGCGGCATCCTGATCCCCGCCACGGCGGCGGTGGGACGCCGGCTGGCCTGGGCGGAGGTCGTCGCGGTCGGGCAGAACGTCCGGACCGTGGAGCCGGGCGACCGGGTGCTGTACGACCCGGAGGACCGGGCCGAGGTGGAGGTGCGGGGCACCGCGTACGTGCTCATGCGTGAGCGTGATCTGCATGCCGTGGCCGCGGACCGGTTCGAGGGGTCGGAGGACTCCACCGGCCTGTACCTGTAGCGGCGGCGGCCGCCGCCGCGACGGAACGGCCGAAGGGGCCGGTGACGGTTGTCACCGGCCCCTTCGGCGTTGCTTTGCTAGCCTCGACAGGAAGCCCGACGAGACGCGCCGTACCGGGATGAAGGCAAAGACGACGCACCTGTTGTCCGACAGCGACCGACGACGTCCGCCGTTGTCGTTCGCCGTTCTCGAAGGGTGTTTGTCGTGGCCTGGGTTCTGCTTGTCGTCGCCGGTCTGCTGGAAGTCGGCTGGTCGATCGGGATGAAGTACAGCGAGGGGTTCACCCGGTTGGTGCCCAGCGTGCTGACCGGCGCGGGCATCGTCGCGAGCATGCTGCTGCTGTCGTACGCGGCCCGTTCACTGCCGATCGGCACCGCCTACGGAGTGTGGGTGGGGATCGGCGCCGCCGGTGCGGCCGTGCTCGGCATGGTGGTGCTGGGGGAGCCGGTGACCGCCGCCCGGATCTTCTTCGTGTGTCTGCTGCTGGTGGCCGTGGTGGGTCTGAAGGCGACCTCGGGCCACTAGCCGTCCGGGCTTGCCGTCCGGGCGCGGGGTGACGGCCCGCCGCGGGCAGGGCGCCGGCACGTGGGTGCCGGCGCCCTGCCCGCGGGCGCGCGCGGCCCGCTAGAGCGTGCCCGTGTCGGTGCCGGTGCCGGTCGCGCCGTCGCCCGTCCCGCCGCCGGCCGCGGGGCCGCCCGTGGTCGGGGTGCCGCCGGGGTTGCCGCCGGCGTCCCCGCCGCCGGCCCCGGTCCCGCCGCCGGCCCCGGAGCCGGCGCCGCCCGCGCCGCCCGCGCCGCTGTCCGTGCCGCCGCCGGTCGTCGGGGTGCCCGCCGTGGTGCCGCCGGTGGCGCCGCCCGTGGTGGGGGTGGAGCCGGCGCCGCCCGTCGTCGTCGGGGTGCTGCCCGCGCCGGTCCCCGGGGTGCCGCCGCCGGTCTGGCCCTGGGTCTGCCCCTGGTCCTGGCCCTGGCTCTGGCCCTGGGAGTCCTGGCCGCCGGTGCCCGTTCCGGTGGCGCCGCCGTTGTCCTGGCCGTCGGTGGTGCCCGGCGTCTGCGCGGTGCCGCTGGACGGTGCCTGGGACTGGTCGGCGCCGGGCTGGAGCCGGAGGTCGAAGTCGCTGACCGTGGTCCCCTTCAGCGCGTCCCCCATGAACTGCGCCCAGATGCTGCCCGGCGCGCCGCTGCCGTTGACGCGGTCGAGGCCCATGGCGCCGTAGAGCGACTTGTGGGCGGCGGTGACCGGGTCCTGGCCCATCACGGAGACGACGGTGGCCAGGTCGGGGGTGTAGCCGGCGAACCAGGCCGCGGTGTCCTCCTCGGCGGTGCCGGTCTTGGCGGCGGCGGGCCGGCCGATGGCCTGGGCCGGGGCGCCGGTGCCGTTCTGGACCACGCTCTGCAGGACGGCGGTGGTGGTGTCGGCGGCCTGACGGGTGACGGCCTGCGTCTCGGCGGGCTCGGGCAGGCTGACGGCGCTGGCGCCGTCCTTGGTGATCTTCTTGATCATCGTGTAGACGCCGTGCTTGCCGTGGTTGGCGAGGGTCGCGTAGGCCTGGGTCATGTCGAGGACGCTGGCCCTGGCCACGCCGAGCGCGATGGACGGGCTGCTGACCAGCTCCGGGGTCTCGGCCGGGACTCCCAGGGAGACCGCGGTCTCCTTGACCTTGTCCGAGCCGACGTCCACGGCCATCTGCGCGTACACCGCGTTGACCGACTTGTCGGTGGCCTCGCGGACGGTGATGTCGCCGTAGGAGCGCTGGTCCTCGTTCTCGGGGGCGTAGGAGCCGCCGTTCCAGCCCTGGACGGGACGCTTGTTCGTGCCGTCGTAGAGCGTGTTGGGGGTGATGGTGCGGCCGTCCTCGGTGCGGGCCCCGTTCTGCACGGCGGAGGTGAACACGAACGGCTTGAAGGTGGAGCCGGCCTGGAAGTCCCGGCGGGTGGCGTTGTTCGTGTACTGCTTGACGTAGTCGATGCCGCCGTACATGGCGACGAGCTCGCCGGTCTTCGGGTCGATGGCCGCGCCACCCGCGCGGACGTACGTGTCGACCTTGCGGTTCTTCTTGTCGAGCTTGCTCATCACCTGGTCGTCGACGGCCTTGACGAAGGCGTCCTGCTTGCTCTTCTGCAGGGTGGTCGTGATGCGGTAGCCGCCGGCGGAGAGCTCGTCCTCGCTGAGGATCTTGTTCTTGGCGAGGTAGTCCTTCACCGCGCGGACGAGGTAGCCGCGCTGTCCGGACATGCCGGTGGGGACGGTGGCGTCCTTCGGCATCGGGAACTTCATCCCGGCCCGCTCCGAGGCGCTGAGCCAGCCCTTCTTGACCATGCCGTCCAGGACGTAGTTCCAGCGGCCGAGGGCGGCGGCCTTGTTCTCCGGGTGGGCTACGACGTCGTACTCGCTGGGCGCGTTGACCAGCGCGGCGAGGTAGGCGGCGCGGGCCGGGTCGAGGTCCTTGGCCTTCATGCCGTAGTAGGCCTGGGCGGCGGCCTGGACGCCGTAGGCGTTGCGGCCGAAGTAGCTGGTGTTGAGGTAGCCCTCGAGGATTTCGTCCTTGGACTGGGTGCGGTCCAGCTTGATCGAGATGAAGAACTCCTTCACCTTGCGGGTGACGGTCTGTTCCTGGCCCAGGTAGTAGTTCTTCACGTACTGCTGGGTGATCGTGGAGCCGGACTGCTTGCCCTTGCCGGTGGCGGTGTTCCAGCCGGCGCGCAGCATCGCCTTCGGGTCGACCGCGGACTCGGTGTAGAAGTCGCGGTCCTCGGCGGCGAGCACGGCGTGCTGGGCGTCCTTGGACACCTGGTCGAGGTCGACGTTCTCGCGGTTGATCTCGCCGTCGCGGGCGATCTCGGTGCCGTCGGCGTAGAGGTAGACGTTGGCCTGCTTCACGGCCATGGCGTTGGCCGACGGGATCTTGACCAGCGAGTAGCCGAGGAAGAACGCGCCGATGACCAGGAGCGCGACGGTGAGCACCCCGCCGAGCAGCATGCGCCAGGTCGGCAGCGCCCGCCGCCAACCGGTGCGCTTGGGCCGCTTGGGCCGCTTGGACTTCTTGCCCTTGGGGGAGTCGTCGGAGGGCGGCTGCGCGGGGGGTTTGGCGGCGGCCAGCACCGTGGTGGGGGTGTCGGTGTCGGTGGCGGTGGGGTGCGCGGCGGTTCCGCCGCCGGCGCCACGCGCGGCGCGCCCGGCGGCGGGGGAACCGGCCGGGCCGCGGCCCGCGGGGGTGCGGCCCGTCGGCGTGCCGCTCGCCGGGGTGCGGCCCGCGGGGGTGCCGCTCGCCGGGCCGGTGCCGGTCGCCGCCTGGGTGCCGGTGGTGCGCGCTCCCGCGCCCATCGCGCCGGCTCCCCAGGTGGTCCCCGAGTCCGGCCCGGCCGCGGGCCACGACGCCTTGGAGGCGGCGGGCGGCCGCCGCCTCGGCAGTGGGGCGGGGGACGTGGAAGGGGACGGGGTGGCGGCCGAGTCGGCGGGAGGCGGGGTCGGAGCCGGGGTGGCACGTTCGGCCGGTTTCCTTGCCGACTCGCCCTCGCCGGGGGCCGGGCGCGCGCCCTGCCCCGGCCCCTCTTCCCGTGCCGCCGTCCGCTGCCCGGTGCTGCCCTCGGGGCGGTCCCCGGCCTGGTTCCCGGTGCGGTGTGCGGCCTGGTCCCCGGGGCGCGGTGCGGCCTGGCCCCCGGGGCGCGGTGCGGGCCGGCCCGCGGTCCGCGCCCGGGCCCCCGGCCCGTCCTCCGTCCCGGCCGGGCGTCGCGCCGGTCCCTCGGCCGGGCCCCTGCCCTTGTCCTGACCACGGCCCCGCGGTTCGGCCGGTCCCCTCGCCCCGGCACCGTCACCGGTACCGGCCTGCGGCTCGGGTCGAGCCGCGGGCCGGGGCTGTGGCTCCGTCCGGTCCTGCGGGCGGGTACGCGGCTCCGGCCGGGCCTTCGGGTCGGACTTCGGCTGCGGCTGCGGCTGCCCCTCGGCCTGCGGTTTCCCCTCGGGCTGCGGCTGCGGCTGCGGCTCGTCGCTCATGTCGTGCACGGACTCCTGTTTCGCGTCGTACGTCGCCGTACGCCCTCATGCGCTTCTGCGCCCCCGGATGAAGACTCTCGCACCATGCGTTCCGTTCCCGCTCCCCGGCTTTTGGTCCGGAAAATGCGTGGCACGTCACATCGCGTGCGTACTAGGCTCCTGCGCTTCGGTGTCGGCGGACCTTCTGGAGGGCGTGACGTGGGCGCTGGGCGGTTGTACGCGGCCGTCGCGGCGGGGGGATTCAGACGGTACGCGACTTATCGCGCGGCCACGGCGGCTGGGGTCTTCACCAACACGGTGTTCGGCCTGATCCTCGTCTACACCTATCTGGCGCTGTGGGACGCCAGACCGCACCTGGGCGGCTACGACCGGTCCCAGGCCGTGACCTACGTATGGCTGGGGCAGGCGTTCCTGTCGACGCTCGCGATCGGCGGGGGCGGCGTCGAGGACGAGTTGATGGAGCGCATCCGTACGGGTGACATCGCCATTGACCTGTACCGGCCGGCCGATCTGCAACTGTGGTGGCTGGCGGCCGACCTGGGCCGGGCCGTGTTCCAGCTGCTGGGCCGCGGGGTGCTGCCGTTCGTGTTCGGGTCGCTGTTCTTCCCCGTCGCGCTGCCCGCGGACCCGGTGACCTGGCTGGCGTTCCTGGGCGCGGTGCTGCCGGCGATGCTGGTGAGCTTCGGGATCCGGTTCCTGGTGGCGCTGAGCGCGTTCTGGCTGTTGGACGGGACGGGCGTGGTGCAGATGGCGTGGCTGGCCGGGTACTTCTGCTCGGGGATGCTGCTGCCGCTGAACGTCTTCCCGGGCGCCCTGGGCGAGGTGGTCCGGGCGCTGCCGTGGTCGTCGTTGCTCCAGGCCCCGGCCGACGTCCTGCTGGGGCATGGGGACCCGCTGGGCACGTACGTCTTCCAGGGGGCGTGGGCGGTGGCGCTGCTGGCGGCGGGCCGGCTGGTGCAGCGGGCGGCCACCCGGCGGGTGGTGGTGCAGGGTGGCTGAGCCCGTCCGGGCGGAGCGGCGGAGCCGGGCGGCGGAGGGCCTGCGGGCGTACCGGCTGATCGCCGCGATGTGGATCCGTTCCACGATGGCGTACCGGGCCTCCTTCCTGATGACCACGATCGGGAACTTCGCGGCGACCGCGCTCGACTTCGTGGCGATCCTGCTGATGTTCTCCCGGGTGGACGCGCTCGGCGGCTACACGCTGCCGGAGGTCGCCTTCCTGTACGGGCTGACCAGTACGTCCTTCGGGCTGGCGGACCTCGCGATCGGCTCGATGGAGCGGCTGGGGCGGCGGGTGCGCGACGGGACGCTGGACACGCTGCTGGTCCGTCCGGCGCCGGTGCTGGCGCAGATCGCCGCGGACCGGTTCGCGCCGCGCCGGCTGGGCCGGGTGACCCAGGGAGCGCTGGTGCTGGGCTACGCGCTGTCCCGGCTGGACCTGCACTGGACGGTGCCGAAGCTGCTGCTGATGCCGGTGGTGCTGCTGAGCGGGTGCGGGATCTTCTGCGCGGTGTTCCTGGCGGGGGCGGCCTTCCAGTTCGCGGCGCAGGACGCCTCCGAGGTGCAGAACGCGTTCACCTACGGCGGCACCACGCTGTTGCAGTACCCGCCGACGGTGTTCGCCAAGGAACTGGTGCGCGGAGCGACGTATGTGCTGCCGCTGGCCTTCGTCAACTGGCTGCCCGCGGCCTATGTGCTCGGGCGGCCGTATCCGCTGGGGCTGCCGCGCTGGGTGGCGTTCGCGTCGCCGCTGGTGGCGGTGGGCTGCTGCGCGCTGGCGGGAGTGGCCTGGCGGGCGGGGCTGCGGTCGTACCGGAGCACGGGAAGCTGAAGGGACGTAGGGCGATGGAGGCGTGGGACGGCGGCTTCACGGACGGCAAGGGCACGGACGGTGCGGCCGGTGTGGACGGCGCGCCCGGTGTGGACGGTACGCCAGGCGTGGTCGGCGGCGCCCGTCCGCCCGGCGCGCCCGGCGCGCCCGGTGCGTCCGGCGCGCCCGGTGCGTCCGGCGCGCCCGGTGCGTCCGGCGGCGTCGGCCGGGCGGGACGGGTCGGCCCGGTCGGGGGCTTCATCGAGGTCGACCGGGTCGAGAAGGTCTTCGACGTGCGCAAGAGGACCGGGTTCCTCCGCAGCGAGCGGCGGCAGGTGCGGGCGGTGGACTCGATCTCCTTCACCGTGGCGCGCGGCGAGATGGTCGGGTACATCGGCCCGAACGGCGCGGGCAAGTCGACGACGATCAAGATGCTCACGGGCATCCTCACGCCGAGCGGCGGCCGGCTGCGGGTGGCGGGCATCGACCCGGCCCGCGAGCGGACGCGGCTGGCGCGGCGCATCGGGGTGGTGTTCGGGCAGCGTACGACCCTGTGGTGGGACCTGCCGCTGATCGACTCCTACCGGCTGATGCACCGCATGTACCGCATCCCGGACGCCCGTTACCGGGACAACCTCGACCGCTGCGTGGAACTGCTCGAACTGGGCGACCTGCTGGACGTCCCGGTACGGCAGCTCTCCCTGGGCCAGCGGATGCGCGGCGACATCGCGGCGGCCCTGCTGCATGATCCGGAGGTGCTCTACCTCGACGAGCCGACCATCGGCCTGGACGTCATCAGCAAGGCGAAGGTCCGGGAGTTCCTGCGGGAGCTGAACGCCGGGCGCGGCACGACGGTGCTGCTCACCACGCACGACCTCCAGGACATCGAGCAGTTGTGCTCGCGGGTGATGGTCATCGACCACGGGCGCCTGATGTACGACGGCCCGCTCGCCGGGCTGCACGAGGCGGGCGAGAGCGAACGCACCCTGGTGGTGGACCTGGAGCGGGAGTCGCCGCCGATCGAGGTGCCGTCCGCGCGCGTGGTGCGGGTGGAGGGGCCGCGGCAGTGGCTGGCCTTCCCGGCGGGCGAGTCGGCGGCGCCGCTGGTGGCGCGGATCGCCGACCGCTACCCGCTGGTGGACCTGTCGGTGCGGGAGCCGGACATCGAGGCGGTGATCGCCAGGATGTACGGTCGCCCGGCACACGGCGCGGCGCGGGACGCGGCGGGGAACGGGGCCGGGGACGCGGTGGAGGGCCGGGCCGGGGACGCGGCGGGTGACGGGGGCGAGGGGGCCGCTGAGGGTGCGGTCTCATAGCCTCCCGCGCGGCTAACTCGTAGGCTTCCGCACATGACCGACGATGCCCCGGAGCTGCGTGCCTCCGACGCCGATCGTGAACGAGTGGCCGAGGTCCTGCGGGACGCGCTCGCCGAAGGACGCCTGGACATGGCGGAGTTCGAGGAGCGGCTGGAAGCGACGTACCAGGCCCGCACCTACGGGGAGCTCGCGCCGATCACCCGTGACCTGCCGGCCCAGCGGACGGCGGAGCCCGCGGTCTCGCTGCGCAAGCAGCCGCCTCGGGACGGTAGTTGGGCGAGCCGGATCATCGGCGGCGAGGGTTCGTCGTCGTGGGCGGTCGCCATCATGTCCGGCTTCCAGCGCAAGGGCGCCTGGACCGTGCCGAAGCGGTTCAACAGCTTCGTCTTCTGGGGCGGCGGCGAGATCGACCTGCGCGAGGCGAACTTCGCCGACCACGAGGTCGAGATCAACTGTGTGGCGATCATGGGCGGGATGCAGGTGATCGTGCCGCCCGGCGTCGAGGTGGTGGTGCGCGGCATCGGGATCATGGGCGGTTTCGACCACCGTGAGGAGGGCGTGCCGGGGGAGCCGGGCGCACCGCGCGTGATCGTGAACGGCTTCGCGTTCTGGGGCGGCGTCGGTGTGGAGCGCAAGCTCACCCGGGCGGAGCGGCTCCGGCTGAAGGAGGAGCGCCGCCAGGAGAAGCTGGAGCGCAGGGCCGAGCGCCGCGAGCTGCACGCGGCGCGCCGTCAGGAGCGCTGGGAGCGCCACGAGGATGCCGTGCAGCGGCACCTGGACCGCCATGAGGAGGCCCTGGAGCGTCACCGTGAGCGCCACGAGGAGCGCTGGGAGCAGCATCGGGACCGCTGGGAGGAGCGTCGGGCCCGGCACCGGGACCGCCGCGGACGCCGGGGCTTGTAGACGCCGGGGCTTTCTGGGCGGAACACGCGCCGGGCGCCGCGGGGCACCCCTTCGGGCGACGACGGGCCCGGGGATCGACGACGGGCCCGGGGATCGACGACGGGCCCGGGGATCGACGACGGGCCCGGGGATCGACGGCAGGCCCGGGGATCGACGGCAGGCCCAGGGATCGACGGCAGGCCAGGGCCGGTCGCCTTCCACCGCGCGGTTCCCGGCGCTTCCGCTTCCGTTCCGGCTTCCGCCCCGCCTGGTTCCGCCTTCCGCCTTCCGCCGCCCCGTTTCCGCCTTCGCCCGCCCGCAGCTCGCTCCGCCTTCGCCCGCCCGCCCCTCTCCGCCTCCCGTCCGGTTCTTCCCCGCCACCCCTTCCGGGCGGTGCCGGGAACTCCTGTTCCGGTCCGGGAGTAGGTCAGGAAGGGACAATCGTGTGCGGGACGGGTGCGGGAACACGGAACGGGTGGAGCGGATGGAACGAACGACACAGGCCGGTCCGGACGCGGGAGCGGCGCAGGCCGGTCCCGGCCCGGGGGCGGCGGACGCCGCCGTCTCCCGCCGTGCGATGACCGTGTTCAGCCCCGCCGACGAGGAGCGGCGGCGCGGGGTGCGCCGGATGAAGCTGACCGCGACCGGGCTGCTGCTGTTCGTCGCGGTGGTGTACGTCCTGGCCAAGTGGGCCGGGCACATGGGCGCCGGCGCCTGGGCGGGGTACGTCGCCGCGGCCACCGAGGCGGGCATGGTGGGCGCGCTCGCCGACTGGTTCGCGGTCACCGCGCTCTTCCGCCACCCCCTCGGTCTGCCCATCCCGCACACCGCGATCATCCCCACCAAGAAGGACCAGCTCGGTATCTCGCTGGGTGAGTTCGTCGGCGAGAACTTCCTCTCCGAGGACGTCGTGCGCCAGCGGTTGCGGGCGGTCGGCATCGGGAGCCGTCTGGGCGCCTGGCTCGCCCATCCGGAGCACGCGGAGCGGGTGACGGCGGAACTGGCCACCGCGCTGCGCGGTGCGCTGACGGTGCTGCGCGACTCCGATGTGCAGGCGGTGGTCGGCGAGGCGATCACCCGTCGGGCGGGTGTGCAGGAGATCGCGCCCGGGCTCGGCAAGATGCTGGAGCGGATCGTCGCCGACGGCGGCCACCGGCGGGTCGTCGACCTGGTCGTCGGCCGGGCGCACGACTGGCTGGTGCTGCACGGCGACTCCGTGATGGACGCCGTTCAGGGGGGCGCGCCCGGCTGGACGCCGAGGTTCGTCGACCGCAAGGTCGGTGAGCGCGTCTACAAGGAGCTGCTGCGCTTCGTCACCGAGATGCGCGACATGCCGGGGCATCCGGCGCGCGGGGCGCTGGACCGTTTCCTCACCGACTTCGCCGCCGACCTCCAGTCCGACGGCGAGACGCGGGCGCGGGTCGAGCGGCTCAAGAGCGATGTGCTGGGACGCGGGGAGGTCCAGGACCTGATCGCCTCGGCCTGGACCGCCGTACGGTCGATGATCGTCGCCGCGGCCGAGGACGAGCGCAGCGAACTGCGGCTGCGAGTAAGGGCCTCGCTGCTGTCGCTGGGCGCCCGGATGGCCGAGGACCCCAAGGCGCAGGGCAAGGTCGACCGGTGGGTGGAGGGGGCGGCGGTGTACGTGGTGACGACGTACCGCAAGGAGATCACCTCACTGATCACCGACACGGTGGCGAGCTGGGACGCCGAGCACACGACCCGAAAGATCGAGGCGCACATCGGCCGCGACCTGCAGTTCATCCGCATCAACGGCACGGTGGTGGGCTCGCTGGCGGGGCTGCTGATCTACACGGTGACAAGGGTGCTGGGGGCTTAAGGCCCGGTCCGTCAGGGCCTGGGTCCTGTCCCGGCCGGGGCTGGGGCGCACGGTCCGACGGTCCGCGTGCCCGACGAACGGATCGAGCGGGCCGTGAGCGGCTGGGCGCGACGAAGCCCGCAGGCGCCCGCGGTCGCCTCCGCCGGAACCGACGCCGACCTCGGCGGCGGCTCGGCCGTCGGGGCGGCCGGCCGCCCGCCCCGGGCGTGATCCCTTGGGTTCGGGGGAACCCGCATGGCGTTCCGCTCGGCGAGGAGGGTGCCCATGGCCAGTGCTGAGGCCGATACCGGCCGTACCGTGACCACCGACATTCCCGCGAGACTCGACCGCCTGCCGTGGTCGCGCTGGCACTGGACGATCGTCATCGGTCTCGGCACCGTGTGGATCCTGGACGGCCTGGAAGTCACGGTCGTCGGCAACATCGCCAGCCGGCTGTCGGAGCCCGGCAGCGGCCTGTCGATCAGCTCCGGGCAGGTCACGGGCGTGGCCGCCGCGCTGTACGTGGCGGGCGCCTGCGTCGGCGCCCTGTTCTGGGGCCGGCTGACCGACCGCTACGGCCGCAAGAAGCTGTTCATGATCACCCTGGCGGTCTACCTCGCCGCGACGGCCCTGACGGCGGTCTCCTTCGACGCCTGGTGGTTCTTCCTGTTCCGCTTCCTGACCGGCTTCGGCATCGGCGGAGAGTACGCGGCCATCAACTCCGCGATCGACGAACTGATCCCCGCGAACTACCGCGGCCGGGTCGACCTGATCATCAACGGCAGCTTCTGGGTGGGCGCGATCGGCGGTTCGCTGCTGTCGATCCTCGCGCTGAACACCGACATTCTGGCTGCCAACATGGGCTGGCGGCTGACGTTCGCGCTCGGCGCCGTACTCGCTCTGGTGATCCTCCTCGTACGCCGGCACGTCCCGGAGAGCCCGCGCTGGCTGCTGATCCACGGCAGGGAGCGTGAGGCCGAGGAGGTCGTGGCCGGCATCGAACGCGAGGTCGAAGCGGAGCAGGGCAAGCCGCTCGCCGCGCCGCACGGCGAGATCACCATCCACCAGCGGCCCAGCGTCTCCTTCCTGGAGATCGCCCGCACCGTCTTCGCCGACTACCGCAAGCGGGCCGTGCTCGGCTTCTCCCTCTTCATCGGCCAGGCCTTCCTCTACAACGCCATCACCTTCGGCTTCGGCGCGATCCTGACCAAGTTCTTCGACGTCCCCTCCGACCACACCGGCTACTACTTCGCCGTCATCGCGGCCGGCAACTTCCTCGGCCCGCTGCTGCTCGGCAAGCTGTTCGACACGGTCGGCCGCCGGGTGATGATCTCCTCGACGTACCTGCTGTCCGGGCTGCTGCTGTTCGGCACGGCCTGGCTGTTCGACCGCGGCTCGCTGAGCGCCGGGACGCTGACGGCCTGCTGGTGCGTGGTGCTGTTCTTCGCCTCGGCGGGCGCCTCCAGCGCCTACCTGACCGTCTCCGAGATCTTCCCGATGGAGACCAGGGCGATGTCCATCGCCTTCTTCTACGCCGTGGGCACCGCGGCCGGCGGCATCAGCGGCCCCGTGCTCTTCGCCGACCTCACCAGCACCGGCAAGGTCGGCGACACGGTGCTCGCCTTCCAGATCGGCGCCGGCCTGATGTGCGCGGCGGGCCTGGTGGCCGCCTTCCTCGCGGTCAACGCCGAACGCCGCTCCCTGGAGGACATCGCCAAACCGCTCACGGCGGTCACCGGGAAGGCGAAGGCCGCGGCCAAGGGAACCAAGGGAAACAACGGCCCCCGCGACGTCACGCCCCCGTCGTCGAGCCCGGCCTGACGATCATCAGGACGGTCACGGCCGCCCAGAGGAAATTGAACAGGCCGGTGAACATGGCCAGCTGAACGGTGGCGCGGCGGGTGTCGGCAGGGGCGGCCGGTGCGGCGGGGACGGCGGGGACGGCGGTGTGGAGCGGGCCACCGCCGCCCCCGCCCGCCTCTTCCACCGTCCCCGGTCGCTCCGCCTCTTCCACCGTCCCCGGTCGCTCCGCCTCCTCCACCGTCCCCGGTCGCTCCGCCTCCTCCTCCACCGTCCTCGGTCGCTCCGCCTCCACCAGGCCCTCGGCGAGGGTGGTCTGCCGGGGCAGGACGAGGGCGACGAGCACGAGCGCGGCGAGCGCGGTCAGCGCCATCGACACGATCAGCCAGGTGTCGCCCAGCACGCCCATGGCGCGCGCGGTGGCGAACCCGAACACGGGGACGACGACGCCGACGACGGCGTACACCCGGCAGACGCGCAGCAGCAGCCGCACGGTCTCCACCGCCCGGGGATCGTCCGGCGAGGCCAGCGCCCGGCGCGCGGCGGGCGGGAACATGCTGGCGGCGACGGTGACGGGCCCGATCGCGACGATCGCGGCGAGGACGTGCACGGCGAGGAGGAACTTGGTCACGCGGTGACGCTAGGCGGGCCGACGACGGCGTAGAAGTGGCACGAATGCCAGACAGCCACGGATTCTGGCCACCGGTGGATCAAGGACCGGCAGGGACCGCCCCCGCGCCCACCGTCCCCCGGCCGGGTCCTACGCTCGCGCCATGCACACCGTGGCCGTCCTGGCACTGGACCAGGTCATCCCGTTCGACCTGTCCGTCCCCGTCGACACCTTCGGCCGGGCGAATCCCCTGGGCGCCGGGGGGCCCGGGATTCCCAGGGGCTCCGGGGGCTCCGGGGGTTCCGGGGGCTCCGGGGGTTCCGGGGGCTCCGGGGGTTCCGGGGGCGCGGAGGCCGACGGGGTCGGTAGGAGCTGTGGGAACGGCGGGGCCGGCGGAGGTGGCCCGGTCGGCGAGGGCGGCCCGGTCGGCGGGGATGGTGCGGACGGTTGTTACCGGGTGCGGGTGTGCTCGGTGGCCCGGGAGGTCGGTGCGGCGGGCGGCGCGTTCACGGTGCGGGCGCCGTACGGCCTCGAGGCTCTGGCGGAGGCGGACACGATCATCGTGCCGGGCGTCGCCGATCCCACCGCTCCGCTTCCGCCGGGCGTGGCGCGGGCCCTGCGCGAGGCGGCGGCGAACGGCACCCGTATCGCCTCCATCTGCGTGGGCGCGTTCGTCCTCGCGGCCACGGGCCTGCTGAACGGCCTGCGCGCGACGACGCACTGGGCGGCGGCCCGGGACCTGGCCGAGCGGTACCCGCAGGTGACGGTCGACCCGAACGTCCTGTACGTGGACAACGGCCAGTTCCTCACCTCGGCGGGCGCGGCGGCGGCGATGGACATGTGCCTGCACATGATCCGTCGTGACCACGGTTCGGCGGTCGCCGCGCACGCCGCCCGGATGTCGGTGATGCCGCTGGAGCGGGAGGGCGGCCAGGCCCAGTTCATCGTCCACGAACTGCCCCCCGCCCCGGCCGGCGCCACCCTGGAACCCGTGCTGGAGTGGCTGGAGGACAACTGCGGCCGCGATCTCACACTGGTGGAGATCGCGGCCAGCGCGGGCATGAGCACCCGCACACTCAACCGCCGCTTTCGCGAGCAGACCGGCACGACACCGTTGCAGTGGCTGCACCGGGCGAGGGTGCGGCGCGCCCAGCACCTGCTGGAGACCACGCCGTACCCGGTGGAGCGCATCGCCACCCAGGCCGGCTTCGGCTCCCCGACCGCCTTCCGCGAGCGCTTCCGCAGGGTGGTGGGCACCAGCCCGAGGGCCTACCGCAAGGCGTTCCAGGCGACACGGGGCTGAGGGGCCCGGGCGGCCCTCAGCGGTGAAGTCACGGCGGTCCTCAAGGGTCGCCGCGGTCCTCAGGTGTCCCCTCGGTCCTGAGAGATCACGGCGGATCGCGGCGGAACGTGGCGGATCACGGCATTACGGCTACGCGCCGCGCCGGTCGGCGACGGCCCAGGAAGCCAGCGCGACGGCCCCGGCGACCCCGAACACGGACGGCCAGGCGCCGACCTTCTTGGCCAGCGGGTGCGACCCGGCGAACGCGGCGACATAGGCGGCGGTGAGCGCCCCCGCGGCCTTCCCGCCCGCCTGCTTGCGCCACTGCTGAGCGGCCGCGGCCCCGGCGACGGCCAGCACGGCCCCGCCCAGCTGGCGCTTCTTGGTCCAGCGCGCCACGCCGTACCCGCCGACCAGCCCACCCGCGGCCACCGCTGCCGTAGGAACCTTCGCCATCACTTGCCTCCCGTAGACACGCAGAACATGCAGACACCGAACAGAAGTCGAACAAAGGGAGGCTAACCCGCACAAGAACTCGCCCGGCGACCGCCCCGGCGTGGACGTGACTCCGCACGGAATCGTCGTGACGCAGGTCACGCGCGCTGCCCGGCCGACTCTGTCACACATCGGGCCCGGCCCCCGTCGTACCTGTGCAACCACGAAGAACGACGAGCAAGGAGCCCATGATGGAACCCCGTCTGAACGCCTTCGGCAACGCCGTCGCCGCCAAGTTCCTGCGCCACATCAACTCGGCCGGGAAGGTGGTCTCGGACTCGACGCTGCCGGCCGCGACGCAGGAGCTGGTGAAGATCCGCGCCAGCCAGATCAACGGCTGCGGCTTCTGCACCGACATGCACACCAAGGACGCGGCGGCCGCGGGCGAGACGGCCGTACGCCTGAACCTGATCGCCGCCTGGCGGGAGGCGAACGTCTTCACCGAGGCCGAGCGCGCCGCCCTGGAGCTGACCGAGCAGGGCACCCGCATCGCCGACGCGGCGGGCGGGGTGCCCGAGGAGGTCTGGGAGAACGCGGCCAAGCACTACGACGAGGACCAGCTGGCCGCCCTGGTCTCGCTGATCGCCCTGATCAACGCCTACAACCGCCTTAACGTCATCGTCCAGCAGCCGGCGGGCGACTACGTGCCGGGCATGTTCGGCTGAGCGAGCGAGCCAGAGGGCGGGCCGGGGCTGCCTCCGGTCGCCGCGCCACGGGGGTGGGCGGCGGCCGGGACCCGCGCGGGGCGGTGATGGGCCTCGGCGGTGCGGTGGCCGTGGTCCGTGCAGGGCGCGACGGGCCAGCGGTGGTCGAGGTCCGTGCAGGGCGCGACGGGCCTGCGGTGGTCGAGGTCCGTGCAGGGCGGCGGCGGGCGTGGGTGGCCGGGGCCCGCGCAGAGCGGCGACGGACGTGCGATGGCCGGGGCCCGTGCGGCGGTGATGGACCTCAGCGGCGCGGCGGGCGTCGCCCGGTGAGCGCCTGCCAGCGGTCCCGCGCCTCTTCGAGCTCCAGCCGGGCCTGCTTGATCCGTTCGTCCTGCTCGTGCTCCTCCGTCACCTCCGCCAGCCGCTGCCGGGCGGTGTCCTGCTCGGCGGTGTCCTCCCTCACCCGCTGGAGCTCCTCCTCCAGCTCATGTATCTCGGCCTGGCGCCCGGCCCGGAACTCGGCCTCCTTCAGGGCGGCGTTTCCTATGTGGAGGGCGAAGCCCCGCACGTCGTCCTCCTCGTGCAGCTCGGGCGCGTACTCATACTTGCTCCTCCTCCCGCCGGCCCGGGTCACGTAGACGTAGTGGAGCTTCGGCGAGCTCTCGAAGTCGGCCCGGAGTCCGTCGAGCGGTATCTCCTCCTCCTTCGCCTTGAGCACGTGCTCGTACAGCGCCAGGTCACCGAGCCGCTGCAACAGGCGCCCCGCATCCGACCGACGCGCATCCGCGATCCGGCTTCGCAGCGAGCGCACACGCTGCCGTTGCCGTGCCTCCGCGTCGTTCACCGCCGACTGCGCCCGGGAGACCCGCTGCCGGCCCTCGCGTTCCGTCTCCCTCGCGTTCCGGCGAGCCCGCGCCAGATCGTTCCGGTCGTCGGCGTGCGCACTGTCGAAGGCGTAACGCCACCCGCCCGGATACGTCCGGCAACGCCAGGCCACCCAGACAACCGCGACCAGTACCAGCAGCAACACGAACCGCAGCGTCCCCGCCACTGCGCCTCCCCCGTGGTCCCAAGGCGTACCCCAACCACCAGAAGCATCCCCACTTGGTAGGCGCCATCCACCCATGCGGAGACAGCAGTTGGCCAGTACGCCTCCCGACAGCCGGGGTAGCCGGACAATCGATCAGCGATCAGCGGCCAAGCCGGCCATTGGGGAGAGCCGGGCAGAGCCGGACGACGACCCCCGCACACGTGAGTACCCGTACTCAAGCGACGACTTCGCCCGTGCGGGCACCATGGTGAGCATGAACCTGCCCATCGCCGCACCCGCCTTCGACGCCACGGCCGGCCGCAAGCGGTACGACCGGGCCGACCTGGGCGCCGACATCGGAGCCGGGTGCGGTCTGGCGCTCCTGGAGCTGATCGCCCTGGCGGTGATCTTCGGGCGCTGGTTCCTGTCCGGGTTCAACCTCGACCCGGCCGAGACCGTCGAGGCCGACTCACTGTGGGGCTACCTGGTCGCCGCCGCGGCGGTGGGCGCCCTCACCATCGTGGCCGCCCTGATCGCCGCCCGCACCGGAGCGCTCGTCACGGTGGTGAGCCAGGGCATCATGGCCCTCCTGATCGCCGTCCTCGTCCTCGGCGGCTACATGGCGCAGACCCACGAGGACGAGAGGGACAGGACCGACGTGCACGCGTGCCGTGACGCGCCTTCCGCACTGTTGTGTAGTGGGTGACCCCGGTCTCATTGAGGCGGCCCCAGTCGCTCAACCCTGCTGAACACAGCGGTCTGAGAGCACGATCTGGCCCACCGAGACGCTGAGCATTAGGTTTCTGCCCAGTGCATACGGCGGCCCTATCGAGGCCGGCCCAACCTTGAGGTGCAGCTCCGAACGACAGTTCCCCAGGCTACGGCTGTCATCCTTGCCCTAGTCCGAACACTCCTGACCCTAGTTGGGGAACAGCAAGCACGGCTAGATCTCGCCATCTGGCGTCGACCTAGCCGTGAGGCCCCCATGTGCGAAGGTCACTCCTGGCGTCCACGGGCCCTTGAGCATGCGAAACGCGACTGCCATGTATGTGATCAGATGCTTAACTTGTTCTCTGACGCCCATCCACCAATCCGGCTTCTGCCCAACATCCCCTGTCGTGGCGTCAGGAGGTCAGTCATGCCCAAGTACACCTACGATCTTCCGAAGCACGACGTAGACCACGGTATTGAGGTCAAGATCGCCGAACTGCTCATCGATCCACAGGCCCAACGCACGCTGAACGAGCGCCGCGCCCAGACGATCGCGAACAACCTCGTTCGCGAGGCCATCGGAACCATCATCGTCTCCGAGCGTGCGGATGGTTCCCGCTACATTGTCGACGGCCAGCACCGTAAGCGTGCCTCCGAACTGGCGGGCCTGGAGACCATCAGGGCGGATATCCACTACGGGCTCACCCAGGAGCAGGAGGCCATCCTCTTCCTGATCAAAAACCGTGAGTCTCACAAGCCCCGTCCGATCGACGAGTACCACGTTGGTCTCACGGGCGGAGTGCCGCTGTTTGTCGACACGGATCGGGTCCTCAAGGCCCACAAGCTCAGTCTTGGCTCATCCTCGACCAACAGCGTCGGTGCCGTGTCAGGCGTGTTGCAGATCACGGACCGATACGGAGCGGATGTACTCGATCGCACACTCACCATCGCGGAGGAAGCATGGGGCCGCTCGGCTGAGTCCTGGGATGGAATGCTCCTCGGCGGCATCGGCATGTTTCTCGGCCGCCACGGTGACCTTGTCAGTGACACTGAACTCGCGAAGAAGCTGGAGCGCACTGGCACGGCTGCCAAGTGGCGGTCCCAGATCCTGAGCGCCTCATCCAACGGGGGCTTCAACAACAGCGGCACCGGCTCTAGGATCAGCGTTTCTTACCGATTCGTTTTGGAAGCGTGGAACAAGGGGCGTCGACCGGCTAACCGGATCGAGGGCTGAGGGCGGCGAACGGCGAGTGGATCAGGCATCGCCTGATCGGGTGGGGCCGAGCCAGATGCGCCAGGCCCCTCCAGTCATCTTGTGGACACTCACCCGATTCCACGTAGCGTCAAGGCGTGGACGAATATGCGCCACGTGGTAGGGCCGACCTGAACAACAGGCCCCTCCTCATGCTTCGAGTCGCGTATGAGTGTGCCACTGTCGGCGTACGCACACTCTACGCACTCCGTGCCGCTGCCACCGCTGTAGGAGGACTTGAACCAGTGGGGCTCTGACGATCTCGTCATCAAGACTCCTTGGTGATCTGGTCGATGAGTTCGGCCGTGGACTCGAAGTCGAGCGCCTGTGCGCTGAGGTACTGGAACGCCAACCTATAACGCTCCAACTCCTGTGCCTTCTCGATGAAGAGCCCACCGCCGAGGATGTCCACGTATACGACGTCGAGTTCAGGGGTTTGGCCGCGTAGCACGGCAAAGCTCCCTACGGCCGCCGCGTGCGCACCACGTGTGAACGGCAGGACTTGGACGGTGATGTGCGGGCGGCGAGCCATGGTGAGCAAGTGCTTCAGTTGCTCATGCATGACCGCTCGACCGCCGACCTGTCGTCGGACCGCGGCCTCGTCGATCACGCACCAAATGCGCGGCGGCTCCTCGCGGTCCAGCAACTCCTGCCGCTTCATGCGGATGTCGACCATGTGCTGGACTTCGCGCTCCTCGCATTGCACCTCCGAAGCCCGATGGACGGCTTCGGCGTAGGCGCGAGTCTGGAGAAGACCAGGGACGTACATGCAGGCGTAGTGGTCTTCGCGCACGACCTCGTCTTCGAGGGTGAGCATGAGGTTCATGGACTCAGGGATTGGATCCGCGAGCGATCGCCACCAGCCCTGGATCTTGGCGCCCTTGGCCAACTCGACCAGCGCTGAGCGTTCCTCGTCGGTGGCTTCGTACTCCCGGCATAGGGCGTCGACGGCCGGCCACTTGACCGCCCCTTCCTTCGTCTCGTAGCGGCTGAGCGTCGCCTTGGAGATGCCGACCGCAGCTCCAGCCTCCTCCAGGGTCAACCCCTTTCGTTCCCGGAGCCGACGCAGGTCGGCGCCCAGTTGGCGCCTGCGAGTAGTGGGTCCAACTGCCATTCAGGCACCTCCTGTTGTCGTCGCGGTAGATCGTCGTGTCACTTCGGGTGGGATGGCAAGGCGGTGTGCGCCGGGGGCGCGCGGAGTGCGGTTGTGCTTCTGGCGGGGTCTTGTGAGAGTTCCATTTTGAGAGTTGCTCTGCGACTCTTGGTCGTCATGAGATCACAGTGCGCACTGGGTGGTGACGGCTGTATGAGTGAAGGGATGGGCAACTTCGTGGGGAGTGCCGTGAGAAGAGCACGGAGGGTGTGGAAGTTCCCCTTCTCGGCGGAAGCGGAAGCGGTCGCAGGACTGCGCCGCTTGGTACGACTGCACCTGGAGCTTTGGGGCTTGCAACAGCTCAGCGCTGCTGCCGAGCTGTGCGTCAGCGAGCTCGTAGCCAACGTCATCAAACACGTCGGTCATGGGACTCCGACCGCGCTCGCTGTCTCGCTGGATGGGACACGCTTACGCATCGAGGTTCATGACCCTGACGCTCGCGCTGTGCCGATTCTGTCCGACGTGGAACAGGACGCTGAGACAGGGCGGGGCATGGCGCTCATCGACGCTATCGCCGATCGCTGGGGCGTAGACCTCACCGCCGGGCGCAAGTCGACATGGTGCGAGCTTCGAACGACCGTAACCACAACCAGTGAGATGTTTCTTGCTCCTCGTGTGGTCCGAGCGGCTGACATGTTGGGGCTCTACGCTTCTACGGCGATGCCGCAACGGGGCGTAAGCTTTAGTCGGCTGGGTGAGACGGTCGCGGAGGAGACGGCGATCGATGTTATCGCCGATCTTCTCCACTGGTTCTGTGCGCGCGGCCAGGACCCGGATGACGTGTTGGACCGGGCCCAGGCTCACTTTGAGGCGGAAGTTGACGCGCATTGAAAGAGAGCACGGACTCTCGTGTGGTCCCGTCCTGACCGAGTATGTTCTCACTCTGGTTTGGGAGTTCGTGCTCGACCTAGGTGATCACCGCTGGCTCGCTGGAAGTTGGCGCGTAAGCGACCCGAGTATGGAGTGACCTTGGTGGTGCCCAGCCTGCCTGTATCCCTGTTTTGTAGGGCAACGTGAGCGACAGGACGCCCACCGCCGCGCATGTCGCTACTGACGCGCATCAATACGGGAGCTAGCGGCGGACGAAGTGGTATTCGGGGTTGTCAACGAGTGAGGCCGGGGAACGCTTCCTCAAGGATTTTGAGCAGCTCACGTGCCGAAGCGACGTCGAGCTGGATGCTCTGGCTGATCTTGTCGAGGATCTTCCGTTCCGTGGATCCGTAGGTGTC
This sequence comes from Streptomyces sp. NPDC015220, assembly GCF_043079345.1. NCBI lineage: Bacteria > Bacillati > Actinomycetota > Actinomycetes > Kitasatosporales > Streptomycetaceae > Streptomyces > Streptomyces sp. NPDC015220. Next base: position 1,034,409 of record NZ_JBIBUK010000001.1, on the reverse strand, counting down.
GAGCTGCAGGATGCGCTGTCCATCCGCCGTGAAGGTTCGGTAGCCGCAGGTAACAGGTCCATGCACCCGCTGAGTGTCAGAGGAGACTGACTGGAACTCGCTGATCAAAGCCATGGGGATACCATTCCACGTGAGTTGACGACCCGCCACCGTCAGGCTGACTTCTATCTGTGGCAGGGTGGCTGCCCTGCGGAACGAGCGGGGCGGTAGCCCGTCTCGGCTACGCGGAGCACCGCCGTTTCCGTACGGCGCGCCGCCCGCCGCCCGTCGGAGATGATCAGACGGTAGTCCCGTGACACTCCCCGTACCCCCGCCCCGAACCGCACCAGCACTCCGCTCCCCGCTGCGGCGGCCAGGCCACCGCGCGTCCGCGGGCGGCCAGTGTGGTCGCGTACTGGGGCAGTAGCGTCGCGTCGGACGGGCTGGCGCTCTCCGAGGCGGCGAAGGCCTCGTAGGAGGGGACCGTGCCGGTGACGATGCCGAGGTTGGGGGTGCCGGAGGAGGCCAGTTCCCGCAGGGACGCCTCTATCGTCGCCAGGTGGGTCTCGTGGGAGGGGTACTCCGTGGCCAGGTCGGCGTAGGCCGTGAGCAGTTCCTCCAGTTCCCGCGCCGGCCAGTGCAGGACCGCGACCGGGAACGGGCGGGAGAGGGCCTCGCGGTAGGCGCCGAGTTCCGCCTGGAGGCGGGTGATCTCGGCGCGCAGCTCGGCGGGGTTCTCCGAGCCGAGGGACCAGACGCGTTTGGGGTCGTGGAGTTCGTCCAGCGGGACCGGGGCGGTGTGGAGGGTGTCGGCCAGGATGTCCCAGTCGTCGTGGGCCGCGCCCAGCATGCGGCGCACCCGGTGGCGGCCGTAGAGGAGGGGATGGGTGGCGTACGGGGGCTCCGGGACGTCCGCGAGCAGCAGGTCCACCGCCTCCGTGAACGTCTTGTGCGCCGCGTCGAGTTCGTCGTGGGACTCCAGGGACTCCGCGACGATCACCCACGGGGCGGGGTCGCGGGGCGCGGTGGTGCGGATGCCCTCGATGATCGCCCTCGCCTCGGCCTCGTGGTCGTACTCCCAGAGGTTGGCGGCCTTCAGGGCGCGGACCAGCGGGGCGTTGTCCAGGCCGTCGGGGGAGGAGAGCAGGCGGTCGTAGAGCGTGGTCGCGGCGGGCCGGTCGCCGGACAGTTCCAGGTGGGCGGCGGCCTGGAGGAGGAGGGCTTCGGCGTCCTCGGGATACAGGCCGGCGGTCCGCTCCAGGCGGGCCGCCTCGGCGGTGTGGTCGACGTTTTCGGCGTTTTGGGCGGGCGTGTCGGGGCGCATGGGGGACACCGTACTGCCGGACGGTGACAAAGGTGAGGTATCCCCAGGCCAGGGGGGCCGTCGGGCCCGTCCGGCCACCGGTGTCCGCCCGGAGGGCCCGCACGGGGGGCCGTCCGGGCGTCGGTACGGGTGGGCGTACGGGCTCACCGTCGTGCTCGTGCTCCCGCCACCGCCAGGGCTCCCGCCGCGGCCAGGCCCGCCGACACCAGCAGTGCGATGTCCGCGCCCCGGGCCAGGTCGCTCGCCGAGGTGGCGATGGCGATCGTCAGGGCGACGCCGGCGCAGGAGCCGATGTAGCGGAAGGTCTGCTGGGCGCCGGAGCCCATCGCGGCCCGGTCCGGGGGGACGGAGTCCACCGACACCAGGGGGAGGGAGGCGTTCAGCAGGCCGCTGCCGATGCCGGCCACCACCATGCCCGGCAGCAGGCGTGGCAGGGAGCCGGAGCCGACCGCGCCCAGCATGGTCAGGACACCGGCCGCGTGCAGGGCGAAGCCGAGGGAGAGCTGCCACCGCGGGGAGACCCGGCCCGCCAGGTGCCTCGCCAGGAGGGCGACGGCGAAGCTGAGGCCGGACCAGAGCAGGAGCAGCCAGGCCGTGGTCATGGGGGACAGGCGCAACGCCTGTTGCAGCAGGGCGGGGAGGAAGCTGAACAGGCCGATGACCGCGAGGCCGGTGAACAGGCCGCCCGCCGAGGACGCCAGGAACGGCGGGTGGCGCAGCAGGGCCAGGTCGATCATCGGGGTGGCGGTGCGGCGTTCCACCGCGACGAAGGCTCCGACCAGGAGCACGGCGGCCGCGAGCAGCGCTCCCACCGGCAGCCGCAGCCAGCCGTCGCGGCCCAGCGTCAGGGCCGCCACCAGGGCGACCAGGGCCAGGCCGAAGGTCAGCGCGCCGGGGATGTCCGGGCGGCCGTTCCTCGGGGCGCGCGACTCGGTGAGCGCGCGCGTGCCGAACGCCGTCACCGTCAGGGCCGCCGCGCCCAGGACCGCGTACGCCACCCGCCAGTTCGGCAGGGCACCCGCCACCAGGGGGCCGGCCGCGATGCCGCCGCTCACGAAGGCGCCCCAGACGCCGGTCGCGTGGAGCCGGCCGCGGGGGCTCGGGAAGGCGTGCACGAGCAGACCCAGGCTGCTGGCCAGCAGGGCCGCGCTCGCCGCGCCCTGGGCGATCCGGGCCAGCGTGAACTGCCAGGTGGAGGTGGAGAAGGCGCCCAGCGCCGTGGTCAGGCCGAGGGCCAGGGTGCCGGACAGGAAGATCCGGCGGCGTCCGTAGTCGTCGGCGAGGCTGCCGGCCACCAGGAGGAGGGCGGCGAGACCCAGCGGGGTGCCGTTGAGCAGCCACGCCTGGGCGGAGAGGGAGGTGTGCAGGGCGGCCGCGGTGCCGGGGAGCGTGACCATCGGCGCGGTGTACGTCATCAGGGCCACGGCGGTGGCGGCGCTGGTGACGGCCAGGGTGGCCGTGGGGCCGGCCGGGCGGGCGCCGGCGGGGCGCGGGGGTGAGTCCCGGTGGTGCCGGTCCGGCCGTCCCTGCCGTCGTGCGGGGGTGCGGGCGGTGGTGGTGGCGGGGGAGTCCGCGGCCCGCGCGGGGTCCGCGGTCGGCGCCGGGGCGACGGTCGCGGTGGCGCTCGTGACTGATACCGGGGGCGCGGTCGTGGTCGCCGGTGTGGCGGGGTCTGGCCCGGGCATGGTCTCGTCCTTCCGGGTCCGGAGTCGGGTCGGTCTGGTCGGGGGAACGGGTGGAGCCTGCTTGGTTCGGTGATTGAACCTATGCCTTCCACGTCACCGTAACACCATGGGTTCGGTCACTGAACCAAGTACGCGGAAAGTGGCTACAGTGGACGGCATGGCACTGGGCAAGGACTACGCGACGCAGGAGTGCTCGATCGCCCGCGCGCTGGAGATCGTCGGCGAGCGGTGGACGCTGCTCGTCGTCCGGGACGCGCTCTACGGCGTCCGGCGCTACAACGACTTCCTGGTCCACCTCGGCATCCCCCGCGCGGTCCTCGCCGCCCGGCTCCAGACGCTGACCGCGGAGGGGATCCTCGTAAAGCGGCGGTACCAGGAGTCGCCGCCCCGCGAGGAGTACGTCCTCACCGAGCGCGGGACCGCCCTGTGGCCCGCCCTGCGCGCGCTGGGGCTCTGGGGGCGCGAGCACTTCGCCACGGAGCAGTTGCGCTACTTCCGGCACGCGGACTGCGGCACCGAACTCGGGCCGTACGGCGAATGTCCCGCCTGCGGAACCATCGTGCCCGTCCCGGACGTCATCATGGTGCCGGGACCCGGACTCGATCCGGACCCGGCGGATCCGGTCAGCCGGGCGCTGCTCAGGCCGAGACGGCTGTTGCAGCCGCTCGAGACCGATCCCGTGTGACGGGAATCTTGTACGAGGGGGCCGCGGCTCGCAGTCGCGGACCATGGGTGAGCGGTCGGCGGAGCGACGAGCCGGCGGACCGCGGCGACAGGAGGGGGGAGGGCGTGATCCGTCACCGGATCGGTGCGCGCCTCGCTTCCGCGCCGCCGTTCGCGCTCGCCCTGCTCGTCCTGGTCCTCCAGCTCTCGCTGCTCGACACGGGCAGCCTCTCCGCGACCGTCGCCGCCGGTGCCGCGCTCGTCACCTGCGCCCTGCTCACCTCGCGCTGCGTGCCCACGGTGCCGCCCACCCGGGTGCGTACCGCCATCCGCGACCGGGACCGGCGTACCGCCTTCCTGCCGCAGCGCGATCCCGACGCGCCGGGCCGGCGACGGCCCCGGGCGCCCGGGCGCACCCGCGCGGCGACCGTCGTCGCGTAGGGCCCGCCTCTTCACCGTTTTCCCGGCCCTGCGCGGGTCGTCATGCCGCCACGTCCGCTTCTCCGCGTCCGGCACGACGAGACCCCTGGAGGGCTCACCCATGTCCGTCTTCTCCGCCTTCGCCCGGCTGGTCGAACACCTCGCCGAACTGCTCCAGCCCCTGTTCCACGCCTCCGCGGCCGCCGCCGCGATCGTCCTGTTCACCGCGTTCGTACGACTGCTCGTCCATCCGCTCTCCCGGGCCGCCGCGCGCGGGCAGAAGGCCCGGGCGGCGCTCCAGCCGCGCGTCGCCGAGCTGCGCGAGAAGTACCGGAAGGACCCCGAGAAGCTCAACAGGGCGGTGCTCGAACTGCACGCCGCGGAGAAGGTGTCGCCGCTGTCGGGATGCCTGCCGAGCCTGCTGCAACTGCCCGCCTTCTTCCTGCTCTACCACCTCTTCTCCAGCACCACGATCGGCGGCGACGGCAACGGGCTGCTGGACCACCGGCTGCTGGCCGCGCCGCTCGGCGGACGGTGGGGCGACGCGCTGGCCGACGGCGGGGTGTTCGGGGCGGCCGGGCTCGTGTACGTCGGCCTGTTCGCGGTCACGGCGGCCGTCGCCACCCTCAACTACCTGCGCGCGAGGCGGGCCGTGGCCGGTGCCGGCGCGGCGGGCGTCCCCGCGGGCGAGGAGGGTGCGGCCGGACTCGGGACGGCGGTCGGCAGGGTCATGCCGTTGCTGTCCTTCGGCACCCTCGTCACCGTGGCCGTCGTGCCGCTGGCCGCCGCGCTGTACATCGTGACCAGTACGGCGTGGAGCGCGGTGGAGCGGGCCGTGCTGCACCAGTGAGGGCGGTGGAGCGGGCCGTGCCGCACCAGTGAGGGCGGTGGAGCGGGCCGTGCCGCACCGGTGAGGGCGGCGGGGCGGGCCGTGCCGCACCGGTGAGGGCGGCGGGGCGGGCCGTGCCGCTACCAGTGAGCGCGGCGCCCGGCGCGCCCGCCTACGGTCCAGTACGTGAACGGGGTATTGCGGAGTGGACGCCGTCCTTGGACGATCGGACAAGTCCTCCGATGGTGCGTCCGCCGCACCCAGGTCGCGTGCATCGGCCGGGCTGCCCGCGATCGAGGGAGATGGTGAACATGAAGCTGCTGCGAGTCGGTACGGCCGGAGCGGAGCGGCCCGCGCTGCTGGACGGCGACGGGACGCTGCGTGACCTGTCGGGCGTCGTCCCCGACATCGACGGCGCGCTGCTCGCCGACACCGCCGCGCTCGCGCGGGTACGGTCCGCCGCCGAGGGCGGGGAGCTGCCCGCGCTGGACGCGGACGGGCTGCGGATCGGGCCTCCGCTCGCGCGGATCGGCAAGGTCGTGTGCATCGGGCTGAACTACCACGACCACGCACGCGAGACGGGGGCCGAGCCGCCCGCCGAGCCGGTGATCTTCTTCAAGGCGGCCGACACCGTGGTCGGGCCGAACGACACGGTGCTCGTGCCGCGCGGGTCCACGAAGACCGACTGGGAGGTCGAGCTGGCGATCGTCATCGGCCGCACGGCCCGTTACCTGGAGACGGACGAGGAGGCGCTCGCGCACGTCGCCGGGTACGCGGTGGCGCACGACGTGTCCGAGCGGGAGTTCCAGATCGAGCGGGGCGGTACCTGGGACAAGGGGAAGAACTGCGAGACGTTCAACCCGCTCGGGCCGTGGCTGGTCACCGCCGACGAGGTGCCCGACCCGCAGAACCTGTCCCTCAGGCTGTGGGTCAACGGCGAGCTGAAGCAGGACGGGACCACCGCCGAGCAGATCTTCCCGGTCGCCGAAGTCGTGCGCTACGTCAGCCGGTTCATGACCCTGTACCCCGGGGACGTCATCAACACCGGCACGCCGGCGGGCGTCGCCATGGGGCAGCCCGAGCCCAAGCCGTATCTGCGCTCCGGGGACGTCGTCGAGCTGGAGATCGACGGGCTGGGGCGGCAGCGGCAGGAGCTGAAGGACGCGTGAGCGCCCCGCGGGCGGCCGGCCGGACGACCGCGCGGTGGACCGGGTGACCGCGTGGTGGACCGGGTGACCGCGTGGTGGGCGGGGTGACCGGGTGGCGGGCCGGGTGACCGCTCGGCGGTCGCTGGGCCCGCGCGGTGCGGTGTGCCTTACGGGCGCGACTGCCGTTGCCCGCGTGGGGGAAGCGGGCGCTGGTCCCGTCGTGGCCGCGTGAGGGAACCGGGCACCGGTTCCGCCGAGCCCGAGCCCGCGTGACGGGGCCGGGCATCGGCTCCCGTCGCGTGCCGGTGCCCGCCCGGTCGAGGAGGGGCCCGGCGGAGCCGGACACCGGCTCCGCTCCGCGCCCCGCCGTCAGCTCAGCCGAGGAGAGCGGCCAGCCTGCGCCACTGCTCCCTGGGCAGTTCCTCCCGGTCGCCGCTGCCGGTCACCACCTGGAGTGCCAGGTGGTCCGCGCCCGCCTTCCGGAACTCCTCGACGCGGGCCCGGACCCGGGAGTCGTCGCCCAGGGCGTACACCGCGTCGACCAGGCGGTCGCTGCCGCCCTGCCGCAGGTCGTCCTCGGTGAATCCCAGGCGGAGGAGGTTGTTGGTGTAGTTCGGGAGTTGGAGGTACATCGAGAGGTAGCCGCGGGCGGTCTCGCGGGCGCGGTCGAGGTCGTCGTCCAGGACGACCTTGAGCTCCGGGGCCAGCAGGGGGCCCTCGCCCAGGATCTCGCGGGCCTGCGCGGTGTGCTCGGCGGTGACCAGGTACGGGACCGCGCCCGCCGCCCGGTCGCGGGAGAGTTCGAGGGTCCTCGGACCGAGCGCGGCCAGCACCCGGCGCCCGGCGGGCACTCCGGCGGCGTCCAGGGCGTCCAGGTAGCCGACCAGCGCGGAGTACGGGCGGCGGTACTGCTCCGCGAGCTTGGCGTGACTCACCCCGAGGCCCAGGACGAAACGGCCGGGGTGGGCCGCCTCCAGCTCGGCGAAGCCGGCCGCGCTCTCCGCGGCGTCGTACTGCCAGATGCTCTGGATGCTGGTGCCGACGGCCAGCGTCGTCGTCGCGCCGAGGAGCGGGGCGGCGTGGTGCGGGGCGCTGCTGCCGCCGAGCCATGCGGTGCCGTAGCCGAGTTCCTCCAGTTCGGCGGCGGCCTCGGCGATGTCGCCCCGCCGGGCCGGGTCCTCCGAGCGGAGCCCGACGTTCCAGACGCCGTACCGTCCGACGGTCTCCTTCAGCGGGGCTGTGCTGTCGCTCATCGGTGCGATCCCTCCGGACGGGGTGCCGTGATCGGACATGGTCGTCTCGCGTACAGCCAACCCCAACCGGAGGGATCGCGCCGGTAATTCCCCGACGCGTCCGCACTCCGGGCGGCTACCGGTCCAGGAACGCCTCCAGCGCCTCCACCACCAGCCGGTGGTCCGCCAGCTGCGGCAGGCCCGACACCGTCACCGCGCCGATCACGCCGACGCCCTCGACGCGGAGCGGGAAGGAGCCGCCATGGGCCGCGTACGTGTCGGGGTCCAGACGGGAGGATGCCTCGAACGTCGTGCCCTTGGCTCGGAAGCGGGCGCCGACCAGGTAGGAGGCGGCGCCGTAACGCTCCACCACCCGGCGCTTGCGGGCGATCCAGGCGTCGTTGTCGGGGGTCGAGCCGGGCAGGGCCGCGTGGAAGAGCTGCTGGCCGGCGCGGTGGATGTCGACCGCGACGGGCGCCTGCCGCTCCCGCGCCAGCTCCACCAGCAGCGATCCCAGCGCCCAGGCGTCCTCGTGAGTGAACCGGCCGAAGACCAGCCGGCGTTCCTGGTCCTCCAGCTCCTCGATGGTCGGGGTGGGCTCCGAGGCCGTTCCGGGGGTGTTCTCCGCAGTGGTTCTCTGGGACATCAGTGCTCGTGCCTTCGTCGTCGGGGACGGGTCCGGGTTCCGGTCCGGGTCCGGGTTCAGGGGCGAGTGCGAGTCCGGGGCCGGGGTCGGGTCCGGGGCCGGGCTCGTCACAGGGTCACCGTCACGCCCTCGCGGGCCGAGCGGCGGGCCGCCTCCAGGACGTCGAGCGCCGCGGCGGCCTCGCGGGCGGTCACCGGGTTCGGGGCGCCGTCGCGGAGGGCGGCTGCCACGGCCGCGTAGTACGCAGGGTAGTCGCCGGGCAGGGTCGGCACCGGGCTGCCGCCGCCGGTCACCGGGGACTCGCCCGCGCCCACCCGGCCCCACAGGGCCTCGTCCTCCGTGCCCCACTCGCCGGCCGAACCCGGTCGGCGGCCTTCGCGCAGCGCCGCCTCCTGCGGGTCCAGGCCGTACTTGACGTAGCCCGCCTGCGAGCCCAGCACCCTGAAGCGCGGGCCGAGCTGGGCGGCGGTCGAGGAGACGTGGAGGTGGGAGCGGACGCCGTTCGCGTGGGTGAGCGCGATGAACGTGTCGTCGTCGGCCTCGGCGCCCGCGCGGCGGACGACCGACTCGGCGTACACCTGGGTGGCCGGGCCGAAGAGGACGAGGGCCTGGTCGACGACATGGCTGCCGAGGTCGTAGAGCAGACCTCCGATCTCCGCCGGGTCGCCGGACTCCCGCCAGCCGCCCTTCGGCCGAGGCCGCCAGCGCTCGAAGCGGGACTCGAACCGCCAGACGTCGCCCAGCCGGCCCTCGGCGATCAGCTCGCGCAGGGTCAGGAAGTCGTTGTCCCAGCGGCGGTTCTGGAAGACGGACAGCAGCAGTCCGCGCTCCTCGGCGAGGGCCGCGAGGCCGCGTGCCTCGGCCGCCGTGCCCGCGATCGGCTTGTCCACGACCACCGGCAGGCCGGCCTCCAGCGCCGTCGTGGCGAGCGGGACGTGCGTCTTGTTCGGGGAGGCGATGACGACGAGGTCGAGTTCGCCGGCGCGGGCGAACAGCTCTTCGGGTCCGGCGGCGGGGCGGACGTCCGGGAACTCCGCGCGGGCCTGCGCCCGCCGTTCCTCGTTCGAGGTGACGACCGTGTCGAGGACCAGGCCCTCGGTCGCGGCGATCAACGGGGCGTGGAAGACGGAGCCGGCGAGGCCGTAGCCGATCAGGCCGACGCGGAGGGGGGTGCTGCCAGTCATGGGGCCAGTCATGGTTCCTACTTTCGCAACGCTGTTGCGTAAGTGCAAGCGCGGGGGACAATGAGCGGGTGAGCGGTGTGACGGAGGTGGGCGGGGGCGCGGCGCGCGGGGGTGGCGGCGGTGACCGGGAACGGGACGGGACGCGGAGCGGCGTGCCGGGAGCGACGGCAGGGGGGCTGGGAGCGTGATGACGGACGGGGCCGGGAGCGTGCGGGCGGGGGAGACCGGCGGCGGGATGGCGGGCGGCCGTGGTGTGGCCGCCGGCGGGGCGAACCTGCTCGCGCTGCGTAGCCACAACGCCGCCCTGGTGCTCGATCTGCTGCGCCGGGCGGGGGCGGCGGGGATCAGCCGGCTGGAACTGGCCGAGCGGACCGGGCTCACCCCGCAGGCGGTCAGCAAGATCACCGCGCGGCTGCGGGAGCGGGGACTCGCGGCGGAGGCGGGGCGGCGGGCGTCCACCGGGGGCAAGCCGCGCACGGTGCTGCGGCTGGTTCCGGAGGCCGGGCACGCGGTGGGCGCGCACGTCGACCGCGACGAGGTGCGGGCGGTGCTGGTCGACCTGAACGGGACGGTGGCCGGGGAGCGGCGCCGTCCGCTGGACCTGGGCGCGGGGGCGGACGCCGTCGTGGAGGGCGTGGCGGCACAGGTCGAAGGGCTGGTCCGGGAGGTGCTCGGGGCCGCCTCGCTCCGTGCGGCGTCCGCCGCCTCCCTGGTCGGGGTCGGGGTGGCGCTGCCCGGGCCGCTCGACCATCGGCGCGGGGTGCTGCACCGGGTGACCGGGTTTCCGGCGTGGGACGGGTTTCCGCTGCGCGACGCGCTCGGGCGGCGGCTCGGGGTGCCCGTCGTGGTCGACAAGGACACCAACGCGGCGGCGCTCGCCCTGGCCGTCTCCGGGGGCGGAGCCGGTGACGGCGAGGGCGGGGCCGGCTCGTTCGCCTACCTCCATCTGGGCACGGGGCTGGGCGCCGGGCTGGTGATCGGCGGGAGCGTGCACCGGGGGGCGCGGACCGGGGCGGGGGAGTTCGGGCACCAGGTGATCCAGTTGGACGGCCCGCCGTGCGAGTGCGGGGACCGGGGGTGCGTGGAGGCGCTGTGCCTGGCGGCCGTGGAGCGGGGGGACGTCGAGGAGGCGGCGCGGGTGCTGGGGGCGGGGGCCGCGAACCTCGTGGGGCTGCTGGACATCGATCTGGTGCTGCTGGGCGGCCGTACGGTGGCCGCCGCGCCGGAGGTGTTCGTGGCGGGAGTGGGGGAGAGAGTCGCCGCGCGGGCCCGGCGGGAGGGGGTGCCCGGCGGCGCGGTGCCGGTCCGGGTCGTGCCGGCAGGGGCCCGGGTGGTGGCGGAGGGGGCGGCCCAGTTGCTGCTGGCGCCGGTGTTCGGACGCGGGGACGGCTGAGGGCCGCCTCCGGCGACGGCATCTCCGCGGTCACCCTGCCAACCCCCGCCCCAGGGCCCCGCCTCCGGCGAAGGCGAACACGGCCCGCCCTTTCGACCGCGAGCCCGTGCCCACCACCGGCACCCCCGGGCTCACCCGGAGGCGGCGCCAGGGCCCGGGCCCGGGTCTGCGACCATCCCTGCGTGGACTACCCGAACGACCAGGCCCCCGGCGCCCCCGTACGCTCCGGCATCCCGGAGCACGGCCGGATCCCCAAGTACTACGCGGTGAAGGCGAGGATCGACCGCCTCGTCGGCGAACTCGGCGAGGGTCGGGCGATCCCCACCGAACGCGATCTGTCCGAGGAGTACGGGGTCGCCCGGGAGACCGTGCGGCAGGCGCTGCGCGAGCTGGTCCTGGAGGGCAAGCTGCGGCGCCAGGGCCGGGGCACCGTCGTGGCCGGGCCCAAGCTGGAGCAGCCGCTGTCCCTGGCCAGCTACACCGAGGGAGTACGGCGGCAGGGCCGCACGCCCGGCCGTACGCTCGTCTCCCTGGACCGGTTCCCGTGTCCGGACGCCCTCGCCGCCGAGACCGGGATCGGCCGGGGCGAGCCGGTCTGGCACCTGGAGCGGGTGCTCCTGGCGGACGACGAGCGGGTCGGCCTGGAGAGCACCTACGTGGCCGTGGCCCGCGTCCCGCGCCTGGACGCCGACTTCGACCCCGACTCGTCCTTCTACGCCTACCTCCAGGGGCTCGGTCTCGCCTTCGGGGACGCCGACGAGCGCATCGAGACGGTGCTCGCCACCCCGCGCGAGGCCCTGCTCATCGGCACCCCGCCCGCGCTGCCCATGCTGCTGATCCACCGTGTCTCGCGGGACGCCCAGGGGCGGCCCCTGGAGCGGGTGCGGAGCCTGTACCGGGGCGACCGGTTCTCCTTCACCACCCACCTGAACGGCTGACGGACCCGCCCGGCCGTGGCATCGATCACCCGCCCCGAGAGGTAACGAAAAGATAACGGGTCTAGCCCAATCGTGATGGCTCGTTCAGGCTCTCGTTGTCAGCCGGACTTTTCCGGTTCTCCGATCGCGAGGAGCGTTGCCGTCGTGAAAGTGACAGTCGTCGGAGCCGGCGTGGTGGGCACCATGCACGCCTGGCAGGCAGTGGAACGCGGCCACGAGGTCGTGCAGATCGAGCGCGAGGCCGAGGCCCGCGGCGCCTCGCTGCGCAACTTCGGGCAGATCTGGGTGAGCGGCCGCGCGGGCGGCGAGGAGCTCGAGACCGCCCTGAGGGCGAGGGAACTGTGGGAGGAGATCGGCGGCCGGGTGCCCGCGCTGGGCTTCCGCCCCAACGGCTCGCTGACCCCCGTACGCGGTGAGCACGAACGGGCCGTCGCCGAGGCCGCCGTGGCCCGCCCGGACGCCGCCGCCCGCGGCCACAAGCTGCTGACCCCGGCCGAGGCCCGCACCCTCAACCCCGCGCTGCGCGGCGAGTTCGACGCTGCCCTCCACTGCGAGCGCGACGCCGCCGTGGAGCCGCGCACCGCCCAGCTCGCCCTGCGCGCCGAACTGCTCAGGCACCCGAACTACACCTTCCTGCCCGGGCGCGAGGTCCGCGAGGTCGTCGGCGCGGGCGCCGTCCGCGACGACCACGGCGACGTGCACGAGGGCGACGTGACCGTGCTGTGCACGGGCGCCTGGCTCGGCGGGCTCGTGCGCGAACTGGCCGGCCCCGACCTGCCGGTGCGGCGGGTGCGGTTGCAGATGATGCAGACCGACCCGCTCGGCGAACCGCTGCCCACCTCGGTCGCGGACGCCGACAGCTTCCGCTACTACCCGGCGTACGCCTCCCCCGCCCTGGACCGGCTCAACGCGGCGCGGCCGCAGCCCGAGACCGCCGCCGCGCACCGGATGCAACTGCTCATGGTGCAGCGCGCCGACGGTGGGCTGACCATCGGCGACACCCACGAGTACGAGCACCCGTTCGCCTTCGACACCGTCGAGGACCCCTACGAGCACCTCACCGAAGTGGTCGAGTCCCTCCTCGGCCGCCCGCTGCCCAGGATCCGCCGCCGCTGGGCCGGGGTGTACGCGCAGTGCACCGACCCCTCCCGGGTGGTGCACCGGCAGCAGGTGCGCGACGGGGTGTGGCTGGTCACCGGACCGGGCGGGCGCGGCATGACCTGCGCCCCCGCCATCGCCGAGAAGACCGCGACCGAGCTGGGCTGGTGAGGAACGGATGACCGACGTGAACCCCACCCGGACCGACTCCGCCGACCCGGACCCGACCCGCACGGACCCCACCGACATGACCGCCCACGCCACCGACACCACCGGCTCCGCCCCCGACGGCCGGGACATCCGCCTCGTCGTCCTCGACATGGCCGGCACCACCGTCGCCGACGGCGGGCTCGTCGAGCGCGCGTTCGCCGCCGCCGCGGCCGAACTCGGCGTCGAACCCGGCTCCGCCGACCACGCCGACAAGCTCGCCTACGTCCGCGCCACCATGGGCGAGTCGAAGATCTCCGTCTTCCGGCACCTGTTCGGCGCCGAGGAACCGGCCCGGCGGGCCAACGCCGCCTTCGAGAAGGCGTACGGCGAACTCGTCGACGGCGGCCTGGTCGCCCCGGTCCCCGGCGCCCGCGAGGCCGTCGAGGAGATGCGGGCCGACGGCCGCACCGTGGTGCTGACCACCGGCTTCGCCCGCGTCACCCAGGACGCGATCCTCGACGCGCTCGGCTGGCGCGACCTGGTGCCCCTGACCCTGTGCCCGGCCGACGCCGGCGGGCGCGGGCGGCCGTACCCGGACATGGTGCTGGCGGCCTTCCTGCGCACCGGGGCCGCCGACGCCGTGCACCAGGTCGCCGTCGTCGGCGACACCTCGTACGACATGCTCAGCGGCGTACGCGCCGGGGCGGGCCTGGTCGCCGGGGTGCTGACCGGCGCGCACGCCGAACCGGACCTGCGCGCGGCCGGCGCCGGTCACGTCCTGCCCTCCGTCGCCGGCCTGCCCGCCCTGCTGCGCGGAGACGGGGGAGGCGACTGATGGGCATACGCTTCGACTCCGTCACGGTCGCCTACGACGGCACGGTCGTCCTCGACGACTTCGACCTCACCGTCGAACCCGGCGAGGTGATGGCGCTCCTCGGGCCGTCCGGATCCGGCAAGACCACCGCGCTGCGGGCGGTCGCCGGATTCGTCCGGCCCGCCTCCGGGCGGATCAGGCTCGGCGGACGCGACGTGACGGACCTGCCGCCGCACCGGCGGGGCATCGGGATGGTCGTCCAGAGCTACGCCCTCTTCCCGCATATGAGGGTCGAGGACAACGTGGCCTTCGGGCTCCGGGCGCGCCGCCTGCCCAAGGACGAGGTGCGCGAACGGGTCAGCGAGGCACTGGAGATGGTCGGCATGGCCGGTCACGCCCGCCGTCACCCGCGGGAGCTGTCCGGCGGGCAGCAGCAGCGGGTCGCCATCGCCCGGGCGCTCGCCATCCGGCCGGGCGTGCTGCTGCTGGACGAACCGCTGTCCGCGCTCGACGCCCGGCTCCGCTCCGGCATGCTGGGCGAACTGGCCCGGCTGCACCGCGAGCTGCCGGACGTCTCGATCCTCTACGTCACCCACGACCAGCACGAGGCGCTGACCCTGGCCGACCGGATCGCGGTGATGAACCGGGCCCGGCTGCGGGCCTGCGGCACCCCGCGGGAGCTGTACCGCGCCCCGGCCGACGAGTTCACCGCGTCCTTCGTCGGCAGCGCCAACCTGCTGCCGGTGACGGTGGGGGAGCACACGGTGCGCTTCGCCGGGACCGAGCTGGAGACGGGGACGGCCGACGCCGCCCCCGGCTCCCGGGCCACCCTGTGCGTACGGCCGCACCTGGTCGGACTCGGCGACGGGCCCAACCCGCTCACCGGAACCCTCCGCGAGATCCAGTGGCGCGGCGCCACCCACCGGCTGCACGTGGACGTCGACGGCCACCGGATCATGGCGGACCTCGCCGAACTGAGGCGGCCGCCGGCCCTCGGCGACCCGGTGACCGTCCACTTCGCCCCCGAGGACGCGGTGCTGCTGCCCGCCGGGGACCGGGATGACTAGGCGCCTGCTGTGGGCCGCGCCGCCGGTCGCCGTGCTCGCCCTCGTCTTCCTCTACCCGCTCGCCCTCGTCGTCCAGCAGTCCTTCCGGCCCGACGGCGGCGGCACCTCCCTGAAGCCGTACACCGACGTGTTCGCCTCGGCCGCCTTCGGCGACGCCCTGTGGACGACCGTCTGGCTGGCGCTCGCCGCGACCGCCGGGTGCCTGGTGCTCGGCTTCGTGCTGGCCCTGATCATCGCCTTCGTGCCCTTCCCGGGCGCCCGGGCCGCCGCCCGGTTCATCGACGTCTTCCTGTCCTTCCCGTCGTTCCTGATCACGCTCGCCCTGCTCTTCGTGTACGGCAGGGTCGGCATGGCCAACGGGCTGTGGACGGATGTCACCGGGGCGGCGGAGGGACCGTTCCGGTTCCTGACCACACCGTGGGGCGTGCTGCTCGCCGAGATCACCTACTTCACACCGTTCGTGATGCGCCCACTGCTCGCGGCCTTCTCCCAGCTGGACACCGCGCAACTGGAGGCGGCCGGTTCGCTCGGCGCCCGCGCGCCGCGGATCGTGCGCTGCGTGATCCTGCCCGAGGCGCTGCCCGCGCTGGCGGCCGGCGGCAGCCTGGTGCTGGTGCTGTGCCTCAACGAGTTCGGGATCGTCCTGTTCACCGGCGCCAAGGGCGTCACCACCCTGCCGATGCTCGTCTACAGCAAGGCCATCCTGGAGTCCGACTACCCGGGCGCCTGCGTGGTCGCCGTCGTCAACGTCCTGATCTCCGTGGGCCTCTACGGCCTCTACCGGGTGGTGAGCCGCCGTGCTGGTGCATAGCCGCAAGGGGAAGTGGGCCGCGGGGGCCGTGTTCCTCGTCCTCTTCCTGCCCCTGTTCGCGCTGCCGCTGCTGGTGATCGTCGCGGCGTCCTTCGCCACGAACTGGTCGGGGGCGCTCCCCTCCGGCCCCACCACCGCCCACTACACGGCCGCCACCCGCGGCGAGGCGTGGCAGGCCCTCACCACCAGTCTGCTCACCGCCCTGGCCGCGAGCCTGCTCGCGCTCACCGTCGGCACCTGGGCCGCGCTCGCCGCGGCCTCGTTCAAGCGGCGCGGGCGCGCCCTGCTCGACGCCCTGTTCGTGCTGCCGGTCGCCGTCCCGTCGGTGGTGGTGGGCCTGGCGGTGCTGGTCGCCTTCTCCCGGCCGCCGGTGCTGCTCAACGGCACCCGGTGGATCGTCATCGTCGCGCACACCGTCCTGGTCACCGCCTTCGCGTACCAGTCGGTGTCCGCCGCCCTGCGCCGCCTCGACCCGGCCTGCGAACAGGCCGCCGCCTCCCTCGGAGCGAGCCCCGCCCGGGTGCTGTGGCAGATCAGGCTGCCGCTGCTGCTGCCCTCGCTCACCGCCGCCGCCGGCCTCTGCTTCGCCCTGTCCATGGGCGAGTTGAGCGCCACCATGATGCTCTACCCGCCCGACTGGACCCCGCTGCCGGTCCTCGTCTACGCGGCCACCGACCGGGGCTCCCTCTTCGCCGGCTCCGCCCTCGCCGTCGTACTCCTCACCGCGACCCTGCTGGTCCTGCTCGCCGTCACCCGGATCCGCACCAGGGCCGCGCACCGGTAGCCGGGTCCGCACCGGCCCCGCACGCCGGTGGCCGGGTCCGCACCGGTGCCGCACACCGGTGGCCGCCGCCCGGCGACCACCGCCTCCCACCCCCCCGCACCACCCTCACCTCATGAGCTAAGGAGCTCACCTCGCCATGCGCGGAAACCCCGTCAAGATCGCCGCCGCCCTCTGTCTCCTCGCCGCACCCCTCACCGCCTGCGGCGGCGCCTCCGCCGCCGACGCCGAGGTCGTCACCGTCTACAGCGCCGACGGCCTCAAGGGCGAGAACGGCGACGGCTGGTACGACCGCGTTTTCAAGGACTTCGAGAGCAAGACCGGCATCAAGGTGAAGTACGTCGAGGGCGGCTCCGGCGAGATGGTGCAGCGCGCCGTCCGGGAGAAGGCCAACCCGCAGGCCGACGTGCTGGTCACCCTGCCCCCGTTCATCCAGCAGGCCGACAGCAAGGGCCTGCTCCAGAAGTACGCCCCCGCCGGCGCCGACCGGGTGAGCGGCGCCGACAAGGCGGCCGACGGCACCTGGACCTCCGTGGTCAACAACTACTTCGGCTTCGTCTACAACAAGAAGGAGCTCAAGCAGCCCCCCGCCACCTGGGAACAGCTCCTGGACGGCCGGTACAAGGACAAGCTCCAGTACTCCACGCCCGGCGTCGCCGGCGACGGAACCGCCGTACTCGTCAAGGCCGTCCACGACTTCGGCGGCAAGGACGCGGCCCTGGCGTACCTGAAGAAGCTCCAGTCCAACAACGTCGGCCCGTCCGCCTCCACCGGCAAGCTCGCGCCCAAGGTCGACAAGGGCGAACTGCTGGTCGCCAACGGCGACGTCCAGATGAACTTCGCCCAGTCCAAGACCATGCCCAACCTCGGCATCTGGTTCCCGGCGCGGCAGGGCGGCAGGCCCACCACCTTCGCCCTGCCCTACGCCGCCGGGCTCGTCACCAAGGCCCCGCACGGCGCCAACGGCCGCAAGCTGCTCGACTTCATGCTCGGGCAGCAGGCCCAGCGGCAGGTCAGCGAGATCGGCGGCGGCTTCGGCGTCCGCCAGGACGTCAAGGCCACCGACGCCAACGCGATCGCCCTGACCGGGCTGATGGACGGCGTGGAGGTCTTCAGCCCGGACTGGTCCGACATCGAGCGGAACCTCGGCTCGTACGTCGAGGCGTGGAAGTCCGCGACGGGCGGCTGACCCGCCGGCGCCGTCCGCCCGCCCATCTCACCGACGCACCGGCACCCCGACGAACCGTCACCCCGGGGCGCCGACACCCCGGTGCACCGGCACCCCGGCCCGCCGCACGCGTGCGGTGCGCCGCGTACGTCCGACGGCGCCCGGGCGCGGCGTCCGGGTGGCCGCCCCACCGAGCATGTCCGGCACACCGAGCACGTCCAGCACGTCCGGCACATCGACCACGTCCGGCACACCGAGCACATCGACCACGTCCGGCCGCCTCATCGAGCAGGCACGCCCCACCGGGCTCGCGCACGTCCCGCAGCACACCGAGCACCTCCCGCATCCCTGACCCGGAACACACCGGAGGACCACGTGTCGATCCACCTGTCCCGCCGCTCCCTGTTCGCCTCCGCCGCCGCCCTCGCCGTCTCCGCCGGCCCGCTCGGCAGCGTCGCGCGTGCCGCCGCCCGCACCCCCAAGGTGCTGGTCATCGGACTCGACGGCGCCCTGCTGACCCGTATCAAGGACGCCGACGCGCCCAACCTCGAGGCCCTGATGGCGGCCGGGCTCACCGTGCCCAGCAGCATCTACGCCAACCCGCTCGCGCCGACCCTCTCCGGCCCCGGCTGGTCGACGATCATCACGGGCGTCTGGCCCGACAAGCACAACGTCAAGGACAACGCCTTCACGGGCCACAAGTTCGCCCAGTACCCCGACTTCCTGACCCGCGCGGAGCGTGCCAAGCCGTCCCTGACGACGTACGCCGTCTCCTCCTGGGCGCCCCTCACCGACACGGTGTTCTCCACCGCCGTCGACACACGCGTCTCCACCCCGAGCGCCGAGTACGACACCGGCACCGCCGCACGCGCGGTCGCCCAGCTGCGGGACGGCGACCCGGACGCCGTCTTCGTCCAGCTCGACGGCATCGACCACGCCGGTCACAGCTACGGGGCCGCCAGCCGGCAGTACCTGGACGCCGTCCACGCCGCCGACGCCCAGGTCGGCCAGATGGTCGCCGCCGTCAAGGGCCGCGCCGGCTACGGGTCCGAGGACTGGCTGGTCATGGTCACCGCCGACCACGGCCACACCGACGCCGGCGGCCACGGCGGCTCCAGCGCGCCCGAGCGCTCGACCTTCCTGATCGCCACCGGCTCCGCCCTCACCGCCGGTTCCGTCCGCTACGACGTGAAGATGCCCGACGTCGCCGCCTCCGCGCTCGCCCACCTCCAGATCGCCCTCGACCCCGCCTGGGGCCTGGACGGACGGCCCGTGCAGCAGCCGGTCGCGGACGACTTCGACACGCTGCGGCCCCAGCTGCGGACCCGGGCCGACGAGAGCGGCATCGGCGCGGCCGTCCTCGGCTTCACCCACACACCGCCGGCCGGCTGGTCCGTCGACAACTCCGCCATGGGCGCCGGCGGAGTCACCGAGTGGCGCGGCTGGTCCTTCACCACCGACGAGTTCTGGACCGCCGCCCAGCGCGACCAGGCCCGGGAGTCCAACATCCGCGCGCGGAACGTCTTCGCGGTCGCCGACGGCGACGAGTGGAGCGACACGACGTACTCCGGCACCTTCGACTCCACCCTGGTCAGCCCCGCCTACCCGGTCACCGGCGGCGCCGCCGCCACGCTCACCTACACCACCTACTACCGGCAGGAGTCCCCGCAGAAGGGCGAGGTACTGGTCTCCTACGACGGCGCGGCCCCCGTCTCCGTGCGCACCTACACCGCCGACGTGCCCTCCCGCACCGAGACCGTGACGCTCCAGGTGCCCGCGGGCGTCACGACCGCCCGGGTCCGGTTCCGGTACACCGGGGGCAACAACTGGTACTGGGTGATCGACGGGGTACGGATCACCCGGTCCTGACTACGCTGTGGGCGTCGGTACGGCGTGGTTCCGGCGCCCCAGTCCAGATCGTGCGTACGCCGGTACGCACTCCGTCGCCCAGGAGACCGAAACACATGGCAGACCGCAAGCCCATCGAGTCGTGGCTCACCGACATGGACGGTGTCCTGATCCACGAGGGCGTTCCGATCCCCGGCGCCGACGCCTTCCTGAAGAAGCTGCGGGACTCCGGCCGGCCCTTCCTGGTGCTCACCAACAATTCCATCTACACCCAGCGCGACCTGCACGCCCGGCTGCTCCGCATGGGCCTGGACGTGCCGGTGGACAACATCTGGACCTCCGCGCTGGCCACCGCCCAGTTCCTCGACGACCAGCGGCCCGGCGGCAGCGCCTACGTCATCGGCGAGGCCGGCCTGACCACCGCGCTGCACGACATCGGCTACATCCTCACCGACCACGACCCCGACTTCGTGATCCTCGGCGAGACCCGGACGTACTCCTTCGAGGCCCTGACGAAGGCCGTGCGGCTGATCAACGACGGGGCCCGGTTCATCGCCACCAACCCCGACAACGTCGGCCCCTCCGTCGAGGGCGACCTGCCCGCGACCGGCTCGGTGGCCGCGCTGATCACCGCGGCGACCGGCCGGAAGCCGTACTTCGTCGGCAAGCCCAACCCGCTGATGATGCGCGCCGGGCTGAACGCGATCGGCGCCCACTCGGAGACCTCCGCGATGATCGGCGACCGGATGGACACCGACGTGCTCGCCGGCTTGGAGGCCGGCATGCGGACCTTCCTGGTCCTCACCGGCGTGACCCAGCCCAAGGACGTCGACCGCTACCCGTTCCGGCCGTCCGAGGTGATCGACTCGATCGCCGACCTGGTCGACCGGGTCTGACGGAGCCGCCGTTCGTCCCTCGCCGGTACCTTCTCACCCGTTCGGAGCAGCGCCGTCCCGCCGCGGGATGCGGGCCCGGCCCCGGAGGAGTCTCCTGTTACCGGAGGTCTCACGATGGGTTCACTGCGCCTGACACTCTGTGCGGGACTGCTGGTGGCCGGCGCCCTGGCCCCGGTGCTCGCCGCGACCGGCGCCGGCCCGGCGGTCCGGGGCCCGGACTCGGCGGCCCCGTCGCCGCCCGCCGCCGGCGGGAACGCCGCCGTGCCGTCGCGTTTCCGTCCGGCGCCGTCGGCGTCCCCCGCCCGGGACACCGACCGCGTACCGAAGGCGCCCGGCACGGCGCACGCGGTGACCGGACTCGTCCTCGCGGCCGTGGCCGTGGCCGCCGTCGTCCTCCTCCCCCGGGCGCTCGGCGCGGACCGGTCGCGCCGGGCGCGCGCCCGGGAAACGGACTGAGGGAGCGATCATGATGTCCGACCCCGAACCCCCCGGCACCCGGCGGCCCGACGCCCGACGTCCCGGCACCCGGCGGCCCGACGTCCGACGTCCCGACGTCCGACGTTCCGGCACTCGCCGTCACGACGCCCGACGTTCCGGCAATCGCCGTCACGACGTCCGACGCCCGGGCGCCGATGGCTCCGGGCGGTACGGACGCCCTCGCGGTACGGGCCGCCTGTGGGCCGGGTCGGCCTGGCTGGTGCTGCTGCTCGGGCTGTGGCTGTGGGGCGGCGGAACCGCCGATGTGCGGCAGCAGCCGGCCGGGCCGGCCACGGGTGACATGGCCGCGGCCGGCCGGCCCGCGCCGGACCGCCCGCCGTCCCGCACCGAGCCCGCCCCCACCGCGCCGTCCCGCACCGCGTCACCGGGCACCGCGCCCGCCCGCACCACCCCCGCCCGCACCACCCCAGCCCTCAGCGCCTCCGCCTCCCCGTCACCCTTGTCGCCGCACCTCACCGGAACCGGCCCCTGAGCCTGGCCCGCCTGGCAGCATGGAGGAGGGCCGGACGGCCGAGCGCACCAGGGGGAGCCGTATGGACGAGGCGAGGAAGGCCCTCCCGCACGCCCCCGCGGCCGGGGCACGGGTGTCCGCGGCGCTGCTGGCGGCGGTCCTGCTGCTCGCCGGCTGTTCCCGGGACGGAGACGGCGCGGGCGGCGGGAACACCGGCGCGGGCGCCACGATCGGCCAGCGGCCCGAGGCGAGCGCCCCGTTCTGGGTCGATCCGGACAGCAGAGCGGCCCGGCAGGTCGCCGCGTACGCCGAGGCCGGCCGCGAGGGGGACGCCGAGCGGATCCGGAGGATCGCCGAGCAGCCGACCGGCGAGTGGATCGGCCCGGAGAACCCCGAGCAGGAGGCGCGCGGCTTCACCGAGGCCGCCCGGAAGGCGGGCCGCACCGCGCTCCTCGTCCTGTACGACATCCCGCACCGCGACTGCGGCCGGTACTCACGGGGCGGCGCCGCCGACGGCGACGGCTACCGGGCCTGGGTCGACGGCGTCGCCCGGGGCATCGGCGACCGCGCCGCGACGGTCGTCCTGGAGCCGGACGCCGTGCTGCACCTGGTGGACGGCTGCACGCCGGAGGAGTTCCAGGAGGAGCGCTACGACCTCCTCAGGGGCGCCGTCGCCACGCTCAAGGCGCTGAAGAACACCAAGGTCTACCTGGACGCCGGGAACGCGGGCTGGGGTCACCCCGACCAGATCTTCGAGCCGCTGCGGCGGGCGGGCGTGGACCGGGCCGACGGCTTCGCGGTCAACGTCTCCAACTTCTACTCCACCCAGGACTCGCTCGCCTACGGCGAGCGGCTCTCCGAGAAGGTCGGCGGCAAGCACTTCGTCATCGACACCAGCCGCAACGGCAACGGCCCCTACACCCAGGGCGACTCGGACGAGCGCTGGTGCAACCCGCCGGGCCGGGCCCTCGGGGAGGCCCCCACGACCCGGACGGCCGACCCCCTCGTCGACGCCTACCTGTGGGTCAAGCGCCCCGGCGAGTCCGACGGCACCTGCCGGGGCGGCCCGAAGGCGGGGGACTGGTGGGCCGAGTACGCGCTCGCCCTGGCGGCGGCCGGCGGGCAGCCGCGTCCGGCGTCCGTACGGGACACGGGGTCCCGGACGCGCGGCCCCCTGCGTGACGCGAGGTCCTAGGGAACCCTCACCCACCGCGCCGTGCTGGGCGTGCCCCGGTCGTCGACCACGAACAGCATGTACCAGCCCGACTGCACCAGGTTCCGGTTCCCCGGCACCGTCACGGTGACCTTGTCGCCCGACGTCCGGAAGTCCAGGGCGATCGAGCGCTGGTCGACGTCCGTGACGTGCGTGGAGGCGCTGGGCCGGATCAGCCGGGCCTTCCTGATCGTCGCGGCGTGCCGCGAGGTGAACGTCGCGGACGCGCCGCGGGCGACGGTCCGCGGGCCGCCCGACAGGGTGGGGCGTGAGTCCCGGTACAGATAGGGCGGGGTGTAGATCTCGATGCGCTGCTCGAAGGAGCCCGGCCTGGTGTTGGCCTTGTCGCCGTAGAGCGGGTCGGAGCCGAAGAACATCACCCGGCCGTCGGGCAGCAGGAGCGAACCCGCGTGGTAGTCGCGGCCCACCAGGGGATCGGCGACCCGCCGGAAGGTGTTGGTCCCCGGGTCGTAGAGCCGGGCCTGGAGGATGTCGGAGTCGCCGCGGCCCCGGTAGTCCTCCGAGCCGCCGGAGACGAGTACCGAGTCGTCCGGGAGGATCGAGGACTGCGGGTAGCGGGTGCCCTTGCCCAGCGACGGGCCGTCGGTGAAGCGCGGGTTCGCCGCCTTGAGGTCGACGAGCCGGGTCCGCTCGCTCGACAGTCCGGACTCGCCGACCCCGCCACCTCCGATGACCAGGTACCTCTCGTCCTGGGCGGGCGGCAGCAGCACCGTGCCGGAGGTCTCCAGCATGTTCGCGTCGCTCATCCCGGGGACCTCGGTGAACCTGTTGCTCGCCACGTCCCAGACGCCCGGGTCGCGCCCGGTGTCGTCGGGGCCGTAGCCGGCGTTCGAACCGGAGTAGAAGATCCTGCCGTCCTCCATCAGGAACAGCGCCGGGTAGGTCGGGAACTGGCGGATCCTCGGGGTGTACGTCCACTTCCTCGTCCTCGGGTCGAAGATCTCGTTCTTGCCCGGGACCAGCTGGCCGATGTCGTCGAGGCCGGAGACGCCGAGGACCCTGCCGTCGCCCAGCGTGGTGAGCGTCGGGTACCAGCGGGCCTCGTGCATCGGGTCGACCCGGATGTACCTCTCGGCGACCGGGTCGAACTCGTAGGTGTCCCGGATCCCCTGGAAGTCCTTCTTGTCCAGGGCGAGTTTCTGCGCGATGCCATAGGTGTTGCGGGCGTCGGCGCCGGTCAGGCCCCGGACCCGGTAGTTGTCCTGGGTCCCGGTCTCGTACGCGGTGCCGCTCGCGAGCGCCTCGACGTAGATCCGGCCCAGACCAGGGGTGTTGCCGAGGAACCGCCCCGTCGCGCCGTCGAAGTTCTTCTTCGCGCGCGGCACCAGCACCGGGTCCTTGGAGACGAACGTCCTGCCGTTCGTCTTCCCGGTGAACCTGGTGCCCGCGGGCAGCGTGATCGGCTTGTCCGGGTTCTCGTTGTGGACGATCATCAGGCCGCCTGCCTTGGTGACGTCGCCCTTCAGCTTCTCGTACCGCTTGGTGCCGCCCGCGATCAGGATGCTGCCGTCGGCGAGCTGGGTGTGGCCCGTGCAGAACAGGTCATCGGGCGTGGGCACCTTCTCGACCGTGCCCCTGACCGGGTCCCAGACGCGGGAGTCGAACCGCTTGGCGTCGAAGTTGGCCTGGTTGTTGCCCGAGCCGGCGACCAGCAGGACCTTCCCGGTGTGCAGCAGCACCGCGTGGATGGTGTCCTGCCGGTACTCCTCGGGGAACTCGACGACGTCCCAGTGGCCGTTGGCGGCCTTGTACCCGGGCCTGTCGATCTCGTACCGGTGGTAGCGCTCGGCGCCGAACCGGTAGAGCCACGGCCCGTTCGTCCCGGCCAGGGCGAGCACCACCACCGCGCCGATCCCGAGCCGGCGGGCACGGCGGAGGCCGGCCTGCTGCTCCCTCATTCCCCGCGTCCCCCCAGCCGGCCCCGCGCGCCCGGCCCGCCGAGGGCGATCTCCATGGTGTGCTCGCCCGTCCCCTCCGCGTTCCGCCGCCCGGGCCCGGCCTCGGCCCAGCTTGGCCGGCGCCGCGGCGCGTGGGCCGGGCGGGCCGCGTACGCCGTCGGTACGGCGTCCCGCGGCTCGGCGTCCCGGGGCGCGGCGGTCGGGGGCGCGGCGGTCGGGGGCGCGGCGGGCGGAGTCGCCCGGGCGCCGGGTCCGGGGGCACGCCCGGCCCGCCGCAGCGACCATCGCCAGGCGGCCATCGGCGAGACGGTGATGAGCAGGGCGAGCGCGGCCCAGGCGATCATCGCGGGGTGGGAGTGCCCGAGGGCGGCGCCGGCGGCGATCGAGCCGCCGAAGACCAGGACGAAGAACCAGTGGACGCGGAACGTCCCGAACAGCGTGTCGCCACTCGCCGACCCGCCCTTCGGGGTCACCACGAACCCGCTTCGGCGGCGCAGCACGGCGTCCGTCAGCGAACGGGCGTAGATCGGCGCCGACAGCGCCGACATCACCATGCCGGCCACCCCGCCGGAGCCCTCCGGCTCGTGCGGGGAGACGTTGTGCCGGCGGTTCCAGACGTACAGGCCGATCTGGAGTGCGGAGGCGTTGCCGTACAGCATCAGCCACACGGTCGGGTCGATGTTCACGCCGGAGGCGCCCAGGCCCAGGAAGAGCGCGCAGCTCAGCGCGGCCAGGATCCAGTTGAGGGCGGACATCGGATAGAAGATGATCATCATGGTGTAGTTGAGGAGCCGGCCCGGCGGCAGCGAGCCGAAGCCCTTCCAGTATTGCTTGAGGATCGTCTCGTACGTTCCGCGTGACCAGCGCAGTTGCTGGGTGAAGAAGTCGGTCCAGGCGGCCGGTCCCTCGCCGACGGCGAGCACGTCCGGGGTGTAGACCGACTTCCATCTGCGGCCCGTGGCCGGGTTCCTGGCGCGGTGCATCTCGAATCCGGTCGCCATGTCCTCGGTGATCGAGTCGTAGAGCCCGCCGATCTGCTTGATCGCGCCGATCCGCACGGCGTTGGAGGTGCCGACGAACATGGGCGCGCCGTAGCGGTTGCCGGCGCGCTGGATCAGCGCGTGGAAGAGGAACTGCTGGGACTCGGCGGCCTTGGTGACGAACGTGTCGTAGTTGCCGTAGACCTGCGGGCCGATGACGAAGCCGACGTCCGGGTCGCGGAAGTAACCGAGCATCCGCTCCAGGTAGTTGGGCAGCGGCACGTGGTCGGTGTCGACGGAGGCGAAGAAGTCGTACTCGTCGCCGTGCGCCTGGAGCCAGGCGTTGTAGTTGCCGTGCTTGGTCCTCGCGCGGTGCGGCCCCCTGGCCTGGTTCCAGCGTTCGACGCCCTTGCGGGTGAAGTGGTGCACGCCCAGGCGGGCGCAGACCGCCCGCACCTCGTCGTCGTCGCCCTCGTCGAGCAGCCAGACGTGCACGACGCCGCGGTGGCGCAGCCGCACGGCCGCCCGAAGGGTCCTCGTCACCATCTCCAGCGGTTCCTTGCCGGGGACGAAGGTGGTGACGAAGGCGACCCGGGTGCCGGTCTCGGGCACCACCGGGACCGGGTCGCGGGCGACCAGGGTGGCGTGGGCGTTGGACAGCACGTTCAGGCAGCGGAACAGCTCGATCAGGCCGATGGCGACCAGCATCACCACGTCGAGGACCGGCAGGAAGCCGTACGCCGGGTGGTCCCGCTCGGTCCAGTGCGCCGGCTGGAGCAGCCAGCCCAGCAGCACCAGGGAGAGCAGCGGCGCGGCGGCCAGCATCAGCGCGACCCGGAGGCGGTGCGGTTCCTGCGACAGCAGTGAGCGGTACCGCACGCGGTACGGCCGGTCCGGGTCGGGCCGGGTGAGCGGGCCGGCGAGGCGGCTGTAATGCTCGTAGTCGTATCTCGGCAGGGTCTTCCGGATACCGCGGAGGCTTGCGGTGGCGCTGACGGCGTCTTCGTCACACGGGGTGCCGGTGTGTCCCGTGGTGTCGTCCATGCGGTCCATGCGGTCCATGCGGTCCGTGTGGTCGGTGCCACCGGTGTTGCGCGTGCTCGCGGCCCCGTGCGCCGGCCGGAGCGGGATCGTCCCGGACGGGTCGTGCTGCTGCCGGGCGCCCGTCGGCGTCGACGTCATGAGTCATCCCCCCACACGCGAGGTCGGGCGCGTGTCGATCGAGTCCTGCCGGTCGCGTGGCTGCCCCTACGGCGGCCGTCGGCGCGGACGGAGCGCCTTCTCCCCGCGCGTCGGGCACAGGATCAAACGGTCTTTCGAAACCCCCCAATGCCTCCCGAACCACCGCGTAGCAGCCACATCTCGGCATCCAGGGTTCTACGGTGTTCAGCTTGATTGCAAGACACCAAAAGTGGAGTTAACCGGTCAGATGTACGCAAGATGCGTGCGGGCACATGAGTGCGAGCGGGGTGGTCGGCGACCCGGGGGCCGAAGAGGGCCGCGGGGGGCGGGGGCGGTGGGGAGAAGGGTGGCCGGGTCGCGCCAAGGGCGTCCCGCTTCGGCGGAAGGTCTAGCTCCGGGCGGTGCGGACGGCGGAGCCCTCGCGGTGCGCGGCGTGGTCGCGCGGATACGACGATGGCGGGTTCGGTCATGTTTCCATGAACCGAACCCGCCATCGTCGATGTGCGCCGCCAGGGACTCGAACCCCGGACCCGCTGATTAAGAGTCAGCTGCTCTAACCAACTGAGCTAGCGGCGCTTGCTGACGTCGTTAACTCTACAGGACGCCACGTGGTGGTCCTGACCGCCGGCGACCGGCCGCGGGGGCGTCCGGGCCCCTTCGGTCGACCGGATGCGTTATTCAGGTCGTCAGACATGCGTACTCGCACCGTGGTTGTGACACTGATCAACGTGCACAGATCCTGACAAGTCCGTACGGAGTGTGACGTGGATCGCATGCATTCACCGGCCGGTCTGGCGCATCGTTCCGTCTCCCGGCTCATCCACAACGAGCTGACCACCGAGATCCCCGTCCACCTCCTGTTCCGCGACGATCCCGCTCCCGGACGCCCGCGCCTCCGCCCGGACCCGGTGCCGCCCGCGCCCGCGGTGGTGGGCGGCGGGCGGGGTGCGGGCGGGCAGCCGTGCCTCCCGCGCCGGGTGCCCGCCCCCGCCGGTCCGCCGTCGGAGCCGGACCCCACCCTGGTGGAGCGGCCGGCGCGGGCGCTGCCGGGGGCGGTGGGAGTGCTCGCCGGGGCCTGCGGGGCGGCGGGCTGTGTGCTCACCTCCTGGTGGGCGGGCGTGCTGCCGCCGCTCGCACGGATGCTGCCGCAGGGCGCGGGCGCCGGGCTGGGCCCGCCCCAGTGGGCCGCGTACGCCGGGGCGGGCGCGCTCGGGCTGCTCGGCTTCGGCGGGCTGACCCGGGGCCGGACCGGGCGGGCCTGGGTGCTCGGCCTGTTCGGCCGCTACCGGGGGACCGTGCGGCGCACCGGGCTGCTCTGGATCAACCCGCTGGTGCCGCGCCGCGGGATCGACGTACGGCTGCGGCACTGGCGCAGTGAGCCGATGCCGGCGGTCGACGCGAACGGGATCGCGCTGCGGGTGGCGGTGCTGGTGGTGTGGCGGGTGCGGGACACGGCGCGGGCGGCGCTCGGGGTGGACGACCACGAGGCGTATCTGCGCGAGTGCGTGGAGGCCGCGCTGGCGCGGGTGCGGGTGGAGCCGCCGGGTGATGCCCGCCGGGCGGTGGAGGCGGCCGGGGACGCGCTGACCCGGCTGGTGGCGCGGGAGACCGGAACGGTCGGGCTGGAGGTGCACTCGGTCCGGCCGGCCCGTGTCGAGTACGCCCCGGAGGTGGCCGACGCCATGCGCCGGCGCAGCGTCGCCGCGCTGGACGCCCGGGACCGGGCCGGTGCGCTCACCTCGGTGGTGGACTCGGTCGAGGACACGGTGACCCGGCTGGCCATGCGCGGGCTGGTCGATCTCGACGACGGCGAGCGCAAGGTGCTGGTGCGGGACCTGACGGTGGCGTTCTGCGCGGGCCGCCGGGAAACCATCCCGTGATTGGTATGGACATGTTCAAGTGGCGGCAATAGCCTGGGGCTTGGTCTAGACCAACGCACGCAGCACAGTCCGGCTCACCGAACATCCCCACACGTTCACCAGGAGCGACTTCATGCGCACCAAGGCCAAGTTGTACTCGGCCGTGCTGGGCCTCACCACCGCCGGAGCCTTCGTGCTCTCCGCCGGCGGCGCCAGCAGCCACGGCTACACCGACCTTCCCATCAGCCGGCAGCTCCTCTGTGCCAACGGCACGGTCAAGGGCTGCGGCGAGATCCAGTGGGAGCCGCAGAGCGTCGAGGGCCCGAAGGGCTTCCCGGCGGCCGGACCGGCGGACGGACAGCTCTGCTCCGGCGGCGAGACCCGGTTCGGCCAGCTCAACGGCGCCAAGACCCCCAAGGGCACGGACTGGCCCACCACGAAGGTCACCGGGGGACAGAGCTACACCTTCCGCTGGCAGTTCGAGGCGCGGCACGCGACGACCGACTTCAAGTACTACGTCACCAAGCAGGGCTGGAACCAGGACCACGCCCTGACCCGGGCCGACCTGAACACGACCCCGTTCCTGACCGTCCCCTACGGCGGCAAGCAGCCGCCGGCCACCCTCAGCCACAGCGGCGTCCTGCCGAGCGGGCTGAGCGGGCACCACGTCATCCTCGGCGTCTGGACCATCGCCGACACGGGCAACGCCTTCTACGCCTGCTCGGACGTCACCTTCTGATCCCGGGGAAAGCCGAAGGGCCTCCCGTGATCACGAGAGGCCCTTCGTTCTGTGCGCCGCCAGGGACTCGAACCCCGGACCCGCTGATTAAGAGTCAGCTGCTCTAACCAACTGAGCTAGCGGCGCATGACTCCCGCCGTCCGCTCCCGCGGTCGGCGACGAAGAAAATACTACCCGGTCTCCAGGGGTGCTGGTGACCACCCGTCCGTGAGCCGGAGCACCGGGGACGGCGGCACCGGCGCCGCGTCCCGTCCGAGCCGTCCACGGCCCCGTGCGGCCGGTGCGCGGCCCCGGCGGGCGACGAGAGCGGCCTGCGGCCGGATCCCCCGGGGCCCACCGGGCGGGCCGGCCGGCCGATCGGCATGCGCCACGGGCACGACCAGCCCCGACCCGACCCGACCCGACCCGACCCGCCCCGCTCCGTCACGGCACCGCGCGTGCGCGGCGCGTCACGGCACCGTGCGTCACAGCACCGCGCTGAGGAACTCCCGGGTCCGTTCCTGCTCCGGCTCGCCGAAGATCTTCTCCGGCGGCCCGGACTCCACCACGCGCCCCGAGTCGAACATCAGCACCTGGTCGGAGATGTCCCGGGCGAAGCCCATCTCGTGGGTCACGCAGAGCATCGTGATGTCGGTGCTGCGGGCGATGTCCCGCAGCACGTCCAGGACGCCCACCACCAGCTCCGGGTCGAGCGCCGAGGTCACCTCGTCGAGCAGCAGCACCTGCGGGCGCATCGCCAGCGCCCGGGCGATGGCCACCCGCTGCTGCTGACCGCCGGAGAGCTGCGAGGGACGCGCGTCGCACTTGTCGGCCAGGCCCACCAGGTCCAGCAGCTCCCGCGCCCGGGCCTCCGCCTCGTCCCTGGACAGCCCGAGCACGGTGACCGGCGCCTCGGTGATGTTCCGCAGGACGGTCATGTTCGGGAACAGGTTGAAGTGCTGGAAGACCATCCCGATCTTCCTGCGGATCTCCCGGACCCGCTTCTCGGGCGCCGGGAACAGCCGGTCCCCGCCGACGGTGATGGTGCCCTCGTCCGGCTTGGCGAGGGTCATCAGCAGCCGCAGGATCGTGGTCTTGCCCGAACCGGAGGGGCCGATCAGCGTGACGTGCTTGCCGGCGTCGACGGAGAAGTCGAGGCCGTCGAGGACCGTGTGGTCGCCGAACCGCTTGGTGACGTTCTCCAGGCGGACCAGCTCCGTGGGGGCGGTGGCGGTGGCGGTGGTCTCGGGATTCTTCGCGGTGTCAACGGACAAGACGTCGCTCCAGTGCTCGCAGAAGGAGGGAGGCCAGATAGGAAACGAGGACGAAGGCCACACCGATCACGGTCAGCGGCTCGGTGAACTGGAAGTGCTGCTGCGAGAAGAGCCGCGCCCGCCCCAGCATCTCCAGGACCGTGATCGCCATCAGCAGCGGCGTGTCCTTGAGCATCGAGATGACGTAGTTGCCGAGGGCGGGGATCACCCGGCGGACCGCCTGCGGCAGGATCACCGCCGTCCAGGTACGCCGCCTGGACAGGTTCAGCGCCGTCGCCGCCTCCCACTGGCCGGCCGGCACCGCCTCGATGCCGGCCCGGTAGACCTGCATCGTGTACGTCGAGTAGTGCAGCCCGATCGCGAGGACCCCGGTGGCCAGGGCCGAGAAGGTCAGCCCCCACTCCGGCAGCACGTAGAAGAGGAAGAACAGCTGCACCAGCAGCGGCGTGTCCCGGACGAACTCCGTCACCGCCCCCACCGGCCAGCGCACCCACCGGGTCGGCGCCCGCATCAGCAGCGCCCACACCAGACCCAGGGCGAAGGAGATCACCGAGCCCAGGGCGAGGGCCTGGAGGGTGACCAGCAGGCCGTCCCAGAAGTACGGCATGAAGTCGCGCACGGCGCCCCAGTCCCAGTTCACGCGGCACCGCCTCCCGCGGCCCCCACGCCGGCCGTCGTCCGGGCACGCCCGGCCTCACGCGCCGCCGCGCCGGACGGCAGCTCCTTGCCGACCCCGCGCTTCAGCCGCTTCTCCAGGCCCCGCATCAGCCGGGTCAGCGCGAACGCGATCACGAAGTAGGCGATCAGCAGGTAGGTGTAGATCTCGGCGCTCTCCTGCAGCGCGAGCCGCACCAGGTTGCCGCTGAACGCCAGGTCGCCCATGCCCATGATCGACACCAGCGAGGTGCCCTTGAGCAGCTCGACCAGCAGGTTGGAGAAGGAGGGGATCATCTCCGGCACGGCCTGCGGCAGCAGGATCAGCCGCATGCGCTGCCAGGGCGTGAAGCTGAGCGCGATCCCGCCCTCGCGCTGCGCGGGGTCCACCGAGTTCAGCGCGCCGCGCACGATCTCCGAGCCGTACGCGCCGTACGTCAGCCCGAGCGCCAGCGTGCCCGCCCACATCGGCACCAGCTGCCAGCCGAAGGCCGGCGGCAGCACGAAGAACACCCAGAAGATCATGACCAGCGCCGAGGTGCCGCGGAACACCTCGGTGTAGAAGCCCGCGAGGAAACGGACGATCCACAGCCGGTGGGTGCGGGCGACACCGACCACGAAGGACACGGCGGTGGCCAGCAGGGCGCTGAGGAGCAGGAGCTGGAGCGTGGTCCACAGACCCTTGAGTACGAGTTCCCACAGTCCCGTCGTCATCCGGCGCACAGCTCCTTCGCGGTCAGGTCCGTCATCTCGTCCCTGGTGAACCCGAAGGGCCGCAGGATCCGGAACAGCTCGCCGCTCTTCCTCAGCTTGTGCAGTTCGGCGTTGAAGGCGTCCCGCAGCCTCGTCTCCGTCGGCCGGAACGCGAAGCCGCCGCCGTCCACGTGCGGCTTGCCGTCCACCAGGGGCGCGAAGGGCTCGGTGGCCTCGGCCTTGGAGGACTTCTTCACCACCTCCCGGGTGGTGAGCGCCGTGCCCGCGAAGACGTCCACGCGGCCGGCCTCGACGGCGTTCAGCCCGGCCACCTGGTCGGGCACGATCAGGATGTCGCTCTGCCGGTAGCCGGCGTCCACCGCGTACTGGATCTCCGCGTAACCGGTGCCGGTGGCGAACCTGGCCTTCTTCGCCACGACGTCCCGGTAGTCGTGCAGCCCCTTCGGGTTGCCCTTGCGGACGATGAAGGAGTCGAGCATCCGGTAGTCGGGGTCGGAGAAGACGACCTGCTCGCAGCGGTCGGCGTTGATGTACATCCCGGCGGCCACGACGTCGAACTGCTGGGAGTTCAGTCCCGGAATGAGCGAGCCGAACTCGGTCGGCACGGGCTGCACCTTCGCCACGCCCAGCCGTTTGAAGATCACTCGGGCCAGTTCGGGCGCCTCGCCCGTCAGATCACCGTCCTTGTCGATGTACCCGAACGGGATCTCGCCCGCGATCCCGAGCCGCACGACGCCCTGGGCCCTGAGCCGGTCCAGGAGGTCACCGCCCTTCTCGGTGGACGCCGTGGCCACGCGCGAGCAGCCCGCGACGCCCAGCGCGCCGAGCGCCGCCACCCCCGCGAGCAGCGACCGGCGTCCGGGGCCGGGTATCGGTCTGCCTTTCCCAACTGCATGTGGTCGAGCCATGAGCGCGCCGCTACCCAAGGCCCATCGGGTTATGCCCAGGAGATCGGCGGCGCCGCTGGGTACCCGGACCGGAAGGCCCCAGGGCCTCTCGTTCGAATCAGGCCGGCGACGACAGCAGGAAGGCTGGACATGACCGCACTCGGATTCCTCTACCCGGGCCATTTCGCCGAGGACGACTATGCGCGCATCGAGCAGCTTCTGGGCAGTGACGTCCGGGTGGAGTTGGTCCACACCGGGATCGGCGAGGACGTGTACCAAGTGGAGGCGCTGCGCGCGACGGGCTCGGCCGAGAAGCTGGCGAAGGACGTCGAGGAACTGCGGCTGTCCGGTGCGGAGGCCGTGGTGTGGGCGAGCACCAGCGGCAGCTTCGGGCACGGCTGGGAGGGCGCCCACGAGCAGGTGCGCGCCCTGGCCCGGGCGGCCGGCATGCCGGCCTCCTCCACCTCGTTCGCCTTCGTGCACGCGGTACGCGAGGTCGGCGTGCGCCGGGTCGCCGTCGCGGCGCCGTACCCGGCGGAGGTGACCGCCCTGTTCACCGACTTCCTGCGCGCCGGGAACGTGGAGGTGGTCGCCTCGCACAGCGCCGGGACCGCCGCGGCGGCGGAGGTGGCCGGCTGGGGCGAGCCGCAGGTGCTCGCCCTGGCGCGGGCGGCGGACACCGCGCAGGCGCAGGCGCTGCTCCTGCCGGACACGGCACTGCACACCGCCTCGCACATCGCGGCCCTGGAGGAGGAGCTGGGCAAGCCGGTCCTCACCGCGAACCAGGTGACCGTGTGGGAGGCGCTGCGGCTGACCGACCGCCGGGTCAACGCCCCCGGCCTGGGCGAGCTGTTCACCCGGGAGCCGATCGTCCAGGTGTGATCCGGGCCGCTCGCGGACGGGGACGGGGCGTGGGTTGCGGGCACCGGCGCACGGGAGTTACCTGGAGGTGTCCGGCGGTGCGGCGAGGGACACCCCCCGGGGGCACGGCACCGGCCGCCCCCGCCCGTGCGCGCGTCCCCCTGGCACCGGCCCGTCGTCGCCGCCGTCGTCCAGCGTTCGACGCGGAGGTGACCGAAGGTGAAAGCCGTCGTCTACGAGAAGCCCTTCAACGTGACGGTGCGGGACGTCGACGATCCGCGGATCCAGCACCCCAACGACGTGATCGTACGGGTCACGTCGACCGCGATCTGCGGATCGGACCTGCACATGTACGAGGGCCGCACGGCCGCCGAGGCCGGCATCGTCTTCGGCCACGAGAACCTGGGCGTCGTCGAGGAGGCGGGCAGCGGCGTGGTCTCCCTGTCGCCCGGCGACCGGGTCGTGATGCCGTTCAACGTCGCCTGCGGCTTCTGCAAGAACTGCCTCGCCGGGAAGACCGGCTTCTGCCTGACGGTCAACCCCGGATTCGCCGGCGGAGCCTACGGATACGTGGCGATGGGCCCCTACACCGGTGGCCAGGCGGAGCGGCTGCGGGTTCCGTTCGCCGACTTCAACTGCCTGAAACTGCCGCCGGGGGAGGAGTTCGAGACCGACTTCGTGCTGCTCGCCGACATCTTCCCGACCGGATACCACGGCTGTGAGCTGGCCGAGGTCACGCCCGGCGAGTCGGTGGCCGTCTTCGGCGCCGGCCCGGTGGGCCTGATGTCCGCCTACTCGGCGCTGTTGCGCGGCGCCTCGAAGGTCTTCTCGGTGGACCGGGTGCCCGAGCGGCTCGCCAAGGCGGAGGAGATCGGGGCGATCCCGATCGACTTCACCAAGGGCGACCCGGCCGAGCAGATCAAGGAGCAGACGGCGGGCGAGGGCACCGACAAGGGCGTGGACGCCGTCGGCTACCAGGCCCAGTCGCACAAGGACGTCGGCCACGAGGAGCCCGCCGTCGTGCTCAACACGCTCGTCGAGACGGTACGGCCCACCGGCATGCTCGGTGTGCCGGGCCTGTACGTCCCCTCCGACCCGGGCGGCCCCGACGAGCACGCCAAGCACGGCCAGCTCCTGGTCTCCATCGGCCGGATGTTCGAGAAGGGGCAGCAGGTGGGCACCGGCCAGTGCAACGTCAAGCGGTACAACCGCCAGCTGCGCGATCTGATCATCGCCGGCCGGGCCAAGCCCGGTTTCGTGGTCTCCCACGAACTCCCGCTGGACCAGGCACCCCAGGCCTACGAGAAGTTCGACAAGCGGATCGAGGGCTACACCAAGGTGGTCCTCCACCCGGGCCACGCCCTGGCGGCGTGAGGCCGGGCCGGGGGTAGCCCGAGGGGGCGGCGGCCGCGGGGTGACGGGGAGGGGGACGGTCTCCGGCCCCGCGGGCCGTTTCCCGCGGGGGTCGGACGGCCGGGGCCGCGGTGCCCGGGGGCGGCGCGCGCGGCCCCCGGCTCGCGACCGCGGTGCCGCCGCCGGCCGGCGGCTCGCCGGTCCCCGGAGGGCTCCTACCGGGCGGGAGAGTCGGACAGGGAGGTGGGAAAGGAACAAACGGAGACGGCCCCCTGTTGTCGCCGGGCAGGACAACCGACGGCAATCGCAGGAGGCACCCGTGGCAGACGAGATCCGAGGCAAGGGACACGGCACCGCACCCGTTCCCCTGTCCGTGCTGGATCTGGTGACCGTAGGAGCGGGCCGCACGGCCACCGACGCCCTGCGCACCAGCGTCGCCATCGCCCGCCTCGCCGAGAGCCGCGGCTACCACCGCTACTGGGTCGCCGAGCACCACTCGATGCCCGGTGTGGCGTCCTCCTCACCGGCCGTGATCCTCGCCCACCTCGCCGCCCACACCGACCGCATCCGCCTCGGTTCGGGCGGCGTCATGCTGCCCAACCACGCCCCCCTGGTCGTCGCCGAGCAGTTCGGCACCCTGGAGGCCATGGCGCCGGGCCGGATCGACCTGGGCCTGGGCCGCGCCCCCGGCACCGACGGCGCCACCGCCGCCGCCCTGCGCCGCACCGATCACCTGAGGGAGGGCGCCGACGACTTCCCCCAGCAGCTCGCCGAGCTGACCCGCTTCCTCGACGACGACTTCCCCGACGGCCACCCCTACCGCCGTATCCACGCCGTCCCCGGCCCCGTCCAGGCCACCTCCCCGGGCGGCGTGCAGTCCCCGCACCGGCCGCCGATCTGGCTGCTCGGCTCCTCCGGCTTCAGCGCCCGCCTGGCCGGCATGCTCGGACTGCCGTTCGCCTTCGCCCACCACTTCTCCGCGCAGAACACCGTTCCCGCCCTCGACCTCTACCGCGAGTCCTTCCGCCCCAGCGCCGTGCTCGACGCGCCCTACGCCCTCATCGGCGTCGCCGCCCTCGCCACCGACGAGGAGCGCGAGGCCCGCCGTCAGGTCCTGGCCGCCGCGCTGAACATGGTCCGGCTGCGCACCGGCCGGCCGGGCCTGGTCCCCACCCCCGAGGAGGCGGAGGCGTACGAGTTCAGCCCGATGGAACGGGAGTTCGTCGACTCCTGGAACGCCAACGTGATCCACGGCACGGCCGACGAGGTCCGCACCGGCCTCGACGACCTGCGGAAGCGGACCGGGGCCGACGAGTTGATGATCACGGCCAACGCGCACAGCGGCGACATACGCCTGCGCTCCTACGAACTCATCGCCGACGCCTACGGGTTGCCGAGCGCCTGACCCGTCGGCGGGCGCGCTCAGCGTCGTCCGCAGGCGTGGCCGCCGAGCAGCTCGGAGATGCGGTCCGGTGACACCGGCCGGGAGTACAGCCAGCCCTGCCCGGTGTCGCAGCCGATCCTGCGCAGCCTGCTGGCCTGGTCGGAGGTCTCCACGCACTCGGCGGTGACGGTCAGCCCCAGCCGGTGGGCGAGCTGGATCATCGCCTCGACGATCACCTCGTCGGCGGGGCTCGGGACCTCCGCCCCGTCCTCGTGCGCCTGCCCGTGCTGGAAGCCCCGCACGAAGGAGCCGTCCAGCTTCAGCGCCGACACCGGAAGGCGGCTGAGGTAGGCGAGGTTCGAGTAGCCGGTGCCGAAGTCGTCGATGGCGATGCGCACGCCCATGTCGCTGAGCGCCCGCAGCGCCTCCAACGGGCGTCCGGCCGAGCCCATCACCGCCGACTCGGTCAGCTCCAGTTGCAGCAGGCGCGGCGCCAGGCCGGTCTCCGCCAGCACCTCGGCGACGTCCGCCACGAGGTCGGAGTCCCACACCTGGCGGACCGCGACGTTGACGCTGACGAAGATCGGCGGCTCGTCCGGGTGGTCGAGCTGCCAGCGGCGGGCCTGCCGGCAGGCGGTGGCCAGGATCCACCGGCCCAGCGGCACGATCGAACCGTCCTCCTCCGCCAGGGTGATGAACCGGTTCGGCGTCAGCACGCCGAACCGCGGGTGCCGCCAGCGGACGAGTGCCTCGACTCCGCGCAGCCGCCCGTCCTCCATGGCGACCAGCGGCTGGTACTCCAGGGTGAACTCGCCCCGCTCCACGGCCGCGCGCAAAGTGGAGACGAGCGCCTGGCGGGTCATGCGGTGCGCGTTGCGCTCGGGGTCGAACAGGGTCCAGCGAGCCCTGCCGTCCGCCTTCGCCCAGTACAGGGTCGTGTCGGCCGCCTGCACCAGCGCGGTCGCCGAGGTCCCGGCCGCCTGCCGTTCGACCACGCCGATCGACGCCGACACCGACAGCCGACGGCCGGAGATCTCGAACGGCGCCTGGAGGGCCGTCAGCACCGACTCCGCCAGATCGGCGAGCTGCTCGGTGCCGGTCGAGTCCTCCACCAGCAGCGCGAACTCGTCACCGCCGAGCCTGGCCACCAGCGGGGCGCTCGTCCTGCCGTAGCCGGCCGCGTCCGCGCAGGCCGTCAGCCGCCGGGCCACGGCCGCGAGCAGCCGGTCGCCGACGCGGTGGCCGAGGGTGTCGTTGACCGCCTTGAAGCCGTCCAGGTCCAGGTGGCACAGGCCGATCCGGCCGGTCCCGCCGCGCTCGTACGGCTCGGACTCCAGGGCGGCCGAAAGGCGTTCGAAGAACAGCGTGCGGTTGGGCAGATGGGTCACCGGGTCGTGCATCCGCAGGTGCCGCAGCCGGGCCTGGAGTTCCCGGCGGACGGTGACGTCGGCGACGGACAGCAGGACGGCCGGGGGCTCGGACGGGTTCCCGGGGGTGTTCCGGGACGTGTCCCCGGGCCCGGGCGGCAGGGGCGCGATGGTGACCTGGACCCACAGGGAGCGGCCGTCGGGGTGCTTGAGGTGGCGGGCGCAGCGCAGCCGGGCCTGCCGGCCGCGCAGGACCGCGCGGTACGCGTGCCAGGTGCGGGCGTCGGAGGCCAGGCCCACCAGATCGGCGGCGGCCTGCCCGGCCAGCTCCTCCGGACCGGCTCCCAGCAGCGCGCCGAAGGTGTCGTTGGCGCTGACGACCAGGCCCTCGCGGTCGACGACGGCCATGGCGAGCGGCGCGGCGTCGAACGCCGAGCGGAACGGGTCCCACCGTGCGGGCTCGGCCGATCCGGTGAATCCGGCGGGGACGGGGGCGGGTTCCGCCATCGGAGTGACGCCGGGGACGGGAGCCGGGGTGGGACGGGGCGTGCGGTCGGGCGCCGGGCGGGGCGCGGACGCGGCCAGGGGCGCCGGCGGGAAGGCGGGAGCGGCAGCACCGGACCCCGCAGACTCGGCACCTGGAGGCGTCATAACATCACTCTGTGTGACTTTCGGCTGGATGAGGTCTCCCGCGGGCGTCGACCCTTCGGACGTTCCGCTCACCGCTCGCTCCCACAGTGCACTCGGTTCTCGTATCGGTCTCGTCGGGTGGCCGGCCGTGCGACGAGTGGCCGCCGGACCCGTGTCCGCGCAGGAAAGTGCCAGGAAAGTGTGCCGATCATAGAGGCCGGCGCGCGACCCCTTCCAGCCACTCGCCGGTCTCGACCGGTCACCGGCCCTCCTGACGGATCGTTTCTGTTCGCACCTGGACGGCTTCTTCGTACCACCGACCGCTTGTGACGTTCCGTGAAGGGGTCGGGGGTGTCGGTCGTCCCGGTCCCGTTACGGCTCCGGGCGTCGTCGAACTCGGGCCCCTCACCCTTCCGGTTCAGGCAAACAGGGCGTACCCCTACAAACTGCCACAGGCTGGGTCTGGTGTCCGCGCGAACCGCACCCGGAGGTCCCCGTGCCGTGTCAGCTTCCCCTGAAGGTGCTCGGCCGCGACGCCCTCAAGACGCTGCACCGGGCCGGGGTGCGGCCCCGACTGCGCAGCACCGCCGCCGTGTTCACCGCCCTGTCCGCGGTCGCCGCCACCTCGATCGTGACCGGCCCGTCGTCCGCCGAGCCGTTCTCGACGGCGCCCTGCGCGCTGCGGCGCACCGACGCGCACCACTCCGAAGGGGTGGACACCTGGAACGCCTCCTACGCGCGGCCGACCCGGCCGCTCGACGCCGTACTGGTGTTCCTTTCCTTCCCCGACTCGACCCCGGTCACCACCCCGGCCGAACTCGCCGCCGACCACTTCCCGGCCACCAGCCAGTTCTTCGAACGAGCGTCCTACGGCAGGTTCGCGCTGCGCCCGCACCCCCTGCGGCACTGGATCCGGATGCCGCGGCCGTCCACGGCGTACGCCATGCACCGCGACTGGAACGCCGCCGACCGGGCCGCCTACCTGCGCGACGCGGTCGCCGCCGCCGACCCGGAGGTCGACTTCGCGCGCTACGACGTCGTGTATCTCGTGGCCGATCCGGACGCGCCCGGCGTCGACTCGGACGCCACCAAGGTCATCAACCTGGACATCCCGTTGCGGGCCGACGGCAGGGACGTCCGACGGGTGGTGACGGTGTTCGAACGGCACCCGCCGGACCGGCTGGTGCTCGCCCACGAGACGGGGCACGTCTTCGACCTGCCCGACCTGTACCACCGGCCCGCGGACGACAGGGGCGACTGGGACACCTACGTGGGGGACTGGGACCTGATGGGTAGCCAGTTCGCGCTCTCCCCGGACCTGTTCGCCTGGCACAAGTGGCGGCTCGGCTGGCTGGACCCGCGCCAGGTCAGATGTGTGCGGGGCCCCGGCCCGGCCCGGCTGACCCTGGAACCGGTGGAGATCGGCCCGGCGGGCGTGGGCGCGGGTGTGCCGGGGCCCGCGCGGACGGCCGCGGAGCAGGTGGCAGCCGACCTGCCGGACGGCACCGGGACGCTGTTCGGGCTGGGCGGCGGGACGAAACTCGCGGTCGTACGGACCGGCGGCGACAGCGCGCTGGCCGTGGAGGCGCGGGACTCGCTCGGCAGCGACGCGGCCGGATGCCGGCAGGGGGTGCTGGTGTACCGGGTGCGCGTGGGGACCGAGTCGGGCGGCGGCCCCGTACAGGTGATCGACGCCCACCCGCGGACCCAGGCCTGCCGGGAGAGCTCCGTCTATCCGCCGCTCGCCGACGCCCCCGTCGAGGTCGGCGAGACCTTCACCGTGCCGGGCGACGGCGTCCGGGTGGAGGTGGAGAACCGCACGGCGTCGGGGGCGTACACGGTCGAGATCACTCCCGCCTGACCGCGGGGCCCGCGGGAAGGCGGTGCTGGTGGCGGGGGCCCCGGGGCGCACGGCACAGCCGTACGGAAACGACGATGGCGAGGTGGTCCGCGCTTTCGCGCGAACACGCCTCGCCATCGGCAACGTGCGCCGCCAGGGACTCGAACCCCGGACCCGCTGATTAAGAGTCAGCTGCTCTAACCAACTGAGCTAGCGGCGCCTGCTGACGTCGTAGACATTAGCATCCTGGTCGGCGGGAGGAAAAATCGAAATCCGTACGGCTGCCCGGGCCGCCCGCACGGCCGCCCACAGCAGGATCTCCGGGCCCGGCAGCCACGGGTGACGGGTGTCCGGGGCGACCATCCAGCGGGACGCGGAGCGCCCCGGACCGGCGCCGCCGACCGGCGCCGGGACGGTCACCGCGTCGCCGTTGCCGTGGCACAGCAGCGGTGGCACGCCCCCCGCCCGGCTGCCGCCGTCCGCCCGGCCCCGGGCGCCCCATTCCTCCCACTCCAGCAGCGAGGGCAGCCGGTGCGCGGTGCCCGGCGCGGCGAACAGCAGCATCCGTCCCCGGTGCACGGCCACCGGGCCGGACCCGGGGCCCTCGTCCCACAGCCGGTCCAGCATCGGGCGACCGAAGACCGCCGGTGCGTTCACCACGTCGAAGGCGGTGCCGCAGGGCAGCACCACGGGTGCGTCCGGCCGCTCCCGCCAGAGCGCGAGCGTGCTGCGCGGGTAGGAGCTCGCCGACGCGAGCCAGGCGGCGCCTGCCGCGGTGACGCCCGCGGCGTCGCGGCGGCGGCCGGCGGCGAGGTCGAGTTGGTCGAGGAGCGGTTCGTTCCCGATGCGGCTCATGCCTGTATGTCTACCGACCGTGAACGACCGGTTTCACAGGGTCGCGGGAAATCGGGACGGGGAGCGGGACGAAGGGGTATCTTGCCCGCCTGTCATATGCCAGGGCGGTGGGGAACGCGGGTGCGGTGGCCGGGACGCGGACACGCCCGGGAGCGGGCGCCCGGCGCCGACGTACGGGGGTGTGTCAGACGGGGTCGGCCGGATTGGCGTGCACG
Source organism: Streptomyces sp. NPDC015220 (assembly GCF_043079345.1). Classification (NCBI taxonomy): domain Bacteria; kingdom Bacillati; phylum Actinomycetota; class Actinomycetes; order Kitasatosporales; family Streptomycetaceae; genus Streptomyces; species Streptomyces sp. NPDC015220. The sequence goes on along the minus strand of NZ_JBIBUK010000001.1, from coordinate 993,481 downwards.
CTGCCCTCGGCCCCGCTCAGCAGGTCCCGTCCGAACTCGATCATCTTCTTGGCGTAGTCCTCGGTCCACTCCGCCCGCCCGGCGATGTCCGCCGCCGTCAGCCGGTCGAACCGCCGCGGATCGGCGAGCTGCGCCGCCGCGATCGCCTGGAACTCCACCGCGCGGTCGGTCGCCGCCCGGAACGCGAGCGTCAGCTCGGTCGCCCGTTCGAGCAGCGCCCGCGGATCGTCGATCGACTCCAGGTCGAAGAAGTGCTCCGGGTCGGCGGCGGCCTCCGCCGGCTCGAAGAGCAGGGGCGCGGGGCGTAGCCGCGGTTCGTTGCGACGCGGCGTGGGCTCCGCCATGTCTTCTCCTCCTCGTGGGGTGCGGGTGGCGCCTCCTTCTGGGAGGGCCACCCTCCATTGTCTCGCGCGAGCGCAAGGGGGCGTCGGCTTCCGCCACACCGGCCCCGGAGGACTCAAGCCCGCGGAGCCACCCGATGTTCCCGCCGCCGCACGGCGGTAGGCCCCCGGCATGAAGATCGCTGCGCCGCGGGCTGCTGCTCCTGCGCGGCCGAGCCGAGGAGCGCCGCCGCGAGGAACACGGGGCGCTCGGCCCGTGGGACGGTCCGCGGTCGCGCGACGGGGAGACGGTGGCATGCGCACGGTGTCCGGAGGGCTCCCCACCCTGGGGCGCCACCGCTGAGCGGCCCGGCGGCGGGGCGGACCCCGCCCGGCGGACGGATTCCCCGGCGGGTGCGCGCCCGCCGGGGCGGGCGCCCGGGCGGCGGTCAGGGCCGCCAGGTCACCCGGTGCTCGGACCAGTGGTCCCAGGTGGACATCATGGCCTCCCAGCCGTCGGGGAACTTCACCGTCACCCCGAGCTGCACCGGCTCCGTCGACGGATGGTCGTCCAGGAGTTCGGTGACCCCCGCGCGGCAGACGACGACGCAGGCGTGCCGGTGGCGGGAGGCCAGGACGCACAGGCGGCCGGTCTCCAGGTGGAAGGCGGTGGCGTCGGGGCGGCCGGAGAGCGGGTGCAGCACGACCGTGACGTCGAACTCCCGGCCCTGGAGCCGGTTGGCCGTGTCCACCGTGACGTCCGTGATCCCCAGCTCCGCGAGCGCCGCCCGTACCGCCGCCGCCTGGTCCCGGTGCGCCGTGCCGACGGCGATCCGGCCGGCGGTCAGCGGCACCGGGTCCGCCGACCTCTCCGAGAGGGCCGAACCGCCCCGGTCCAGCAGCCGCCGTACGACCGCCGCCACCGCCCGCACCGCCTCCGGGTCCGTGCGCGGCGTGTGCCGCGCGGGCAGTTCCAGCAGGCCCCAGCCGGACTCGGCGGCCTCGTCGATCACCCGGTCGGGGCCGGAGCCGTCCGAGGGGACCGCGAAGGCCAGCCGCCGGTCGCCTGCCGCCGTGCCGCTGCGGAACGGCGTGTACGGGTAGAACGCGTCCGACACCAGCGGCGCCGCCGACGCCGGGAGCCGCCAGGACACCGGCAGCCGGTGCTGGGGCAGCCGCGGATTGTGCGCGAGCAGGGTCGTCACCGCGGAGGCCGAAGGGTCGTACGACAGCCCGGCCCACTGCTCGCCGCCGACGATGGAGAACGGGTCGAGCTGGCCCGGGTCGCCCACGAACAGCGCCCGCTCGAACAGCCCGGCCACGGCGAGCAGCGCGTCCGAACGCATCTGGTACGCCTCGTCGACGATCGCGTGCCGCCACGGCTCGTCGACCTTCACATGCGCCCACTTCGCGGCGGTGGACAGCACCACGTCGAGGCCGGCGAGGTCGGCGGCCTTCGCGGACTTCCGCACGTTCGGCAGAGCGTCCAGCGCCCTGTCGTAGGGGTCGCCGTCGCTGCTGTGCAGCCGGCCGACGGGCAGCTCGGGGTTCTTCTCCGCCAGCCGCACGACCAGGTCGTCGACCTGCGCGTTGGTCTGCGCGACCACCATCAGCGGCCGTCCGGCGGCGGCCAGCTCCAGGGCCGCCCGGACGACGAGCGTCGACTTGCCGGCGCCGGGCGGGGAGTCGACCACCACACCGCGGTGGGTGCCGTGCAGGGTGTCGCGCAGGATCGCGTCGGTGGCCCGGGCCGCGGCCGTGCCGGGGTCGAGGCCGGTGCGGGTGCCGCCCGTGCCGGCCTCGGGCTCCTGAGTGGGGGCGGTCACAGGACGTCCTCCTCGGTCACCGGGTCCGCGGCCTCGGGCGCGCTCTCCTCGCCCGGCGGGCCGCCGTGCGTCCACGGGGTCTGCTCCGGGTCGGGCAGCTTCGCCCCGCCGCGCTGCTCGTGCTCGAAGAGCGTGAAGCAGACCCGGTCGCCCTTCTCCGGCACGGAACCGGACTCGGGCTCCTTGCCGCGGCCCATCTTGTCGAGGATCCGCAGGACGATCAGCAGCCCGCCGTCCTGCGCGCCGTCCCCCTCCTCGTCCTCGGCCGTGACGAACTCCGCCGACTGCGGCCTGCCGCCCAGCGAGCGGTACACCCGGGCGCGCTCGCCCAGGTGCGGCCGGTCGTCCGTGCGCACCGTGACCAACGGTCGAGGGCTGGGCCGCTTGCCCTCGCCGTACGCCATGACGACATCCGTGACCTCGCCCGCGAACGCCTCCCCGGCCAGCCGCCGGCCCGCCATCACCAGCGGGTCGTCCAGCGCCGTCTGGGCGTCCAGGCGGGCCTGCTCCCGTTCGCGCGTGGCCAGCTTGTTCGCCGCGGTGACCGCGTCGTCGCGGCGCGGCTGCGGCGGCTCCCCGGCCAGGACGCGGTCGCGGTGCCCGGTGAACGACCAGCGGTCGCGCGTCCACCGCTCCTCGACGTGCGCGCCCTCGGGCAGCGACCGCAGCAGCTCCAGACCGTCCCAGACCTTCTCCCAGGTGGGGAGCGTACGGCTTTCGACGAGGGCGCGGATCTCGCGCTCGGCCGCGGTGAGCGCGCCCAGCCGTTCGTCCGCCTCCAGGCCGTCCTCGGCGGCGGCGAGGGCGCCGCGCGCGCGGTCGTAGCGCTCGATGGCGGGCGCGAGCAGCTTGTTGTCGAACGCCGGGTCGGTGGCCGGGCCGGCCGGCGGGCAGCGGAGCTGGCCGGCCGCGTCCCGGTCGAGCTCCGCCCGCAGCGCGGCCTCGGCGCCCGGGACGCCGTCCGGCGGCGCGATCCACGCCAGCAGCGCCCCCAGGTGCTGGTCCTCCAGACCGGACTGGCCGGTGGTCCAGTGCAGGGCCAGCAGATCGCTCAGGGACATCAGCAGCGAGGAGCCCGGCACCCGGGCCCGCTCCCCGAAGTGCGTCAGCCACCGGCCGAGCAGCGGCACCCTCGGCGGCGCCGGGTGCGGGGTCTGGGGGTCCTGCTCGGCGGTGCGCCGGAAACGCATCGAGCGTCCGAGCAGGCGTACGAAGTCGATGCCCGCGCGGCTCGGCACGATGAGCTGGGGCGCGTCCGCGCACAGCTCGACCTCGACCTTGACCCGCTTGCCGGTCCCCGGGTCGGTCTCGGTGCGCTCGGCGGCCTCGACCGCCTCGGCGCAGGAGTCGATGTGGGGCAGGACCACGTCGGCCAGTTCGGCCAGGAACGCGAACCTGAGGTCACGGTCGCGCGGCTGCGGCACGGCCAGCAGCCGGGGCGCTCGCCGGTCGGTGCCCACCAGCGCGCCGAGCGGGGCGCCCGCCTCACCGGCGGTGGTGAGCGGCACGAACACCAGCGGCCGGTCGGACAGGTGCCGGTGCCGCACGGTCGCGGCGGGCTGCGCCCGGCCGGCCTGGACCGCCTCCAGCCGGGCGAGGGTGGCGATCAGCGACACGACGCCTCCCGCAGGCGGGCGCCGGGTGCCTGCGGGAGGCCGGCCGGCGCTTCCGCCGCGGAACGGTGGCCGCCGGGCGTGCCCGGGTGGCCGGCGAGCGCCTCCGCGCGCAGCCGGGCCGCCCTGCGCAGGGCCGCCACCGCCGGATCGTCCGGGTCGCCCGCCTCGCCGCGGGCCGCCGCCAGCACCTGGGCCACCGTCGTCAGACCGCCCAGCTCGGCACGGGCCGCACGGCCCAGCGCGGTCACCGCGCCCCGCGCGCGGGACCGCGCCCGGCAGTGGAACGCCAGCTCGCACGCGGCCAGGCACTCGGGCGCGTACGCCGCCGGAACCGCCTCCACCGCGGCGGTCAGCTCCTCGGCGGGCAGCTCGGGGGAGAAGCACACTCCTTCCGGGAGCGTGTCGGCGATGTCCTGGACGCGGGTCAGCCGGGCGAGCTGGCGGGCGGTCACCGCGCGCTGCTTGCGCACGTCGACGGCGGAGGCGGTGGGCAGGTTGGAGAAGTCCTTGGGACACACCAGGAGCACCCGGTGCCGCACGCGCGGGGCGGGGACCCCGCCGGCCGGCCCGGCGCCGAGCCGGGCGGCGGCGTCCTCCAGCGCCAGCACGTAGACCGCGGCCTGCCGCGCCGCCGCGCCGACCTTCGCCGGGTCGGCGGAGCCGTCCAGCATCGGGAAGGACTTGATCTCCACGACCGTCCAGCCGCCGTCCGGGTGCACCACGACCGCGTCGGGCTCCAGGAAGGCGGGCGAGCCGGCCACGTCGAGGGCGAGCATCGGATGGTCCAGCAGCGTCCAGGCGCCCGCGGCCGTCGCCTCGCGCAGCGCCAGCCGGGTACGCTCCGCGCGACCCTCGGGGCCCGCGGCGGTCAGGTCCGGAACACGGCACTCCGCCGGCGGCTCGGCGCCCGGGTCCAGCCGCTGGTGGACCAGGCGCAGCAGCTCGGCGCCGCCGTCCGCCTTGACCCGGGCCTCGAACGCGTTGCCCCGGGTGAGGGCGAACTGCGACTGCCCGAACGCGGACGGAGCGCCCAGCGCGCCCGCCAGCGCCGCCTTGTCCACGCCCGCGCCGTCCAGGATCGCGCGCCGTCTGCAGCCCGGGTTCGCGGCCAGCGCGGCCAGCGCGCGGGCGTCCAGCGCCCGGGCCGTCACACCCGGTCCGCGCAGCTCAGCGAGCTGCCGCCGGAGCTCCGTCCCCCGCGTCCTGGGAGGAGGCACCCGGCTCGGCTCCGGACCCGAACCGTGTTTCGCGCTGCCGTGGAATTCGCTCACCCGCCGAAGTCTGGCATCCGCCACTGACAATCGCGGAACCCGCGCCCGCCGAGCGCCCCGCGACCGCGGGGACCCGGGCGGCCAGCAGCGCGCGCGCCCGCTCCGCGCCCCGGGTCACGAACGGCGCCAGCAGCAGTCCGACGCCCATCACCGCCACACCGGCGACCGCGTCCAGCAGGTAGTGGTTCGCGGTGCCCATCACCACGAGCGCGGTCAGCAGCGGATAGGCGACGCCGGCCGCCTTGGCCCACCGGGTGCCACCGTGCCGCCACAGCATCACCCCGCACCACAGCGCCCAGCCCACGTGCAGGCTCGGCATGGCCGCGTACTGGTTCGTCATACCGCCCAGGCCCCGTGGCGCGCTGGCCTCGCCGCCCCACCAGCCGTACGAGCTGTAGTGGGCCATCGTGTCCACGAAGCCGTGGTCGGGCGAGAGCAGGCGGGGCGGGCAGGTCGGCAGCAGGGTGAAACCGATCAGGCCGATGAAGGTGGAGGTCATCAGCCAGGTGCGGACCGCGCGGTAGTGCGCGGCGCGCGCCCGGAACAGCCACACCAGTATCGCGGGCGTCACCACGTAGTGCAGGGACGCGTACCAGAAGTCGGCCGGGACGCCGAGCCAGGGCTCGCTGGTGAACAGGCGGTTCAGGGGGTGCTCGGCGTTCAGGCGCAGCAGCTTCTCGAGGCGCAGGATCGCCAGACCGTGGTCGACGGCCGAGGAGACGTCACCGCGGACCAGCAGCCGCCCGCCCGAGTAGCAGGCGTACACCAGCACGATCAGCGGCAGCTCGGTCCACCAGCGCAGCCGGGTACGCGGGGCCGCCTCGGTGCGTGGTGCAGGTGCCGGTGCCTCGGTCTGCGGCATCCGATGCCCCTCCCCCTTCTGGTCGCTGCGGCGCCCGGTGATCTCCGGCCGGTCGTGCCACTTTACGGTCTGTGCGCCCCCGCCTGTGGAGCGCCCCCGGCCCTCGAAGACGCACGGATCGCCCGCCGGGTTGCCACCGACCAGGGTGCGCGATGATGGAGGGGTTCCGCCTGAAGATCTGATTTTTTCCGGGAAAGGCTCCTCATGGCACCGCGCATCCTGCTGGCCCGGCACGGACAGACCGAGTGGTCGCTGTCCGGCAAGCACACCGGCAGGACCGACGTCCCGCTCCTGGAGGAGGGCCGGCGCGGAGCCAAGGTGCTCGGCGAGCGGCTGCACCGGGCGCCGTTCGACGGCCTGCCCGGTGTCGAGGTCCGCACCAGCCCGCTGGTGCGCGCGCGGGAGACGTGCGAGCTGGCCGGCTTCGGCGACCGCGCGATGTGCTGGGACGCGCTCATGGAGTGGGACTACGGCGCGTACGAGGGCATGACCCCGCAGCAGATCCAGGACGAGCGGCCCGGCTGGTTCATCTGGCGGGACGGCGTCCCGCGCGGGGAGACGCTCGCCGAGGTGACGGCCCGCGCCGACGAGGTGGTGGCCTGGGCGCGCGCCGAGGACCGCGATGTGCTGATCTTCGCGCACGGGCACATCCTGCGGTCGATCGGTGCGCGGTGGCTCGGCCTGCCGATCGACTTCGCGGCCCGGATACGCCTCAACCCGACCTCGCTGTCGGTACTGGGCTGGGCGTACGGCGAGCCGGCCCTGGAGAGCTGGAACGACGTGGGGCACCTGGCGGGCTAGCCGCCCGGGGACCGCCCGGCCCATCGGGTGTTCCCCGGCCGCCGCGTACTGCTCGGCCGCCGCATGCTGCCCGGCCGTCGGGGCGAGGGCCGCGGCGGAGGGCGGAGGGCGGAGGGCGGACGGACCGCCGGAAGGCGGGCGGCACCGACGGCCCGGTGTCCGGGGTCCCGGCCGGGCTCCGGGACCCCGCACCGTGTCTCAGGCCGTGCGCGGGGCCGAGGCGTGCTTCTCGAGGAACGCCGACACCCCGGAGGCCCGCCGGTGCGGCAGGAGGACCCGTGCCGTCCCCGCCAGCATGGTCTGGATGCGGGAGGACTGCACCTGGTCCAGCAGCTCCAGGACCCGCATCCCGGCCGAGGCGGCCTCGTCGGGCCGCCCCCCGCGCGCGAGGTCGTCGGCCAGCTCCGCCGTGTAGAGGGCGATGTTCCGTGTGAAGTGGGGGTCCTGGAGCTCGGCCGCGCGTCGGGCGTGCCGCGCCGCCCGCGGCCAGTCGCCCAGCATGGACCAGCACTGCGCCTCCAGTCCCTCCAGCTCGGCCTCGCCGTAGAAGGTCATCCACTCGGGGTCGGCGTCCGAGGGGCCGCGCCCGTACAGCGCCTGCGCGCGGGTGAGGGCCTGCTCGCACGCGGTGCGGTCGGCGAGGCCGGCCCAGCCGCCCGCCTCGCGCAGCGCGAGCAGCGACATCAGCCGTCCGGAGCCCAGCCCGCGTGCCACGCGCTGGGCGGCCTGCGCGGCGCGCACCGCCTCCCGGGGCCGGCCCGCGTCCCGTGCGAGGAACGCCATGTTGCAGAACGCGTGCGCCTCCAGGCCCGGGTCGGCGGTCATGCGCGCGGTGGCCAGCGCCTCCGCGTAGTGCGAGCGGGCGTCGTCGAAGCGGCCCGAGTCGTGGGCCAGCCAGCCCACCGAGATGGCCAGCTCCCCGGCGCCCGAGTGCAACCGGTCGGCGGTGGCCTGCCGGGTCGCTCCGGCGTCAAGCAGCGCGTAGGCGGCGCGCAAGGGGGCCGCCGCGCGCCGGTAGAGGCCGTCCGCCCCGTGCCGGTCGTCGAGCAGCCGGATCCTGCGGACGGCTTCTTCGAGGGCGCCCGCGTCGCTCGCCCCGGCGCGCCGGACCGGGCGGTCCGCGGCCGACGCGTCGAGAGCGAGCCCCAGGGGGCCCAGTGAGGCGGCGGCCACCGTGGCGCCCCCGCGGGTCATGAATGCGCGACGCAGCACGTCGCTCTCCTCGTGGTCTTCGTACGGGTGGTACGGGTGGTACGGGTCCTGCCGGTCCCGTGCGACCCGCCGGTCCGGATCGGTGTGCGGATCCTGCGAGTCGTACGGGTGGGACGCGTCCCGGGTTTCATGCGGGGCGCGTTCCCGGCTCGTGGTGCATGAGGGGGGCGCATCATCCTCCGAGACGCGCCCCGCCCGTCCGCGTACGGACGAACGGGGGGCGAAGCCCAGGTCGGTGAGCGTCCGGCCGGGGAACATGTGCAAGAACACACGTTCGTACGCGTAGTTGGGACAGCGGATCTCACCCGCCTCCACCCGGCCGATGTAGCGCGCGTCACAACTGACCCGCTCACCGATCTCGCGTGCGGCCCGCCGTACCGCCGCGGCGAACTCGGCCGGCGAGCGCTGTCCGCGCAGTCGCCGGAAGGCGAGGTTCGGCCGCGGTGGCCGGGGGGGCTGGGACGAGGTCACCGCTGATGACGCCATGGCCGGGCCCTCTCGTGCGAACCGTCGAACCATGCCGGGTCCGGGATGAGTTGTCCGAGTTGACCACGTGACATCCTGTTTCCGACGAGTCAGAACGTACCCTCTGTGCCCGGTCCGCCACGCGGTGTTTGGCTACAAACCGGATATCCCATCCGTGATCTGCCATGAACTGCCATCCTTTGCGGCTGACTTCGGCCGTAGCCGTTGACGAGTCGCGGCGTTGGACCCCGTGGACCGGGAGCCGCCGACTCCCGCCCACTCGCTCACGAGGAGGGGTATCCGTGGTGGAGGCCGGGACACAGACCAGCCGGAGCGCCGATCCCTGTCCGCCGCCGTCGGGCGCCGGTTGCGACCTGGTGACGGTGCCGGCCCGGCAGGGACTGGAGGCCGTCGACATCCTGCGCCGCGGGGCGGGGGACGCGGTCGGCCCGGTGCTGCACGACGACGGCGGTGACACGCTCGGGTTCGTGGTGCCGGCCGGCACGGCCGCGGCGTGGGACGTACCGGGGAGCACCTGCACCGGGACGGACGGCCGGGGCCTGAGCCTGGCGCCCGAGCCGCCGGTGGAGGGCTCGGACTGGCTGCTCCCGCCCGACGAGGCCGACCCCGCGACGGACCCCGCGGTGCTGCGGCGCGCGCTGGGCGAGGCCGCCCGGCTGATCGAGGCGGCGGACAGCTGCCGTTGACGCCACGAAGGCGTCGACGCCACCGACGGCGCGCGAGCCGCCGAGACCGGCCGCACGGTGGTGCGGGCCGGTGGGTGGTGCGGGCCGGTGGGTGGTGCGGACCGGCGGGACCGGCCCGGGCGGTCCGCGGCGGGCACGGCCCGCGGGGCGCCCCCGGGACCGCTTGCGACAATGGGTCCATGGGAAGGTCCAGAAACCCCCGCCACGAGCGCGGAGCCGTCGAAGCCGTGACCGAGCAGGTCGACGGCGGCCTGGCCCGGCTCGTACCCGACCGGGAGCGGACGAGGGGCTGGACGCTGCTGATCGACGGGGCCCCGCAGTCCTACGTCGACCTCGACGACCCGGCGTATCTCTCCTTCGAGTACCAGCGGCGGCTCGGGCACGTCATCGACCTCGTCGCGCCGCCCGGGAAGCCCGTCCACGCCGTCCACCTCGGCGGCGGCGCGCTCACTCTGGCCCGGTACGTCGCCGCCACCCGGCCCCGCTCCACCCAGCAGGTCGTCGAACGGGACGCCGCTCTCGTGCAACTCGTCCGCCGGGAGCTGCCGCCGCCCGCCGGCGCCCGGATCCGGGTGCGCTCCGCCGACGCCCGCGAGGGGCTCGGCAAGGTGCCGGACGGCTGGGCCGACCTCGTCGTCGCGGACGTGTTCAGCGGGGCCCGGACGCCCGCCCACCTCACCTCCGTGGAGTTCCTCGACGAGGTCCGCAGGGTGCTGAGGCCCGGCGCCGTCTACGCCGCCAACCTCGCCGACGGGCCGCCGCTCGCCCACCTGCGCGGCCAGATCGCCACCGCCGCCGCCCGGTTCGCCGAACTGGCGCTGGTGGCCGACCCGGCGGTGCTGCGCGGCAAGCGCTTAGGCAACGCGGTCCTCGTCGCCTCCGACCTCCCGCTGCCGGTCGCCGAACTGACCCGGCGGGCCGCCTCCGACCCGCATCCGGGCCGGGTCGAACACGGCCGCGCGCTCCTCGACTTCACGGGCGGCGCCGCCCCCGTGCCGGACGCCGCGGCCGTCGCCTCCCCGGCCCCGCCGCCCTCCGTCTTCCACTGACGCCGAAGGCGGGCAAGGCCCTTGGGCGGCCACCGGCCCGGCCGCCGCGGGTCGCGAAGCACGCCCGGGCACGGCGGTCGCCGGGGCCGCGTGGCGCGACGGTCGTGGAGGTCGGCCGGGCGGGACGACCGCCGAGGGACGGCACGGGCGACGGCGGCGAAGGAGGGGCCCGCTCCTAGTAGTTGCCCACTTCCACCCGCGGTGGTCCGTCGTGCCATGTGCAGAACACGGACACCCGGTCCGTGCCCGAGGTGAACTCCACCCGGATCCAGGCCGCCGTCTTCCACACCTGCATCGACCAGCCCGTGCCCGGCGTGGCCGAGACGAGGGTCGCGGCGGCCGGGCCCAGGTCGAAGACGGCCCGGCCCCCGTCGGTGTCGTAACTCCGCACCCGGCCGGAGGCGGTGGGGGAGGAGCCGGGGCTCACCGTCGGCGCGGACGGCGGCGACTGCGAGGACTGCGAGGACCGCGGGGAACGGGGCGCGGACGGCGTCCGGGGCGACTCGGCCGGCCTGACCGGCGTGGCCGGCCGGCTCGGCGACGGGGCCGCCCGACCGGTGGCGGAGGTGAGCGGCTCCGGCTCCCGCGTGCCCTCCCCGGCCGCCGTGATCGGCAGGGCGCGCGGCGGGTCGTAGGCCGTGCCCGCCATCACGGTGTGGACGCCCCACCACGACAAGGTGACCGCCGCTCCGGTGGCGAGCGACCACGCCAGAACGTGTATGAGTCCTCTGTGCATCGCGGTCATACTGCCGCACGCCCCTCACCCGTGTCGCCGCGAGGCGCTCCTGGCGAGGTCGTCCCCCCCCGCCGGCCACGGCCCGCCGGCCACGGCCCGCCGGCCACGGCCCGCCGGTCCCGGACGGCCGGGGCCGGGCGGAGTTGTCCACAGGCCCGCACCGGCTCCGCGCGCGTGGCGTACGGTGCGGCGCATGGCAAGTGTGCTCGTGGTCGAGGACGACCAGTTCGTGCGCTCGGCGCTCATCCGGCACCTGACCGACGCCTCGCACACCGTGCGCAGCGTCGGCACGGCGCTGGAGGCGTTGCGCGAGGTCGCCCACATCCGCTTCGACGTGGTCGTCCTGGACCTCGGGCTGCCCGATCTGGACGGCTCCGAGGCCCTGAAGATGCTGCGTGGCATCACCGACGTCCCCGTCATCATCGCCACCGCGCGGGACGACGAGGCGGAGATCGTCCGGCTGCTCAACGCCGGTGCCGACGACTACCTGACCAAGCCGTTCTCGGTCGAGCACCTGTCCGCGCGGATGGCCGCCGTACTGCGCCGGGCCCGCTCCGGATCCGCCGAGGCCGCGCCCTGCACCGTCCTCCGGGTCGGCGGCCTGACCGTGGACCCGTTGCGCCGCCAGGCCGAGCTGGACGGCGTACGACTGGACCTGACCCGCCGCGAGTTCGACCTGCTCGCCTTCCTGGCCGGCCGGCCCGGCGTCGTCGTGGCGCGCAGGGAGCTGCTGGCCGAGGTGTGGCAGCAGTCGTACGGCGACGACCAGACCATCGACGTCCATCTGTCCTGGCTGCGCCGGAAACTGGGGGAGACCGCCGCCCGGCCCCGCTATCTGCACACCCTGCGGGGCGTCGGCGTGAAGCTGGAGCCGCCGGGAGCGGAGCCGGGACGATGAGATGGGCACTGGTCAAGGTCTGCCTCGCCGTCACCACGATGGTCGTGGTCGCCTTCGCGGTCCCGCTCGGGCTGGTCGTCAAGGAGATGGCCAGGGACCGTGCCTTCTCCAACGCCGAACGCCGGGCGGCGGCCGTGGCGCCCGCGCTGTCCATCACCACCGAGCGCGACGAGTTGGAGCGGGTCGTCGCCTCGGCCGGCTCGGACGCGCAGATGGCCGTGCACATACCGGCGGTCGACGGCAAGGCCGCCGTCGACATCGGCCGCCGGCGCGCCGCCGACCCGGACGTCGCGACCGTACGGAGAGTGGGCCGCGCCTCCACCACCGAGGTGCCCGGCGGCTCCGCGCTGCTCCAGCCGGTCGCGCTCAGCTCCGGCGCGATCGCGGTCGTCGAGGTGTACGTCCCCGAGACCGAGGTCAGCAACGGCGTCGGCACGGCCTGGGCGGTGCTGGCCGGTGTGGGCGCCGCCCTCGTCGTCGGCTCGGTCGCCGTCGCCGACCGGCTCGGCGTACGGATGGTGCGGCCCGCGCGGCGGCTCGTCGAGGGCGCGCGGGAGCTGGGGGAGGGCGAACTGGGCGCCCGGGTGCCCGAGGAGGGCCCGACCGAACTGCGCCTCGCCGCGGTCGCGTTCAACTCCATGGCCGACCAGGTCGTACAACTGCTCGCCAACGAGCGGGAGCTGGCGGCCGATCTGTCGCACCGGCTGCGCACACCGCTGACCGTGCTGCGGCTGAACGCGGCCTCGCTCGGTGACGGGCCGGCCGCCGACCAGACCCGGGCCGCGGTGGCCCAGTTGGAGCGCGAGGTCGACACCATCATCCGTACCGCCCGGGAGGCCAAGCCGCGGACGGCCGCCGTCGGTCCGGGCGCCGGCTGCGACGCGGCCGAGGTGGTCCGTGAACGGATGGCGTTCTGGTCCGCGCTCGCCGAGGACGAGGGCCGCGAGTGGCGGCTGGCCGGGGTGGAGCGGCCGGTGCGGGTGCCGGTGGCCCGCGCGGACCTGGCCGCCGCGCTGGACGCCCTGCTCGGCAACGTCTTCCGGCACACCGCCGAGGGCACGGCGTTCGCCGTCGACGTGCACAACGGCGACGACGCCGTGATCGTGCTCGTCTCCGACGCGGGAGCCGGCATAGCCGACCCCGATGCGGCCATGGCCCGCGGCCGGGGCTCGGGCGCCGACGGCTCCACCGGGCTCGGCCTGGACATCGTGCGGCGCCTCGCGGAGTCGACCGGCGGCGACGTGCGCATCGGCTCCTCCGTGCTCGGCGGCACGGAGGTGCGCGTCTGGCTCCAGCTCGACGGCCGACGACCCGTACGCGGCGGCCACCGCGGAACGGTACGGCGGCGCGGGCGCCTGGCGGCGAAGTGACGGCGCCGGGCGGGAGAGGCCGCTCCGGGCCCCGCGCCGGCCCCGACCTTTAACCGTCCCCGATGCCTTCCTTAAGCGCACCCTAAGAGACCCAACGCCCGCCCGGATAGGGCGGATCGCCCGGTTCCGGACCGCTAGCGTGCTGCCGCACCGCACCCCCCGTGAACAGCGAAGGCAGGCACGATGAGCACGCACCGGCGCAGGATCAGTGGCAGGAACAAGGCGATAGGCGGCCTCGTCGCGGCGGCCGTGGCCGGCGGCGGGGTGTTCTTGTTCACCGCCACCGCGCAGGCGGCCGGGGTGGGCGCCGCCTACACCAGGACCAGCGACTGGTCGACCGGCTACACCGGGCAGTACGTCGTCACCAACGACAGCGGCCGGACGGAGAAGGACTGGACGCTGGAGTTCGACCTGCCCGCGGGCGCCACGCTCGGCTCGCTGTGGAACGGCGAGGCCGGCGTCAGCGGTCGGCACGTCACCGTGAAGCCGGCCAAGTGGGACACCGCCGGGCTCGCCCCCGGCAAGTCGGTCACCGTCGGCTTCGTGGTCAACGGCGCCGGCGACCCGACCGGCTGCCGGATCGACGACGCCCCCTGTTCCGCCGACGGGACCGCGACCCCGGAGCCCAGCGGCCGGCCGACGCAGACCGCGACCCCCACGCCGGCCCCCACCGCCACCGGTACCCCGACGCCCACCGCCACCCCGACGCCGACCGCCTCGCAGAGCACCGGCACCGGCACGACCACGAGCGCCGGCTTCGCGCCCTACGTCGACACCTCCCTCTACCCGGCCTTCGACCTGCTGGCGAGCGCCGACGCGACCGGTGTGAAGAACTACAACCTCGCCTTCGTCACCGACGGCGGCGGCTGCACCCCCAAGTGGGGCGGCGTCACCGATCTCGCGAGCGACGCCGTGGCCGCCCAGATCGGCGCGCTGCGCGCCAAGGGTGGCGACGTGCGCGTCTCCTTCGGCGGCGCTTCGGGCTCCGAACTGGCGACCACCTGCTCCTCGGCGGACGCGCTGGCGGCGGCCTACGGCAAGGCCGTCGACCAGTACAAGCTCACCAAGGTCGACTTCGACGTCGAGGGCGGCGCGCTGCCCAACACGGCCGCCAACACCCGCCGCGCCCAGGCCGTCGCCAAGCTCCAGCAGCAGCACCCGGGCCTGGACGTCTCCTTCACCCTGCCCGTCATGCCCGAGGGCCTGACCCAGGACGGTGTGAACCTGCTCTCCAACGCCCGGTCCAACGGAGTGAAGATCTCCACCGTCAACATCATGGCGATGGACTACGGCGCCTCCTACAGCGGTGACATGGGCACCTACGCCGAGCAGGCCGCCACCGCCACCCAGGCCCAGATCAAGAGCGTGCTCGCGCTGTCCGACAGCGCGGCCTGGAAGACGGTCGCGGTCACCCCGATGATCGGCGTCAACGACGTCTCCTCGGAGGTCTTCAAGGTCGACGACGCCACCCAGCTGGTGAACTTCGCCAAGTCCAAGGGCCTCGGCTGGCTCTCCATGTGGTCCGCCACCCGCGACAAGCAGTGCGCCGGCGGCGCCAAGCCCACCGCCGACGCGACCTGCAGCTCCGTGACCCAGGACCGCTACGCCTTCTCGAAGGCGTTCGGCACCTTCGGCTGACCGGCCGGAGTACCCGCGACAGGACCTGGCCCCCAGCAGGTCCCGGCCCGGGCGGGTCCCGGCCCGGGCCCGCGGGGCGCGGCACTCCCCTCCGATTTCCGCGTGCCGCGCCCCGCACCCCACCCCGTCGTTCGGTCCCCTCGGCCGGCCCCCGTCGGCCGGCCTCCCCGGGGGACCTCTCCGGAAGGTCCTCTCAGACCGCGTCCACCGGTGGCAACTGCCCGCTGCGGGCCGCCTTCCCGTACCAGAGGGCGCTGGACTTGGGGGTCCGGGCGAGCGTCGCGTAGTCCACGTGGACCGCGCCGAACCGCTTGCCGTAGCCGTAGGCCCACTCGAAGTTGTCCATCAGGGACCACAGGTAGTACCCGCGGACGTCCGCGCCGTCGGCCATCGCCCGGCGGACCGCCGCCAGATGGTCGTGCAGGTAGGCCACGCGCTCCGGGTCGCGCACCCGGCCGTCGTCGTCCACCTTGTCGTCGTAGGCCGCGCCGTTCTCCGTGATGTAGAGCGGCAGTCCGGGCGCCTCCAGGGCGTAGCGCGTGATCAGCTCGTGCAGACCGTCCGGGTCGACGGTCCAGCCCATGTCGGTGCGCTCGCCCGGGACCTGGTGGAACACCACGTCGTCCGAGGCCGGCCAGGGGGAGTGGGCGCTCTCCCCGTGCGTGTCCGAGCGCGGGCCCGCCGGCGCCGTCCGCGCGGACGACACCAGCGCGGGCGTGTAGTAGTTGAGGCCCAGCGCGTCCAGCGGCTGCTTGATGTCGCGCAGATCGCCGTCGAGGACGAACGACCAGTCGGTGATCGACGAGGTCGACTCCAGCAGCGTGGCCGGGTACGCCCCGTGCAGTATCGGGCCGTGGAAGACGCCGTTGGCCAGGTCGTCGATCCTGCGTGCCGCGGTCAGGTCCGCCGGGTGCTGCGAGAGCGGGCGGATCACCTGGGAGTTGAGGCTGACCGCGACCGAGTTCCGGGGCGGCAGCACCGAGCGCAGCGCCTGGGCGCCCAGGCCGTGGGCGAGGTTCAGGTGGTGGGCGGCGCGCAGCGCGGCCAGGGGCTCGGTGCGGCCGGGTGCGTGCACTCCGGAGGCGTAGCCCAGGAAGGCGCTGCACCACGGTTCGTTGAGCGTGATCCACTGCTCCACGCGGTCGCCCAGCGCCTCGCCCACGATCCGCGCGTACTCCGCGAAGCGCAGCGCGGTCTCCCGCTCCGGCCAGCCGCCGGCGTCCTCCAGCTCCTGGGGCAGGTCCCAGTGGTAGAGGGTGACCGCGGGCTTGATCCCGTGGTCCAGCAGTTCGTCGACGAGCCGGCGGTAGAAGTCGAGGCCCATCTGCACGGCGGGACCCCGGCCGGTGGGCTGCACCCGCGGCCAGGACACCGAGAAGCGGTAGGCGGTCAGGCCCAGCTCCGCCATCAGCGCCACGTCGTCGCGGTAGCGGTGGTAGTGGTCGACAGCGATGTCACCGGTATCGCCGCCGGCCGTCCTGCCCGGCGTATGGCTGAAGGTGTCCCAGATCGAGGGGGTACGGCCGTCCTCCCGCACCGCGCCCTCGATCTGGTAGGCGGAGGTGGCGGCGCCCCAGAGGAAGGCGGGCGGGAAGGACACGGTCAACGGTTCGGGCATGGAATCGCTCCCACGGGGTCGAGTGGGCCCCATTATGCATGGGAGCGCTCCCACGGCGAAAGGGGGGTGGTCGGGAACGGCGGTGCGAGTATCGGACCGAGGGGGCGTGAGGGGGCGCGAGGGCGGCCGGACCGGGTTCGGGGCTGAACCGGGCGTCGGCCGGTCCCGGGCGCCAGGTTCCGGCCGGTGCCGCGCTTCGGCGCCCCGGCGCTGCGGGCGCCGCGAAGTAACGGGACCCGGGGAGGGTGTGGCCCGGAGGGATCCGCTCAGGCCGACTCGCGCACCACGAGCTGGGTCGGCAGCACCACTTCGCGGTGGCCGGCGCCCCGGTCGGCGATCTCGTCCAGCAGCAGCCGCGCCATGGTGCGGCCCATCTCCTCGAGCGGCTGGCGCACGCTGGTCAGCGGGGGATCGATGTGCCGGGCCACGATGGAGTCGTCGAAGCCGACGACGGCGACGTCGTCGGGTACCCGCCGGCCCGCGGCGCGCAGTTCCAGTACGGCGCCCGAGGCCATCACGTCGGAGGCGGCGAAGACGGCGTCGAGGCCGGGGCGCCTGCGCAGCAGGTCGCGCATGGCGGCGCGGCCGCCCTCCTCCGTGAAGTCGCCGTCGGCGATCAGTTCCTCGTCGACGGCGACGCCCGCGTCCCGGAGCGCCTCGCGGTAGCCGTCGAGCCGGTCCTGGGCGACGTCCATGTCCAGCGGCCCGGTGATGGTTCCGATGGCCCGGCGGCCGGCCGCCAGCAGATGGCGCACCGCGGCCCGGGCGCCGCCGCTGTTGTCCGCGCGCACGTGCCCCAGCCGCTCCCGGTGGCCGCGCCGGCCGGCCAGCACGGTCGGCACGGCGAGTTCCTCCAGCCGGTCGGGCAGCGTGTCGTCGCTGTGCACCGCCATCATCAGTACGCCGTCCACCCGCTGCGCGGACAGATACGTGGCGAGCCGCGCGTACTCCTTCTCGTCCCGCGCCAGGACGAGCAGCAACTGCATCCCGGCGCCGGCGAGTCCGGCGGACACGCCCCGGATGATCCCGGAGAAGTACGGCTCGGAGAAGAGCCGGGTCTCGGCGTCGGGGACGACCAGGGCGACGGAGTCGGTGCGCCGGGTGACCAGGGAGCGGGCGGCGCGGTTGGGGACGTAGCCGAGTTCGGCGATGGCCCGCTCCACGGCCGCGCGGGACCGGTCGCTCACCTTGGGGGAGCCGTTGATCACCCGGGAGACCGTGCCGCGGCCGACGCCGGCGCGCGCGGCCACG
This sequence comes from Streptomyces sp. NPDC015220, assembly GCF_043079345.1. Lineage (NCBI taxonomy): Bacteria > Bacillati > Actinomycetota > Actinomycetes > Kitasatosporales > Streptomycetaceae > Streptomyces > Streptomyces sp. NPDC015220. Next base: position 975,841 of record NZ_JBIBUK010000001.1, on the reverse strand, counting down.
GCGTTCAGGGTCGGGCGCCGGACGTCCGCGTTCCGGGCCGGGCGCCGGACGTCCGCGTCCTCGGGCGACTGCTCGGCAGGGCTCATCGTTCACCTTCCGGCGGGTCAGTGGGGGGTGGCCTCATTCTGGCCCAGAAAAATCCGGCGACCGCCCCGCGGCCGGCCGCGAGGATGTGGCCTGGGCCATGGACGCGGCTGTGACCTGCGGGAATCCTGTACGGGGCGGGATGATGTCCGGCGTGTGACGCCCGGGTTCCAGACACGTTCACGTGACGCGCTGAACACGCTTGCGCAACAACGCCGTTTTCAAGTCTTGACACCTGGCCCGGCAACCACGAGTCTTCCGGTCATGCCGCGTGGGAGCGGTCCCACGGAGTTCCGGGACTCTCTCCCGTGTGGACCAAAACACCATGGGCCCTTCCCTCTATCTCGCATGGCACACCGTTGACCAGCACCTTTTCACCGCACGACGAGTGCTGTGGCATGGCCGCTGCTCGAACCGAGAGGGCAGGTCCGGACCGTCGAACCCCGGCGGCCCGATTCCTGAGGTCCCGTTCCCCACTGGAACAAGGAGTAGTGGAATGCGCATCACCCGTACCGGCGGCGGTCGTGGCCGCAGAGCAGCGGTCCTGACCACGACGGTCCTGACGGCCTCTGCCCTGCTGCTGACCGGCTGCAGCAGCAGTGACGACGGCGACTCGGACGCCTCGGACTCCAACGGGAACATCACCCTCAAGCTGGCCGACTTCGGGCAGTTCGGCTACAAGGAGGCCGGCCTGTTCGACCAGTACCACAAGCTCCACCCGAACATCACGGTCAAGGAAGAGACCACCGCCGACGAGCAGCAGTACTACCCGAAGCTCCTTCAGCAGCTGAACTCGAACAGCGGCCTCGGCGACGTCACGGGCATCGAGGTCGGCCGCATCAAGGAGGTCGTGGACACCCAGGCGGGCAAGTTCGCGGACCTGAGCAAGTCCATCAGCGTGAGCGACTGGGTCTCCTGGAAGGAGAAGCAGGCCACCGCGAAGGACGGCACGGTCATCGGCGCCGGCACCGACATCGGCCCGATGTCCCTGTGCTACCGCAAGGACCTCTTCCAGAAGGCGGGTCTGCCGACGGACCGCGAGGCCGTCGCCAAGGCGGTCGCGGGCGGCTGGGAGGACTACCTCAAGCTCGGCGAGCAGTACAAGGAGAAGGCCCCCTCCGGCACCTACTTCATGGACTCGGCGAGCGCGATGTACAACGCGGTCGTCAGCTCCTCCGCCAAGCAGTACTACGACGCGGACGGCAAGGCCGTCTACAAGGACAGCGACTCCGTCAAGCAGGGCTGGAACCTGGCCGCCGAGGCCGCGTCGAAGAAGCTGAGCGGTGGCCTGGCCCAGTTCCAGGACCCGTGGAAGGCCGCGCTGCGCAAGGGCAAGATCGCGTCCATGGTGTGTCCGGCCTGGATGGCCGCCCAGATCGCGACCTACTCCGGTGACGACTACAAGGGCAAGTGGGACATCTCCCGTGCGCCCGGCACCACCGCCGCCAACTGGGGCGGCTCCTTCCTGGCCGTGCCCAAGAGCGGCAAGCACGTCAAGGAGGCCACCGAGCTGGTCAAGTGGCTGACGGCTCCCGAGCAGCAGGCCGCGGTGTTCAAGGCGGTCGGTGTCTTCCCGTCCAACAAGGGCGCCTACGAGCTCGCCAGCGTGAAGACGGCGAAGCTCCCGTACTTCAGCGACGCCCCGATCGGCCAGATCTACGCCGACGAGGCCAAGTCCATCCCCGAGGCCGTGCTCGGCGCGAAGGACGGCGTGATCAAGGACACGATCTCCACGCAGATCAACAACATGGAGCAGCGCGGCACCAGCCAGGACAAGGCGTGGAAGGCCGCGACCGACACGATCGACAAGGCGATCGGCTGACGACCGCCCAGGGTGCGGGCGGCTCCACCGGCCGCCCGCACCGCGCCCGCGCGCGGAGCCGCACGATGGCTCCCGCCGCGGGCGCGGGGCCGTTGACCAGCACGAAAGCACGCGGCAGGGCCACACCCTGCCCGGCGATCTCCGCCAGGCCCGTGGCGCCTGGCGGGAATCGTCGGACAGGCAGGCACCGAGCCGGCCGGGGCTATGCGGAGTCAGCCGTGGCAGGCACCGAGCCCCGGGCCGGCGCCCGGCCGGCCGGACCCGGTGTCCGGCGGCCGGGCCCGGCCCCACACGCACGTCAGGCCGTGGCACGGGCCGCTCGACACCGAAGTCGATCCGCGCAGGGAGCGGCGGGACGGGCGCCCGGCCCCTGAACTCGCCTCCCGCCCCGTACCCGGCCTAAACCTCCAGGGAAGGACTCCCTCCGTGGCAACGACAACCCCCACACGGGGCGCCTACACACCGCCGCCCGGCGGCGCGGGCGCCGCGTCGAACGGACCCGGCAAGTGGCGCTCGCGGCTGTGGCGCTTCGACGACAAGGCGTCGCCGTACGCCTACATCGCCCCCTTCTTCCTCGTCTTCGGCGCCTTCGGGCTCTATCCCCTCCTCTACACCGGCTGGATCGCGCTGCACCGGGTGGAGATGACGAGCCTGAACCAGTCCGAGTGGGTCGGCTTCGACAACTTCACCAGGATCCTCCAGGACTCGGAGTTCTGGACGGCCGTCGCCAACACCTTCATCATCGGCGTCATCTCCACCGTTCCGCAGCTGCTCGTGGCCCTGGGCCTGGCCCACCTGCTCAACTACAAACTGCGCGCCAGCACGTTCTGGCGGACCGTGATCCTCACCCCCTACGCCACCTCGGTCGCCACCGCGGCCCTGGTCTTCGCCCTGGTCTTCCGCGCCGACGGCGGCTTCCTCAACTGGGTGCTGCACTTCTTCGGCGCCGGCAACATCGACTGGGGCAACGGGGAGTGGACCTCCAAGATCGCCATCTCGGTCATCGTGATCTGGCGCTGGACCGGCTACAACGCGCTGATCTACCTGGCCGCGATGCAGGCCGTGCCGAGCGACCTGTACGAGGCCGCCTCCATCGACGGCGCCTCGCGCTGGCAGCAGTTCCGCAAGGTGACCATCCCCTCGCTGCGGCCGACCATCCTGTTCACCATCGTCATCTCGACGATCGGCTCTATGCAGCTGTTCGGTGAGCCGCTGCTGCTCCAGGGCGGCACCCTCGGCTCCGTCGGCGGCAGCGAGCACCAGTACGAGACGCTGAGCATCTACCTCTACAACTACGGCTGGAAGCTCCAGCACCTCGGCCCGGCCGCGGCCGTGGCCTGGGCGATGCTCGTCCTGCTGCTGCTCATCGCCCTGATCAACTGGATCGTCGGCCGGTTCATGCGCAAGAGCGCGGCCTGACGGGAGCGATATCGATGACCACGACAAGTCCCGCCAAGACCGCGCCGGGCCTCGCCCCGGCACCGCTCCCCGCCACCCCGGGCAAGGGCGGGAACCGCTTCAAGATCGGCGCCGGCCAGCAGCTCAAGGGCGGCCCGTTCACCTACATCGCCCTGATCGTCGTCGGCCTGGGCTCCGTCTTCCCGCTGTACTGGACGCTGGTGGCCGCCTCCAACGACCAGCAGCGGGTCCTGGACGACCCGCCTCCGCTGCTGCCGGGCGGCAGACTGTGGAGCAACCTCCAGGCGGCCTGGGACCAGGCCAACCTGGGCAAGGCCATCGTCAACAGCGTCATCGTGGCGGGCTGCATCACCGCCGCCACGCTGTTCTTCTGCACCCTGGCCGGCTACGCCTTCGCCAAGATGCGCTTCCGCGGCCGGAACGTGCTGATGACCGCCGTCATCGCCACCCTGACCATCCCGCCGCAGCTCAGCGTCGTCCCGCTGTTCATGATGATGTCCGACATCGGATGGGGCGGGAAGCTGGAGTCGGTGATCTTCCCGACCCTGGTCGGCGCGTTCGGCGTCTTCTTCATGCGCCAGTACCTGATCGAGGCCCTGCCCTACGAGCTCATCGAGGCGGCCAAGGTGGACGGGGCGAGCAACATCCGCATCGTCTGGAACGTGGTCCTGCCCGCGGCCCGGCCCGCGATGATGGTGCTCGGCATGCTCACCTTCGTGCAGGCGTGGAACGACTTCTTCTGGCCCTTCCTCGCGCTGAACCAGGAGAACCCCACCCTCCAGGTCGCCCTCGGCCAGCTCAGCGCCTCCTACACCCCCGACCAGAGCATCATCATGGCGGGAGCGCTGATCAGCACGCTGCCGCTGCTGCTGGTCTTCGTGATCTTCGGCAAGCAGATCGTCGGAGGCATCATGGCGGGCGCCGTCAAGGGCTGACGCCGAACCGCCGACGCGGGCGGGCCGGCCGACCGGCACGGCCCCCTTCGCGCCGGACCGCCCTCCGAGGGCGCGCCGTCGGGCCCGTCCCGTCCGGCGGGCGGACCGGCCGTCGGGCCCGTCCCGCCCGCCCCGCACACCCGGCCGGCGAACACCATGCCGCCCCGCACGCCGGCCGGCCATCCGGTCCGGTACGGCCCGCACGAGGGCCGTACCGGACCCGGGCGCCCACGCCGTGGGGTCCCGGGCGCGACACCCCGCGGGCCGGAGCGCCCACCCCCGCGCCCCGGCCCTCCCCCCACCCGCCGGACCACTGTCCGACCCTTCCTCACGCCACCTTGGGAGCGTTCTCACCATGACCGCCGTACGACCCGAGACCACTGCCCAGTCGGCCTCGGACACCTCTTCCTCCTTCCCGACGGACTTCGTCTGGGGCGCCGCCACCGCCGCCTACCAGGTCGAGGGCGCCGCCGCCGAGGACGGCCGTACCCCTTCCATCTGGGACACCTTCAGCCACACCCCCGGCAAGGTCCGCAACGGCGACACCGGTGACATCGCCGCCGACCACTACCACCGGTACCGCGACGACGTGGCGCTGATGAAGCACCTCGGCCTCAAGGCGTACCGCTTCTCCGTCTCCTGGTCCCGGGTCCAGCCCACCGGCCGCGGGCCCGCCGTCGAGCGCGGCCTGGACTTCTACCGCCGGCTGACCGACGAGCTCCTGGAGGCGGGCATCACCCCGGTCGCCACCCTCTACCACTGGGACCTGCCCCAGGAACTGGAGGACGCGGGCGGCTGGCCGCACCGCGACACCGCCGAGCGCTTCGCCGACTACGCCGACATCATGGCCCGCGCCCTCGGCGACCGGATCGGCGTGTGGACCACCCTCAACGAGCCCTGGTGCAGCGCCTTCCTCGGCTACGGCTCCGGCGTGCACGCCCCGGGCCGCACCGACCCGGCCGCCACCCTGCGGGCCGCGCACCACCTCAACCTCGCCCACGGCAAGGCGATCGGGGTGCTGCGTTCGGTGCTGCCGGCCACCGCGCAGACCTCCATCACCCTCAACCTGCACCAGGTGCGCCCGCTCACCGGCAGCCCCGAGGACGCCGAGGCCGCCCGCCGCATCGACGCGGTCGGCAACCGGATCTTCACCGGCCCCATCCTGGACGGCGCCTACCCCGAGGACCTGCGCGCCGACACCGCGCACCTCGTCGACTGGGACCGGCTGGTGCACGACGGCGACCTGGCCGAGATCTCCCGTCCCATCGACGTGCTCGGCGTCAACTACTACTCGCCGACCGTGGTCTCGCAGCCCGCCGACGGCGCCGGCACCACCAAGAACGACGGCCACGGCGCGAGCGACCACTCGCCGTGGACCGGCTCCGACCACATCGCCTTCCACCTCGCCAACGACGATCTCACGGCGATGAACTGGGCGATCGACGCCTCCGGCCTGCACACCCTGCTGACCGGCCTGGCGGCGTCGCACCCCGGCCTGCCGCTGATGGTCACCGAGAACGGCGCCGCCTTCGACGACTACGTCTCGCCCGAGGGCCGGGTCAACGACCCGCAGCGCGTCGCCTACCTGCACTCCCACCTGGACGCCGTCCGGCGGGCCGTCGCCGACGGGGCGGACGTGCGCGGTTACTTCCTGTGGTCCCTGCTGGACAACTTCGAGTGGTCCTACGGCTACTCGAAGCGCTTCGGCGCCGTCTACGTCGACTACTCCACCCAGCGCCGCATCCCCAAGGACAGTGCCCACTGGTACGCGGAGGTGATCCGGAACAACGCCCTCCCGGCCACCCGGTGAGCGCGGACGACGCCTGACCCGCGCGGGCGGCGAGGTCCGGCCCGAGGGGCGGGCGCGCCCGGCCGGGACATCCGGGGGGCGCGGCCGGGACCCCGGCAGCGCCCCACGCGGCCCGCCGCGCCCCCGGCGCGGAACCTCCCGGCCGGACGGGCGCGATGATGGGGGCGGGGGCGGCCGGGCGCAGGCTGTTACATTCCTGGCCTGACGGGCTGCGAACGGAAGGCGGCGACTATGGTCAACGGTGGGCGGAGCCGGGGCGGGAGACGGCCGACCCTGGAGGAGGTCGCCGCCCGGGCCGGAGTGGGCCGCGGCACGGTCTCCCGGGTGATCAACGGCTCGCCGCGGGTCAGCGACGCCACCCGCGCCGCGGTGCAGGCGGCGGTCGCGGAACTCGGCTACGTCCCCAACACCGCCGCGCGCGCCCTGGCCGCCAACCGCACGGACGCGATCGCGCTGGTCGTCCCCGAACCGGAGACCCGGTTCTTCGCGGAACCGTACTTCTCCGACATGCTGCGCGGCGTCGGCGCCGAACTGGCCGACACCGAGATGCAGTTGCTGCTGACCTTCGCGGGCGGCGACCGCGAACGGCGCCGTCTCGCCCAGTACCTGGCCGCGCACCGGGTGGACGGGGTGCTGCTGGTGTCCGTGCACGCGGACGACCCGCTGCCCGACCTGGTGGCCCAGCTGGAGATCCCGGCGGTGATCAGCGGTCCGCGCTCGGCGGCGGAGACGCTCACCTCGGTGGACTCCGACAACTACGGCGGCGCGCGCTCGGCGGTGGAACACCTGCTGGCGGGCGGCCGGCGCCGCATCGCGCACATCACCGGCCACATGGACGTCTACGGCGCCCAGCGGCGCGTCGCCGGCTACCGCGACGCGCTGCGCGACGCGGGCCTGGCGGCGGACGAACTCCTTATCGAACAGGGCGACTTCACCGAGGAGGGCGGCCGTCGCGCGATGGCGCGGCTGCTGGAGAACAACCCCGGGCTGGACGCGGTCTTCGCCGGTTCGGACGTCACCGCGGCCGGCGCCCGCCAGGTGCTGCGCGAGCGCGGCCGGCGCACCCCCGACGACGTGGCCCTGGTCGGCTACGACGACTCGGCCATCGCCCGCCACATGGACCCGCCGCTGACCAGTGTCCGCCAGCCCATCGAGGGGATGGGCCGGGCCATGATCGACCTGCTGCTGAGCGAGATCGCCGACCGTCGCCCGGCGGGCTCCTGGAGCCGGGAACCCCGGCACGCGGTGCTGCCGACGGAGCTGGTGGTGCGCGCCTCCTCCTAGTGCCGCAACAGGCAACGTTCGCCCCGTCGCGACGCCCGGCACGCCTCCCCCGAGCTCTTCGAGCAGGGGGGACCCCCACTCGCCGCACCAGCCGAAAGCCCAAGTACGTCCAGTACGAGGACTTCCGTCCGGCACTCCCCCGAGCTCTTCGAGCAGGGGGCACCCCCAGAGAGCACGCACCGGGCGCCGCTCCTTGACGGGCAAACGTTGCCTGCCGCGGCACTAGCCCCGCCGCCGGTCACCGCCCGAGGACCAGCCGCCACACCGCCTCCCCGTCGTGCTCCGCACCGGTCGGCGCGAGCCCGGCGGCCCCGGCGACGGCGGCGGAGGCCCGGTGGTCCGGGTGGATGTGCGCGACGATCGTGCCGACGCCCCGCCGCCCGAGCAGTCCGACCAGTCGGCGGGCCGCCTCCGCGGCGAAGCCGCGCCCCTGCCAGGCCGTGCCGACCACCCAGGCGACCTCCGCGACGGCGTCCGCGCCACCGCTGTCGCCGTCGTCGGTGACCGTGGCCTGGACCGTCCCGACCAGCCGGCCGTCGGCGCGCAGCCGGAGCACCCAGTTGCACCACTGGACCTCCGGGTCGGGCGAGCCGGCCACCAGACGCGCGTAGCGCGCCCTCAACTCCGCGACTCCGAGCGGCGCCCCTCCGATGAAGGCGTGCAGCGCCGGATCGGACAGCACCCCGGCCATCTCGTCGGCGTGCTCGACGCGCAGCGGCAGAAGATCGAGCCGGGCGGTACGGACGGGTTCGGCGCGCAGGGGAGTGCCGGGCGGCCGGTGCGACCGCGACCCGGCACGACGGCTGACCGGGGCCGGGAGGCCCGGGGCCGGGCGGCCGCCGAGCGGTTCGGCACTCATCCGACACCGCGCGGCGGGGCCTGCGCGGGCAGGTGGATCGCCGGTGCGCCGTTCCGCGACGGCTCCCGGCCGGCCCGGAGCCGAGGCCGGCCGCGGTGCTCGGACCACTCCGGTGCGAGGAGCGACATCACGACGGCGTCCACCCGTTCGCCCTCCCACAGCAGCGCGTCCCGCAGGACCCCCTCGGGGACGAAGCCCACCTTCTCGTAGACGCGGCGGGCCCGCGGATTGAACGCGTACACCTCCAGCGAGACACGGTGCAGCCCCAGCCGCTCGAAGCCGTGGGCGAGGATCAGCCGGGTCGCCTCGGTCCCGAGCCCGCGTCCCTGGGCGCCGGGCACGAAGACGGTCCGGAAGTTGCAGCTCTCGTTGCCCGGGTCCCACTCGTTGAGCACCACCTCGCCGACGACCCGCCCCGTCGCCTTCTCCACCACGGCGAGGTCCAGCCGGTCGTCCTGCTCGGCACGTGAGCCGTACCAGGCCCGCAGCCGCGCCTCGTCGGGTCGGTCCGTGTCGTGGCTGCCGGTGAACCGCATCGTCGGCGCGTCCTGGAACAGGGGCAGCAGCGCCGGCACGTCGTCCGCCGTGACCGGCCGCAGCAGGACCAGTTCCCCGTCCAGCGTCGGCTTGTGCCGGAATCCGGAGCCGGTGACGTCTTGATCATGATCGGTCATGCCCGCAGTGTCTCCGGCCGGCGGGCCCGCTGTCCCCTGCTTTCCGCCCCGGCGGACGGCTCCGCGAGGCCGCCCCGGATCAGTGCCGACGGCGGACGCGGAAGAGGCCGATGACCTGATCTGCGCAGGTCACCGGCCTCTTCCGACGAGGGTGAGTGACGGGACTCGAACCCGCGGCATCCTGGACCACAACCAGGTGCTCTACCAGCTGAGCTACACCCACCATGACCGGAAGCGGTTGACTTGGTCGTTTCCCCGACCGGCCGAGAAAAAGCATACATGGTCCGAAGGGGTGCTCGCGCACGACTTCCGCGGCGCCCCTCCGCGCGCCCTTCTTACACGTGCTGACCAGGCAGGACGTGCTTCGCCGCGATTGCCTTGGCAGTGTCGGAGTCCGGGCCGGGCTGCGGGACGAAGATCGCCTCGCGGTAGTAGCGCAGCTCCGCGATGGACTCGCGGATGTCGGCGAGGGCCCGGTGGTTGCCGTTCTTCTCCGGGCTGTTGAAGTACGCCCGCGGGTACCAGCGCCGGGCCAGTTCCTTGACCGAGGACACGTCGACGATCCGGTAGTGGAGGTAGCCCTCCAGCTCCGGCATGTCGCGCAGCAGGAAGCCGCGGTCGGTGCCGACCGAGTTGCCGCACAGGGGCGCCTTGCCGGGCTCCTTCACGTACTCCCGGACGTAGGACAGGACCTGCTCCTCGGCGTCCCTGAGGGTCGTGCCGCCGGCCAGTTCGGCGAGCAGGCCGGACGCGGTGTGCATCTGACGCACCACCTCCGGCATCGTCTCCAGCGCCGCGTCCGGCGGCCGGATGACGATGTCGACCCCCTCGCCGAGCACGTTCAGCTCGGAGTCGGTGACGAGGACGGCCACCTCGATGAGAGCGTCGTCGGACAGCGAGAGGCCGGTCATCTCGCAGTCGATCCACACCATGCGATCGTTCATGTGTCTCACCTTACGGCGAGTGGTCGCGTGCCGGACCGGCCGTGCGGTGACCTCGGCGGCGGCGGTGCCCGCGCGGTCGCCGCGTACGGGGGGCCCGGGTCGCGTGGAAGTGGTGGCGGACAGGGGGGCGGGCGGGCCGGGAAGCCCGCCCGCCCCCGCCGCTCAGCCGCCCGCCCGCTGCCCGGGCAGGCTCGTCGACAGCGCCGCCGGGACCCGGCGGGCCGGGTGCGGTATCGGGCCGTCGTGGTGCAGCGACTGCGGCACCGGGCCCGAGGGCTGCGGGATGCCGACCGGGCCGGCCGCCGGGGCGGCGGTGACGCCCGGGCCCGCCGACATGGGCATGCCCGCCGGTCCCATCGGACCGTCACCGTCGCCCGGCCGCTCGCTCTGCGGCCGGCGCGCGCGGTAGGCCGCCCGGTAGGCGGCCGGGGACGAGCCCAGCTGCCGCCGGAAGTGCCCGCGCAGCGCCACCGGGGAGCGGAAGCCGCAGCGGCCCGCGACCTCGTCCACCGAGTAGTCCGACGTCTCCAGCAGCCGCTGCGCCTGCAGCACCCGCTGGGTGATCAGCCACTGCAACGGCGCGCTCCCGGTGAGCGAGCGGAAACGGCGGTCGAACGTACGCCGGCTCATGTACGCGCGCGCGGCGAGCGTCTCCACGTCGAACTGCTCGTGGAGGTGCTCCAGCGCCCAGGCGACGACCTCGGCGAGCGGGTCGGCGCCGATCTCCTCGGGTAAAGACCTGTCGAGGTAGCGCTCCTGGCCGCCGGTCCGGCGCGGCGGGACCACCAGGCGGCGGGCCAGCGCGCCGGCCGCCTCGTTGCCGTGGTCCGTGCGCACGATGTGCAGGCACAGGTCGATCCCGGCCGCCGTGCCCGCCGACGTCAGCACGTCACCGTCGTCGACGAACAGCTCCCGCGGATCGACGTGCACCGACGGGTAGCGCTTGGCGAGCGTCGGCGCGTACATCCAGTGGGTCGTCGCCGGGCGGCCGTCCAGCAGGCCGGCGGCGGCCAGGACGAACGCCCCGGTGCACAGGCCCACGATGCGGGCGCCTTCCTCGTGCGCCCGCCGCAGCGCGTCGAGCGCCTCCTGTGGTGGTGGCGAGGTGATCGAGCGCCAGGCCGGCACGACGACCGTGCCCGCCCGCGAGATCGCCTCCAGGCCGTGTGGCGCGCTGAGTTCCAGGCCCCCTGTGGTCCGCAGGGGGCCGTCCTCGCCGGCCGCCACCAGCAGTCGGTAGCGCGGCACTCCGGCGTCCTGGCGGTCGATCCCGAACACCGAAAGCGGTATGGAACTCTCGAAGATGGGGCCGCCGCTGAACAGCAGCACCGCGACGATCTCCTTGCGGCGACGCCCGGACAGCTTCCGGGCCGCGGCTTCCGGCGCGGCAGTGGAGTCGTGGCTCATCCTGCTAAGCCCCCCTCGGTGGTCGCGGCTCCTCGGTTGTGTCGCTCCTGCACGTTTCCCCTCGGTCCTGCACGAGTCCCCCGCCGTAAAGACAGTCAAGATCGAATCTACTGCGTCCCGCCGTGCCCCAGTGGCCGGTTCACCACCCGGCGCATTGTCGACATGGCAACTTGGCGTGAAGCATTCGATCACGAAGCGTCGCACTCGTGCGGCGTGCAGGGAAGTGCGCCTCGTGGCGGTGGCCAATCCGCGTAGGGTGCGCAGGGCCCCGTGGACCCTTTCCGTGCAGGTCGAACGGTGGTTGGGGGGTACTCGGGCCAGGGAGTGCACGACGCCTAGAAGTTGGCTGAAAAGAGACGTCTGAGTGCACGGAAACCGGTCAGTTGACCGGTGTAGTCCCGCCCGGGTGGCGGTTGCCGCGGTGGGCTCCCGAACCCGTCCGCTGGTGACGGCCGCGGTGGGCGACGCGCTCCTCGGCGCGCAGCCGGGCCGCCCCGCGCTCCGACTGGCGCAGCAGTACCCGGCAGACCCCGGTCACCGCCGCCAGCCCCAGGGCCGTGCCGACGGCGCCGGCCAGTGAGGCGCCGTACCAGAGCAGGACCACCGGCACCAGGACACAGCTGAAAGCGGCCCAGCGCACCACCTCGCCCGCGGTGTCGCCCCTGTCGTGCCCCGCGCCGGGCCCGGCGCCCGGGTCCGCCCCGCGGCCGGGCGCGCCGCTCCCGGTCCGCGGCGGGGGAGCCGGTGACGGACGGTGCCCGGCGGCGGTACGGGGTCCGGACACGGCGTGCTCCCTACATGCTTCCTGTGGCGGCCACCGGGTTCAACGCGTGTTCGATCGCCCGGTCACTGTGCGGAGCCGACGGGCACCTGTACGGCCGCCCCACCGGTCTCGCGCCGGCCCCCGGGCCGCCCCGCACCGGCCTCCCACGCACCCCGCCGTCCCCGGTGATCCCCCTCAGGATCGGCCGATCGTCCGGTCGCCGCCGCTGAATCCTGTGCAAACCGCCTGTACGGGGCAGCAACCATTGCGTTACGGGCGCGCGTCGTGCATGCTCCGGGGAACCGCGCCGAACCGCCACGGAGAGTGCGCGGGATCTGGGCTAGGAAGGCTTGGCGCCGTACCCTTGGGGGTATGGGGACGGGAAGACGATTCCCGGACACAGCTTCGCCGCAGACTGTCGTCCCCGACTAAGGATCACATCGCCGAGACAGCCATGGCCGGTCACGAATTCTTCGAACCCGCGGACCGCAAGCGGCCGGTCGCCGACCCCACGGCGGCCGATCCCCTGGCGGCGCAAGAAGCACGCCACCCCTGCGATCCGGCGTTCAAGCACGGCGTAGTCGTCGGCTTCGACGGATCGAACTCCAGCGAGCGCGCCCTCGCCTACGCGATCGGGATGGCGCACCGCACCCGCTCCGGTCTGATCATCGTGCACGTGGCCAACCGGCTGCCCACCACGGTCTGGGCGGGCTGCGAGCCACCGGTCTTCGTGGACGTGCCGGACCACCGCACGGAGGTCCTGGGTCTGGAACTCGCGTGCGCCGAGTACCTCGCCGAGGTGCCGTGGATCCTGGTCGAGCGCGGCGGCGACATCTGCCATGAACTCGAAGAGGTCGGCAAGGAGTACGAGGCGGACGCGATCGTCGTGGGCTCCACGCACGGCATCGTGGGGCGCATCTTCGGCTCGGTGGCCGGCCGGCTGGCCAAGCGGGCACGCCGACCGGTCGTCGTCATCCCGTAGCGGTACCGACCGCTCCGGGCGCTCCGGTTCCGGGCTCCTCCGGGTGCTGCGGGGGTCTCGGCCCCGGGGGTCTCGGCCCCGGGCCTCTCCGGGAGTTCCGAGCGTTCCGGGGATTTCGGCCCCGGGCCTCTCCGGGAGTTCCGGGGGTTTCGGCCCCGGGCTTCTCCCCGCGCCGCCCACGTCCCCCGCGCCGCCCACGTCCCCCGCGCCCCGGGTTCCGCGGCGGGCCCGAGCCACCCCAACTCCCTTGCGCCACCCCGCACATCGCCGGGTGGAAATCCTCGTGCGCGGAGGTGTCCGTGCCCTTGTGAGGGGCATATACCGGTCACCGCGCGACCGAACGGCCGGAGGGAGCCCGCCGTGGCCGACGACGTCCCCGAGGGAAGCGCCACCGCGATTCTCGGCCGACTCGCCCTCGGTACCGCCCCGTTGGCCTTCGGCCTCGAATGCACCGGGGTCGTCGACGGCGCGGCCGCGGCCCTCGCGCACCGGCCCACGGGGCTTCTGCGACGCGCTGCCGGCCGGGGAGTGACGGCCACCGGCTGAGGCAGCCGCCGGGACGGAGGCGACAGGGCCCCGGTCCGGGAAAGGAGCGACCCCCTGTGCCGGGTGGCGCACAGGGGGTCGCTCATGTCGCGTCCGCGGCGGGGGCGTCGCTACTCCACCGTCACCGACTTGGCGAGGTTGCGCGGCTTGTCGATGTCCCGGCCCAGCGCCAGCGCCGTGTGGTAGGAGAGGAGCTGGAGCGGGATGCCCATGAGGATCGGGTCCAGCTCGTCCTCGTTCTTGGGCACGACGATCGTCTGGTCGGCCTTCTCCTGCTCCTGGTGGGCGACGGCCAGGATCCGGCCGCTGCGGGCCTTGATCTCCTCCAGCGCCGCGCGGTTCTTCTCCAGCAGGTCGTCGTCCGGCACGATCGCCACCGTCGGCAGCGCGGGCTCGATCAGCGCCAGCGGACCGTGCTTGAGCTCGGAGGCCGGGTAGGCCTCGGCGTGGATGTAGGAGACCTCCTTGAGCTTCAGGGAGGCCTCGCGGGCCACCGGGTAGCCCCGCACCCGGCCGATGAAGAGCATCGAGCGGGCGTCGGCGTACCCCTCGGCCAGCTGCTTGATCTCCTCCTCCTGCTTCATGATCTCGGAGATCTGCTCCGGCAGCTTGCGCAGGCCCTCGATGATCCGCTTGCCGTCGCGCACCGAGAGGTCGCGGATCCGGCCGAGGTGCAGCGCGAGCAGCGCGAAGGCGACGCAGGTGTTGGTGAAGCACTTGGTGGACACCACGCACACCTCGGGGCCGGCGTGCACGTAGATGCCGCCGTCCGCCTCGCGGGCGATGGCGGAACCGACGACGTTGACCACGCCGAGCACCCGCGCGCCCTTGCGCTTCAGCTCCTGGACGGCGGCCAGCACGTCGTAGGTCTCACCGGACTGGGAGACCGCGATGTAGAGGGTGTCGGGGTCCACGACCGCGTTGCGGTACCGGAACTCGGAGGCCGGCTCGGCGTCGGCGGGGATCCGGGCCAGCTCCTCGATCATCTGGGCGCCGATCATGCCCGCGTGGTAGGAGGTGCCGCAGCCGAGGATCTTCACCCGGCGCACCGCGCGCGCCTCGCGGGCGTCGAGGTTGATGCCGCCGAGGTGCACGGTGGCGAACCGGTCGTCGATCCGGCCGCGCAGCACCCGGTCCACGGCCTCGGCCTGCTCGTGGATCTCCTTGTGCATGTACGTGTCGTGGCCGCCCATGTCGTAGGACTCGGCCTCCCACTCCACGGTGGTCGGCTCGGCGGTCGTCCGGGTGCCCTCGGTGGTGTACGTGCGGAAGTCGTCGGCCGTGAGGGTGGCCATCTCGCCGTCGTCGAGGGTGACTATCTGCCGGGTGTGGGTGACGAGCGCGGCGACGTCGGAGGCGACGAACATCTCCTTCTCGCCGATGCCGAGCACGACCGGCGAGCCGTTGCGCGCCACGACGATCCGGTCGGGGAAGTCGGCGTGCAGCACGGCGATGCCGTAGGTGCCCTCGACCATGCGGACGGCCGCGCGGACCTTCTCCTCCAGCGTCCCGGCCTCGGAACGGGCGATGAGGTGGGTGAGCACCTCGGTGTCGGTCTCGGAGAGGAACTCGACGCCGTCCGCCTCCAGCTTGCGGCGCAGGTCGGCGGCGTTGTCGATGATGCCGTTGTGCACGACGGCGACCTTGTTGTCGGCCGACATGTGCGGATGGGCGTTCACGTCGGACGGGGCGCCGTGGGTGGCCCAACGGGTGTGGGCGATGCCGGTGGTGCCCTTGAAGCGCGCCGGGACCTTGGCCTCCAGGTCGCGGACCCGGCCCTTGGCCTTGACCATCTTCAGGCCCGAGGTCTTCGGCGAGGTGACGACGATGCCCGCGGAGTCGTAGCCGCGGTACTCCAGGCGCTGAAGGCCCTCCAGGAGCAGCGGGGCGACGTCACGCTTCCCGATGTATCCGACGATTCCGCACATATACAGGTATTCCTCGGTCTCGACTCAGCCGTAGACGATGCGGCGCAGCTGCCGGAGGGAGAGCTCCGGCGGCGCCACCGCGCGGTACTTCAGGTCCGCCCCGATCCGTTCGAAGATCTCCGCGTTCACCAGGCCCTGGGCCTGCAGTTCGCGGTGGCGGCGACGGACGAACTCCTCGGTCGTCTCGTCGAAGTAGGCGAGCACGTCCTGGACCACCCGCAGCGCCTCTCCCCGGTTCAGGGGCGTGGACCGCGTCAGATGATCAACCAGTTCGTCGTGCACCCGGTAGATCCTGGGGTACCGACGACGCTTTCGCAAGAATCTTGCCCGATTTCGGGCAAGCCTCTGTTGGGACTCTTGTGCACTCCTGTTCGCATGCTGTCCATCCGGCGTCCGGCGTGCCGTCGCGGCGATGCATCATTTTCAGACGCCATGGACATTCCACGCATGGGCGTACCCGAGAAGCTCGCCGAGCGCATGAGCATGGCCGAGCAGCACGAGTACCTGCGCTCCAAGTTCTCGCGGCGCACGATGATGAGGGGCGGCGCGGTCACCCTCGGCGCCGTGGCGGGTGGCGCGTTCGTGACGGGCACCACCGCCCAGGCCGCCACCGCCGCCCCGCGCACCACCGCCCCCTCCTCCTCGGGCGAGAGCGTCGACGGCGCCCTCGTCGCCCCGTTCGGCCGCCACCTCGCCTACGGCAACGACCCGCGCACCGAGATCACCGTCTCCTGGCAGGTCCCGGTCGCCGTCGAGAAGCCGTTCATCCGCATCGGCGCGCACCCCTGGGACCTGTCCCGCAAGATCCCCGCCGAGGTCCGCACCCTGTACACCCCGGCCGGCGTCGGCGCGAGCGGCGACCGCACCCAGTACTACCTGCACGCCAAGCTCGCCAACCTGCGCCCCGGCCAGACGTACTACTACGGCGTCGGCCACCGGGGCTTCGACCCGGCCGAGCGTCATCTGCTCGGCACCCTCGGCACCTTCACCACCGCCCCCGCGCACAAGGAGCCGTTCACCTTCACCGCCTTCGGCGACCAGGGCGTCAGCTACCACGGCCTGGCCAACGACGCGCTGATCCTCGGTCAGGACCCGGCCTTCCACCTGCACGCCGGCGACATCGCCTACGGCGACCCGGCCGGCCAGGGCAAGGCCACCGACTCCGGGTTCGACTCCCGCGTCTGGGACCAGTTCCTCTACCAGACCGAGTCCGTCGCCAAGCAGGTCCCGTGGATGGTGTCGTACGGCAACCACGACATGGAGGCCTGGTACTCGCCCAACGGCTACGGCGGCGAGGAGGCCCGCTGGACCCTCCCGGACAACGGTCCCGACCGGAAGAACCTGCCGGGCGTCTACTCCTTCGTGTACGGCAACACCGCCGTCATCTCGCTCGACGCCAACGACATCTCCTTCGAGATCCCGGCGAACCTCGGCATATCGGGCGGCACCCAGACCAAGTGGCTGGAGGCGCAGCTCAAGGAGTTCCGCGCCTCGAAGGACGTCGACTTCGTCGTGGTCTTCTTCCACCACTGCGCCTACTGCACCTCCACTGCGCACGCCTCGGAGGGGGGCGTGCGCCAGGAGTGGGTGCCGCTGTTCGAGAAGTACACCGTGGACCTGGTCATCAACGGCCACAACCACGTCTACGAGCGCACCGACGTCCTCAAGGGCGACCGGGTCGCCAAGAAGCTCCCGATCGGCGGCACCGCCTACCCCGAGACCGACGGCGTGGTCTACGTCACCGCCGGCGCGGCCGGCCGCAGCCTGTACGCCTTCAGCGCCGACCAGTCCTACGAGGGCCACGAGAAGGACAACGACGCCGTCTCCTCCTTCGTCTGCCTGGCGGACGGCGCCCGGCAGAAGGAGACCGTCGCCTGGTCGCGCGTGCGCTACCTGGACTACTCCTTCCTGCGCGTGGACGTCACCCCCGCCTCGCGCGGCCGGTACGCCACGCTGACGGTGCGCGGCATCGCCGAGACCGGCGAGCAGGTCGACCACTTCACGGTGGCCCGCCGGGCGAAGTGACGGCCCCGGCGCCCCGCCGCCCGGCCACGGGCGGTCCTCACGTGTTCGAGGACCGCCCGCACGGGGACCGGGCGCACGGGGGCGGCCCGCACGGGGGCCGGCCGGCCGGCGCCCTTCGCGTTTCCGCCCTTCCGGATGATTTCCGCCGGGGAAGGGGCCGTTCGACCACTCCTGCGAGAGAGTGGTCTATACCGTCGGGGCGCGCACCAGGCCCCCGGTCCCATCCGAACGCGAAGGGAGCGCATGTGAGACGGCACCACAGAACGACTCCCCGTGCCACCCGTGATCCGCGCACACCCCGAACCGCCGGGGCCACCCGGGTGACCCGGCTCCTCGGTTCGCTGCTGCTCGTGACGGCCGCCGGGGTCTGCGCCGTCGGCGCCGCCCCCGCCGGGCAGGCGGCCGCCGGCCAGGCCTCGGCGGCGCACGCGAGGGCGGCCGCGACCCCGCTGGGCCAGGTGGTCCCCGCCCCCGCCTCCGTCCGGGCCGGCGGCTCCCCGTACCGCATCACCCCCGGCACCCGCATCCGCGT
Source organism: Streptomyces sp. NPDC015220 (assembly GCF_043079345.1). Classification (NCBI taxonomy): domain Bacteria; kingdom Bacillati; phylum Actinomycetota; class Actinomycetes; order Kitasatosporales; family Streptomycetaceae; genus Streptomyces; species Streptomyces sp. NPDC015220. Next base: position 957,827 of record NZ_JBIBUK010000001.1, on the reverse strand, counting down.
CGACGGCTCCCGCGAGGCCCGCCGCATCGGCGAGTACCTCGCGGACGTCCTGCGTCCCTCGACCGGCTACCGGCTGCCGCTGACCACGCGCGGCGACGCGGGCATCCGGCTGCGCCTGGCCAACGGCGCGTACGGCGCGGAAGGCTACCGGCTCGACAGCGGCGCGGGCGGGGTGACGATCACCGCAGGGCAGCCCGCCGGTCTCTTCCACGGCGTGCAGACGCTGCGGCAGCTGCTGCCCGCCGCCGTCGAGCGCACGTCCGTCCAGCCCGGTCCCTGGCTGGTCGCCGGCGGCACCGTCCAGGACAGTCCGCGCTACGGCTACCGGGGCGCCATGCTCGACGTCTCCCGGCACTTCTTCACCGTCGACCAGGTCAAGCGCTACATCGACGAACTCGCCCTCTACAAGATCAACGAGCTGCACCTGCACCTCAGCGACGACCAGGGCTGGCGCATCGCCGTCGACTCCTGGCCGCGCCTGGCCGCCTACGGCGGCTCCACCCAGGTCGGCGGCGGCACCGGCGGCCACTACACCAAGGCCGACTACAAGGAGATCGTCCGCTACGCCGCCTCCCGCTACCAGGAGGTCGTCCCGGAGATCGACATGCCGGGCCACACCAACGCGGCCCTCGCCTCCTACGCCGACCTGAACTGCGACGGCGTCGCGCCCCCGCTCTACACCGGCACCGCCGTCGGCTTCAGCTCCCTGTGCGCGACCAAGGAGATCACCTACGACTTCGCGGACGACGTCGTCCGGGAACTGGCCGCCATCACCCCCGGCCGCTACCTCCACATCGGCGGCGACGAGGCGCACTCCACCAGCCACGACGACTACGTGAAGTTCATGGACCGGGTGCAGCCGATCGTGGCGAAGTACGGCAAGACGGCGATCGGCTGGCACCAGCTGACCGGAGCCACCCCGGCCAAGGGGACCATCGCCCAGTACTGGGGCCTGGACTCGACCAGCGCAGCCGAGAAGGCCCAGGTCGCACGGGCGGCGCAGAACGGCACCGGGCTGATCCTGTCCCCGGCCGACCGGGTCTACCTCGACATGAAGTACACCAAGGACACCCCGCTGGGGCTGGCCTGGGCCGGCTATGTCGAGGTGCGGCGGTCCTACGACTGGGATCCGGCGGCCTATCTGGCGGGAGCGCCCGCCTCCGCCGTCCGGGGCGTGGAGGCGCCGCTGTGGTCGGAGACCCTCTCCACCTCCGCCCACATCGACGCCATGGCCTTCCCCAGGCTGCCGGGCGCGGCCGAGCTCGGCTGGTCGCCCCAGGCCACCCACGACTGGGACGCCTACAAGGTGCGGCTCGCGGCGCAGGCGCCGCGCTGGGACGCGCTGGGGATCGGGTACTACCGGTCGCCGCAGGTGCCCTGGCCCGCGGACCAGTAGGCGGGCGGCGGCCCCGCGCTCGGCAGCCCGCCGGCGGGCATGAGACGGCGAGCATGAGACGGCGAGCATGAGACGGCGGGCGTGGAACGTCGGGCACGGAACGCCGGCGGGCGCCCCGGAGGACCGTACTCCGGGGCGCCCGTCCGTCCGCGGGGGCCCGTGCGAGGACCCGCCCGCGGAGGCTACCGCCCCGCGATGGGGTTGCGGAGCGTCCCGACCAGTTGCAGGGCGCCGGACGGGTCGGCGAGGTCCACCATCTGCCGGTTGTTCCGCAGCTGGAGCCGGTTCAGGCAGGACAGCGCGAACTCGGGGGCGAACATGTCGTACCGGCGGAACTTCTCCTCCAGTTCGGGCACCGACTCCTGGTACTCGCGCACCACCTCGGCGACCGTCGCCCAGAAGCCGTCCTCGGCGAGCACCCCCTCCTCGGCGAGGATCGCGGCGAGGAAGCGGAAGAAGCAGTCGAAGACGTCGGTGAAGACGGAGAGCAGCCGCTGGTCCTCCGGGACCTCGGCGCGGATCCGGCCGACCTCCGGCGGCAGCACGGCGTCCGGGTCCATCACCACGATCTCCTCGGCGATGTCCTTGTAGACCGCCCGCCGCACCACGCCGTCCTCGAGGACCAGGATCACGTTCTCGCCGTGCGGCATGAACGCCAGGTCGTAGGCGTAGAAGCTGTGCAGCAGCGGGGTGAGGTAGGCCCGCAGATAGCGGCGCAGCCACTCGGCCGGCGCCAGCCCGGACCGCTCGATCAGCGCACCGGCGAAGGACGCGCCCTCGTGGTCCACATGGAGCAGCGAGGCCATGGTCGCCAGGGACTCGCCCTGCCGGAGCCGGGGCACCGGGCTCTCCCGCCACAGCGCGGCCAGCATCTTCCGGTACGGCGAGTAGCGGTCCGTCGCCGCCTCGTACTCCAGGTGGCGGTAGCCCACCGCCGCGCACTCCCGGATGATCGTCAGGCCCGTCGCCCTCAGCACCGGGTCGCTGTCGACGAGTCCCGCCAGCCAGTCGTTGATGGCCGGGGTGGCCTCCATGTAGGCGGCCGACAGCCCGCGCATGAAGCCCATGTTGACGACGGACAGGGCGGTCTTCACATAGTGCCGGTCGGGGTGGGAGGTGTTGAAGAAGGTCCGGATGGACTGCTGGGCCAGATACTCGTCGTCGCCCTCGCCCAGGCAGACGAGGAGCCGGCGGGCGACCTCGGCGGCGAAGGTGACGGAGAGCTTGTTCCGCCACTGCCAGGGGTGCACGGGGATGAGGAGGTAGTCGGCGGGGTCCAGGCCCTGCTCGCGCAGGCGGTCCTGGAACCGCTCGACGGCGGCCCCGCCCAGCTCGGCGCGGAGGAAGGACTCGTACTCGATGCCGGCCCCGGCCGTGAACGCCGCCCGTGAGCGGTGCGCGGCCAGCCACACCAGCCGGACCGGGCTCGCGGTCTCGGGGGCGTACGCCAGGTACTCCTCGATCCCGAAGCCGAGCCGCCCGTTGTTGGCGACGAAGCACGGGTGTCCCTCGGTCATCGAGGTCTCGATGTCCTGGAAGCCGCCGCTGACCAGCTCCGCCGACGTGACCTGGGCTTTGGTGAGCTTGTAGCAGGTGCTCGCCAGGGTGGAGGAGATCTCCTCCAGGTAGACCGGCAGGATCTCGTCGCTCAGACCCAGCGACTTCCTGAACTCGATGAAGAAGTCCAGGGCGGCGAGCGGCAGTCCGCTAGCCCCGTCGCGGTGCCGGGTGATGGAGGCGGGGTCCACCTGCCAGTGGTCCAGGGCGCGGCGGGTGGCGGTGAAGCGGTAGCCGGTGCGCCCGTCGTCGCTGCGGACGACGTATCCGTCCCCGTCCGCCTCGGGCGTGATCAGCCGTTCGTGCGCGAACTCGGCGAGGGCCTTGCGCAGCAGGAGGCGGTTGGCGGTCTCCCAGCGCTCGGGGGAGAGGTGGGACACGGCGTCGGCGAGGCTCACGCGGCCACCGCCCTCTCGAACCGCTCCCGGGTGCAGAAGCTCAGCAGCGCCTTCTTCTCCGGCTTCTGGATCTCGCGCTCCGGCACGAATCCGACGGCCTCGTTCAGGGCGTGCACGGCCTTGTTGCGCACGTCCGGCTCGACCACGACCCGCCGGACCGCCGGGTCCTCGAACAGATGCCGCAGCACGGCGGTGATCACCGCCCTGGTGAAGCCGTGCACCGGCGTGTCGGTGGGGGCGACCAGGAAGTGCATGCCGATGTCGCCCGGCTCCGGCTCGTACAGGCCGACCAGTTCGCGCAGCGCCGGGTCGTACTTCTCCATCAGGAAGACGGGGACCGAGTCGAGCAGCCCCAGGAGGGCGTGGTGGTGCTCGTCGGCGGCTATCTCCAGGTAGGCGCGCTCGACGTCTGGGACTTCCGCGTCCTGCATCATCCAGAACGCCGACTTGGGGTGGGTCACCCAGCCGTGCAGCAGCCCGGCGTCCTCCAGCGGGTCGAGCGGGCGGAAGGTGAAGGCCGCGCCGGCCGTGCTGCCGGCGCTGCTCGTGCTGCTCATACGGCGAACTCCTGGAATGCGATCGTCTTCTCGACCGGGTAGTACTCGGCGCCGAGCAGCTCACGGATGATGCAGCTGTTGCGGTACGGGCCCATGCCCAGGTCGGGGCTGGTGATGCTGTGGGTGTGGACGCCGGCGTTCTGCAGGAAGACGCCCCGGCCGGTGACGTCGATGGCGTAGTTGCGGGCGATGTCGTGGTTGCCGTGGGAGTCGTAGCGCAGCCGGTCCCGGACCGGCTTCAGGAACTCCGGTTCGGTGTACTTGTAGCCGGTGGCCAGCACCAGACCCTCGCTGCACAGCTCGAAGTCCTTGCCCTGCTCCTCCTGCCGGAAGCCGAGCGTGTAGGCGCCGGCGTCGTAGGAGGCGCTGTTCAGCGAGGAGTTGGTGAGCAGGCGGGTGGGGACCGGGCCGCCGAGGTTCTTCTGGTAGAGCAGGTCGAAGATCGCGTCGATCAGATCGCCGTCGATGCCCTTGAACAGGCCCTTGTGCTGCTCGGCCAGGCGGTAGCGGGTGGGCTCGGGCAGCGCGTGGTAGTAGTCGACGTACTCCGGGGAGGTCATCTCCAGCGTGAGCTTGGTGTACTCCAGCGGGAAGAACCGCGGGGAGCGGGTCACCCAGTTCAGCTGGTAGCCGTGGACGTCGATCTCGCCCAGCAGGTCGTAGTAGATCTCCGCGGCGGACTGGCCGCTGCCGACCAGCGTGATCGACTTCTTGCGCTGGAGATCCGCACGGTGTTCGAGATAGCGGGAGTTGTGCAGGTAGTCCCCGGGCAGCTCGCGGCACGCCTCGGGGACGTACGGGGGCGTCCCGGTGCCGAGGACCAGCCGGCGGGCGCGGTACGTCGCACCGGTGTGCGTCCGTACGGCGTACAGCTCCTCGCCCTCGTCGTACGTCACCTCGGTGACCGTGGTGCCGAAGCGGACGTTGCCCAGCTTGTCCGCCGCCCAGCGGCAGTAGTCGTCGTACTCGGCGCGCAGCGGGTAGAAGTTCTCGCGGATGTAGAACGAGTACAGCCGGCCCCGCTCCTTCAGGTAGTTGAGGAAGGAGTAGGGGGAGGTCGGGTCGGCGAGGGTGACCAGGTCCGACATGAACGGGGTCTGCAGGTGGGCGCCGTCGAGGAACATGCCCGCGTGCCACTCGAAGCCGGGCTTGGACTCCAGGAAGACGCCGCTCAGTTCGGCGATGGGCTCGGTGAGACAGGCGAGGCCGAGGTTGAAGGGGCCGAGCCCGATTCCCACGAAGTCGTAGACGGGGTGCAGGGCTTCGGCTTCAGGACGCGCGCTCAAGGGACTCTCCCAGGTACTGCTCGGCGTGGCCGGCGATCAGATCGAGGACGGCGGCGAGGTCGTCCGTCGTGGTTTCGGGGTTGAGCAGGGTGAACTTCAGGTAGTGGCGGCCGCCGACCCTGGTGCCCGCGACGACCGCCTCTCCGGAGGAGAACAGGGCCTTGCGGGCGTGGAGGTTGGCGCGGTCGATCTCGGCCGGGTCGGTGACGGCGGCCGGTACGTAGCGGAAGACCAGGGTGGACAGCGCCGGCTCGACGACGACGTCGTAGCGGGGATCGGCGGCCAGCATCCGCCAGCCCTCGGCGGCCAGGTCGCACACCTCGTCGAAGAGCTGCCCGATGCCGTCGGCGCCCATCACGCGCAGCGTCGTCCACAGTTTGAGGGCGTCGAAGCGCCGGGTGGTCTGCAGGGACTTGTCGACCTGGTTGGGGATGCGCTCGGCCACCATGCGGCGGGGGTTGAGGTAGTCCGCGTGGTAGGTGGCGTGCCGCAGGGTGTCGGCGTCCCGGACCAGCAGGGCCGAGGAACTGACCGGCTGGAAGAAGGACTTGTGGTAGTCGACGGTGACCGAGTCGGCGCGCTCGATGCCGGCGAGCAGCGAGCGGCGGGTGGGGGAGACCAGCAGGCCGCCCCCGTAGGCGGCGTCGACGTGCATCCAGGCCCCGTACTGCGCGCACAGCTCGGCGATCTCGGGCAGCGGGTCGATGGAGCCGAAGTCGGTGGTGCCGGCGGTGGCGACCACCGCCATCGGGACCAGACCGCTTCGGCGGCAGCGCTCCAGCTCGTGGGCGAGCGCGACCGCCCGCATCCGCCTGTCCTGGTCGACCGGGACGGACACCACGGACTCCGGCCCCAGGCCCAGCAGTTTCGCCGACTTGCGCACGCTGAAGTGGCTCGCCTCGGAGGCGAGGATCCGCAGTCGTGCGAGGGAGTCCGTCTTGGCCTCCTCGCGGGCCAGCAGCAGCGCCTGGAGGTTGGACTGGGTGCCGCCTGAGGTGAACACGCCGTCCGCGGCGGGGCCGAGGCCGATGCGGGCGGTCGTCCAGTCGACGAGCCTGCGCTCGATGAGGGTGCCGCCGGCCGACTGGTCCCAGGTGTCCAGGGAGGAGTTGACGGCGGACAGGATCGCCTCGCCGAGCACCGCCGGGATCACGACCGGGCAGTTGAGGTGGGCGATGTAGCGGGGGTGGTGGAAGTAGACCGCGTCCCGCAGGTAGACCTCCTCCAGCTCGTCCAGGACCGCCGTGGTGTCGTGCAGCGGCCGGTCGAGGTCGATCGACTCGATGCGGGGGGCGAGGGCGTCCGCCGTGACGCCGGTGAAGGGACGGTCGGTGGCGGCGAGTTTGGCGGCCACCCGCTCTACTCCTTCGGTCACGGAGCGGCGGTAGTGCTCCGCGGTCAGGTCATTGAGCAGGTGCGAGCGCATGTGGGGGTCCTCCGGTGGGTGGGGACGGTCCTGTGCAGGGACGGACGAGGGGCGGAGTCGCGCGACATCAACTTAGGTTAGCCTAACCTAACTTTGTGTCGGGCGCACTCCGCCCCTCGTGCCGTACACCAGGCGGTCCCGGCCGGATGCGGGCGCAGCCGCCTCGTTCGTGCGACCCGGGTGAGGGGGCGGAGCGGGGCGGCTGCGGCCGTCGTCGTGTGGGCTCCCGACGGGCTGTCAGGAGGCGTTGTGGTGCGCCGCCGGGCGGTGGTCCGGGCCGGCGGCGGGTGTCAGGAGACCTTCTTCGCCGTCTCGATGGCCTTCGCCAGGTCCTCGAGCAGCGGGGCGCACTTGTCGTAGGACAGGATCGGCTCGGGGTTGCGGGAGATGACCTGGCCGGCCTTGACGGCGGCGAGCTTCTTCCAGGTGCCCTGGGTGATGGCGGCGGGCTGGATGGCCGAGGTGCGGTTGTCCATCATGATGATGTCGGCCCGGTACTTGTCGACGTTCTCCCAGCTCAGCGACTCGTACCAGCCGCCGCCCTGCTTCTTGGCGCTCTCCGGCGGCTCGACGAAGTTCACGCCGAGGGCCTTGAAGTACTCCAGGTCGATGGAGAGGTTGGTGCCGGAGACGTAGAACAGGTCCTGGCTGGCGGAACCCGCCATCACCTTGATGTCCGGCTTGGCCTTGGCGGCGGCGCGCAGCCGGGCGGCGGCGTCCTCGAAGCGCTTCTTGGCCTGCTTGACCTTGTCGGTGGTCACGTCGCCGCCGAGCGACCGGGCGAGCGCGAGCATGCGCTGGAGGGGTCCGGTCAGCTGACGGTCGTAGACGGAGATGCCGACACCGGGGGCGCCCACGGCGAGGATCTTCTTCTTCGACTCCTCCGGGACGTACCACAGGGTGCCGGCGTCGTCGAACATCGTCGAGACGAGGACGTCGGGCGCGAGGGCCGCGTACTTCTCGATGTTGAACTGGCCCCACTCGTTGCCGAGGTTCGTCACCTTGCTGACGTCCATGTCGCCGGCCTGGACGTCGGCCTTGCCGTCCTTGGTCGTGGTCGGGCCGAAGACGCCCTTGGCCTGGACGCCGTAGTCGTACAGCGCGGCGGCCACGCCGACGAAGGCGACGATGTGCGAGGGGACCTTGTCGGCCTTCGCGGTCTGCCCGCGGTCGTCCTCGAAGGACCAGGGACCGGAGGCGGCGGCCGTCGTCCCGCTGCCCGACCCGCCGTCTTTCTCGTCCCCGTCGCCGCAGGCCGCGAGTGCGGCGCCGAGTCCGAGGGCGCCGCCCGCGGCGAGGATGCCGCGACGGGTGAGGTGGGTGGCACTGGACTTGGGCATGGGTATGACTGCTTTCGAACGGGGCGGAGCGCCCGCCGGACAGGTTCGAAGGTAGGTTAGCCTAACCTCAGTTCATGTCCAGAGGGCGGGGCGCTCCGCGCCGCCGCGTCCCGCTGCCCGCGCGCCGGCCGTACCGCGCGCCGTCAGCCCGTCAGCCCGTCAGCCCGTCAGGCCCAGCTCCCGGGCGATCAGCATCCGCTGCACCTCGCTCGTGCCCTCGCCGATCTCGAGGATCTTGGAGTCCCGCCACATCCGGGCGACCGGATACTCGTTCATGAAGCCGTACCCGCCGTGGATCTGCGTGGCGTCCCGGGCGTTGTCCACGGCGATCGTCGACGAGTACAGCTTCGCCAGCGCCGCCTCCTTCTTGAACGGCTCACCCGCCACCAGCCGGTAGGCCGCGTCGCGCCAGGCCAGGCGGGAGGTGTGGGCCTTCATCTCCATGTCGGCGATCTTGAACTGGATCGCCTGGTTGGCGCCGATCGGCCGGCCGAAGGCGTGCCGCTCCTTGGCGTACTTCACCGACTCGTCCACACAGCCCTGGGCCAGCCCGGTGGCCAGTGCCGCGATGGCGATCCGGCCCTCGTCGAGGATCCGCAGGAACTGCGCGTAGCCGCGCCCCTCTTCGCCCAGCAGGTTCGCCGCCGGCACCCGCACGTCGGCGAAGGACAGCTCACGGGTGTCCGAGGCGTTCCAGCCGACCTTGGAGTAGGCGGGCGCCACCGTGAACCCGGGCGTGCCCGCCGGGACGATGATCGCGGAGATCAGCGGTCTGCCGTCGGGCTTGCGGCCGGTGACCGCCGTGACCGTGACCAGTCCGGTGATGTCCGTGCCCGAGTTGGTGATGAAGCACTTGGAGCCGTTGATCACCCATTCGCCGGTGTCCGGGTCCAGCCGGGCCGTGGTCCGGGTCGCCCCCGCGTCCGAGCCGCCGTCCGGCTCGGTCAGTCCGAAGGCGCCCAGCATCTCCCCGGAGCACAGCCGCGGCAGCCACTGGCGCTTCTGCTCCTCGGTGCCGAACAGATGGACCGGCATGGCGCCGAGCGACACCCCCGCTTCGAGGGTGATGGCGACCGAGGAGTCCACCCGGGCCAGCTCCTCCAGGGCGACGCCGAGCGCCAGGTAGTCGCCGCCCATGCCGCCGTACTCCTCCGGGAACGGCAGTCCGAACAGGCCCATCCGGCCCATCTCGCGGACGATCTCGTACGGGAACTCGTGCCGCTCGTAGAAGTCGCCTATCTTCGGCGCCACGACGTCGTGCGCGAACTCCTCCACGGTGCGGCGGAGTTCCTCCAGTTCGGGGGTGAGGCGGTGGTTCATCACGGCTCCTTGTGGGAGAGGGCACGAAGGGTGCGGGAGGGGCTGGGCCGGCCCAGCCGCCCGGCCATCCACGTGCTCGTGGCGACGAGGCGGCCGAGGTCGACTCCGGTGTCGATGCCCAGGCCCCGCAGCATCCACACGAGGTCTTCGGTGGCGAGGTTGCCGGTGGCGGACTTGGCGTACGGGCAGCCGCCGAGGCCGCCCGCGGAGGCGTCGACGGTGGTGACGCCGTGCTGGAGCGCGGCCAGGGTGTTGGCGAGGGCCTGACCGTAGGTGTCGTGGAAGTGCACGGCGAGCGCGGCGGTCGGCACCCCCTGCTCGTTCAGCGCGGAGAGCAGTTCCGTCACGTGGCCCGGCGTCGCCACGCCGATCGTGTCGCCGAGGCTCAGCTCGTCGCAGCCCATGTCCAGCAGGGCCCGGCAGACCCGGACGACCTGGTGGACGGGGACCGGCCCCTCCCACGGGTCGCCGAAACACATGGACAGGTACCCGCGCACATGCGCGCCGGCCGCCTTGGCGCGCCGGACCACCGGCTCGAACATCGCCAGCGCCTCGTCGACCGTCCGGTTGAGGTTGGCCTTGGCGAAGGACTCGGTGGCGCTGGCGAAGACGGCGACCCGGGAGGCGCTCAGCGACAGGGCCCGCTCCAGGCCGCGTTCGTTGGGGACGAGCACCGGCAGCGCCACCGGCAGATCGCTCACCAGCGGGAACAGCGCCTCGGCGTCGGCCAGTTGGGGCACCCACTTGGGGTGGACGAAGCTCGTCGACTCGATCGTGGCCAGACCCGCGTCGGCGAGGCGGCGGATGAACTCCGCCTTGACCTCGGTCGGCACGGTCACCGTCTCGTTCTGCAGCCCGTCGCGCGGGCCGACCTCGTGGATCCTGACCCGCGCGGGCAGCCCGGGGGCCGGGACGGTCATCGGCATGGCGTCGGCGCTCATCCCTCCACCGCCTCCTCCTCGTCGTCGTGCGGTGCGATCACGGCGAGCACCTGGTCCATGACGACCGTCGTGCCCGGCGAGACGTCCAGTTCGGCGACCGTGCCGGAGTGCGGGGCGGAGACGACGTGCTCCATCTTCATCGCCTCGACCACCAGCAGGCTCTGGCCGGCGCTCACCTCGTCGCCGACGGCGACCTTCACCACCGTGACCGTGCCGGGCATGGGGGCGGTGAGCGAGTCGGCGCCCGAGTGGGCGGCGCGGGTCAGGGAGGCGGCCACCGGGTCGTGGTCGCGCACCCGCCAGGCGTCGCCGTCGCGGCCGAGCCAGTCGGCCGCCCGGTGGAAGGTGTGGCGGACGCCGTCCAGGGTGACCGAGACCGTGTCGTCGGTGACCGTGTGGGCGCCGCGCGGGACGTACTCCACCGGGTCGGTCACCTTCAGCCAGAAGGACACCGGCTTCGGCTCCCCGCCCAGCCGCCAGCCGCTCGGCACGGAGAACGGGTCGGTCCAGCCGCCGTCCGCGACCTCGGGCCGCAGCGCGTGGAGCCGCACGGCGGCGGCGGCCTCGTAGACCTCCTCCGGCACGTCCGTGCCGACCAGCTCGTCGGCCACCCGCTCCACCAGACCGGTGTCCAGCTCGCCGGCCACGACCGCAGGGTGGGCCAGCAGCCGGCGCAGGAACCCGGCGTTGGTCCGCACGCCGAGGGTGACCGTCCCGGCGAGGGCCGCGCGGAGCTTCCTGAGCGCGGTGGCGCGGTCCGGGCCGTAGGCGATCACCTTGGACAGCATCGGGTCGTACAGGCTGCCGACCTCGGTGCCCTCGCTGAGCCCGGAGTCGGTGCGCACCCCCGTGCGCGGGGAGGCCTCCGGGTCCTGCGGCTCGCGCAGCATGAGGACGGTGCCGCCCGAGGGCAGGAACCCGCGCTCGGGGATCTCCGCGCACAGCCGGGCCTCGACCGCGTGACCGGTCAGCTCGATGTCCTCCTGCGCGTACGGCAGGCGTTCGCCCGCCGCCACCCGCAGCTGCCACTCCACCAGGTCCAGGCCGGTGACCAGCTCGGTGACCGGGTGTTCCACCTGCAACCGGGTGTTCATCTCCATGAAGTAGTACGACGAGGGGTCCCCGCCGGGGACGATGAACTCCACCGTGCCCGCGCCCCGGTACCCGCAGGAGCGGGCCGCCTGGACCGCGGCCTCGCCCATCGCCGCCCGGGTCGCCTCGTCGAGGAGCACACTGGGCGCCTCCTCGACGATCTTCTGGTGGCGGCGCTGGAGCGAGCACTCGCGCTCGCCGAGGTGGACGACGTTCCCATGGCCGTCGGCCAGCACCTGGATCTCGATGTGCCGCGGGGTGTCGACCCAGCGCTCGACGAGGAGGGTGTCGTCGCCGAAGGAGCCGCGGGCCTCGCGGCGGGCGGCGGCGATCTCCTCGGCGAGCAGGGCGGCGTCGCGGACCAGCCGCATGCCCTTGCCGCCGCCGCCGGCCGAGGGCTTCAGCAGCACCGGCATGCCGATCCCGCGGGCGGCGGCGGCGAGCTCGTCGTCGCTCAGGCCCGAGCCGCTGGAGCCGGGCACGACCGGCACTCCGGCCGCCCGCACCGTCTCCTTCGCGCGGATCTTGTCGCCCATCAGCGCGATGGCGTCCGCCGGCGGACCGATGAAGACCAGCCCGGCCTCCTCGCAGGCACGGGCGAAGCCGGCGTTCTCCGCGAGGAAGCCGTACCCCGGGTGGACGGCCTGGGCGCCGGTCCGGGCGGCGGCCTCCAGCAGCCGCTCCACGCACAGGTAGCTCTCGGCCGCGGGCGCCGGACCGATCCGCACGGCGGTGTCGGCCTCCCGTACGTGCCGGGCGTCGGCGTCGGCGTCGGAGAAGACCGCCACCGAGCGCACGCCCAGGGCGCGCAGGGTGCGGATGACCCGGACGGCGATCTCGCCGCGGTTGGCCACCAGAACTGTCTCGAACATCGTCACGAGGTCCCCCTCACATCCGGAAGACGCCGAACTGGGGGTCGCCCAGCGGAGCGTTGGCGCACGCGGTCAGGGCCAGGCCCAGCACCTGGCGGGTCTCCAGCGGGTCGATCACGCCGTCGTCCCACAGACGGGCGGTGGCGTAGTAGGCGTTGCCCTGCCGGTCGTACTGGGCGCGCACGGGCGCCTTGAAGGACTCCTCGTCCAGCGCGGACCACTCCTCGCCCCGTGCCTCGAACTGGTCCCGCTTGACGGTGGCGAGCACCGAGGCGGCCTGCTCGCCGCCCATCACGGAGATCTTGGCGTTCGGCCACATCCACAGGAAGCGGGGCGAGTAGGCCCTGCCGCACATGGAGTAGTTGCCCGCGCCGTAGGACCCGCCGACGACGACGGTCAGCTTGGGCACCCTGGTGCACGCCACCGCCGTCACCATCTTGGCGCCGTGCTTGGCGATGCCGCCCGCCTCGTAGTCCCGGCCCACCATGAACCCGGAGATGTTCTGCAGGAACAGCAGCGGGATGCCGCGCTGGTCGCACAGCTCGATGAAGTGGGCGCCCTTCTGGGCGGACTCGGAGAACAGGATGCCGTTGTTGCCGACGATGCCGACCGGGTGGCCGTGGATCCGGGCGAACCCGGTCACCAGGGTCTGCCCGAACTCGGCCTTGAACTCCGCGAAGCGCGAGCCGTCGACCACGCGGGCGATGACCTCGCGGACGTCGTAGGGGGTGCGGGAGTCGACCGGCACGGCGCCGTAGAGGCCGTAGGGGTCGACCTTGGGTTCCACCGGCTCGGTGACCTCCCAGGGCAGGGCGCCGCGCGCGGGGAGGGTGGCCACGATGTTCCGCACGATCCGCAGGGCGTGGGCGTCGTCCTCGGCGAGGTGGTCGGTGACGCCGGAGATCCGCGAGTGCACCTCGCCGCCGCCCAGCTCCTCCGCCGTGACCACCTCACCGGTGGCCGCCTTCACCAGCGGCGGACCGCCCAGGAAGATCGTCCCCTGGTTGCGGACGATCACGGCCTCGTCGCTCATCGCCGGGACGTACGCCCCGCCGGCCGTGCACGAACCGAGCACGGCGGCGATCTGCGGGATCCCCGCGCCGGACATCCGTGCCTGGTTGTAGAAGATCCGCCCGAAGTGCTCGCGGTCGGGGAACACCTCGTCCTGCATCGGCAGGAAGGCGCCGCCGGAGTCGACCAGGTAGAGGCACGGGAGGCGGTTCTCCAGGGCCACCTCCTGGGCGCGCAGGTGCTTCTTCACCGTCATCGGGTAGTACGTGCCGCCCTTGACGGTGGCGTCGTTGGCGAGGATCACGCACTCCCGGCCGGACACCCGTCCGATCCCGGCGATCACCCCGGCGGCCGGGGCCTGCCCGTCGTACATCCCGTCGGCGGCCAGCGGCGCCAGCTCCAGGAAGGGCGAGCCCGGATCGAGCAGCGCGTCCACCCGGTCGCGCGGCAGCAGCTTGCCGCGTGCGGTGTGCCGCGCCCGCGCCCGCTCGCCGCCGCCGAGCCGGGCGGCGGCGAGCCTGCCGCGCAGCTCCTCGGCGAGCGCCCGGTGCGCCTGTTCGTTGGCCCGCCAGGCGTCCGACGCGGGATCGGCCGCGCTCGTCAGCTCCGGTGCCTCGTGCATTCCTGTGGTCCCCTCACCCGGTGGTCGACCTGGCCGGTGTTAATGAGCGTTAACCCATCTCCCCTCAGGTTAACGACCGCTAACGTCGCTGTCTAGAATTGTTCTCATGGCCACGCGAACCGACGCCCCGACCCGCCGCGAGCAGATCCTCAGGGAAGCCGCGCGGCTCTTCGCCGAACGCGGCTTCCACGGCGTCGGCGTGGACGAGATAGGCGCCGCCGTGGGGATCAGCGGCCCGGGCCTGTACCGGCACTTCGCGGGCAAGGACGCCATGCTCGCGGAGCTGCTGGTCGGCATCAGCGGGCAGCTGCTGACCGGCGCGAAGCGGCGCCTGGCGGAGGCCGACGGGGTGGCCGGCCCCGAGGCGGTCCTCGACTCGCTCATCGAGGGCCACATCGACTTCGCGCTGGACGACCGTCCCCTCATCACCTTGCACGACCGTGAGCTGGACCGCCTCCGGGACAGCGACCGCAAGCTGGTGCGGCAGCTGCAGCGGCAGTACGTCGAACTGTGGGTGGAGGTGGTCCGCCAAGTCCACCCGGATCTCACCGAGGCGGCCGCGCGGTCGGCCGTGCACTCGGTCTTCGGCCTGCTGAACTCCACGCCGCACCTGGGGCGGCGCGGCCTGCCGGGACGCTCCGCCACGGCCGAGCTGCTGCACCGGATGGCGCGCGGGGCGTTCTCGGCGGCTCCGCCCGCGGCGGGCTGAGCCGCCGAGGGGCCGAGCGGGGCGGGTCGAGCGGGGCGGGCCGAGTTCGGCCGGCCGGGCGGAGCGGGCCGAGCGGGGCGGGGCTCCGGCTCCGCGTGCCGGCCGGCCCGGCGGGTGGGCCGCGCGTGACGAGCGTTACGACCGCTCCCCTTTACTGCCTCCGTACTCGCCGGTACGTTTGTATGAGCAAGCGCTTAGACAGGCCGAGGTTCGTGGAGGTGGCGGCGTGCGCCGTACGGTGTTCAACGAGGATCACGAGGCGTTCCGGGAGACCCTCCGCGCCTTCATCGAGGCCGAGGTCGTGCCCGTGTACGACGAGTGGTTCGCCGCCGGCCAGGCCCCGCGCGAGTTCTACTACAAGCTGGGCGAGCTGGGCATCTTCGGCATCAACGTGCCGGAGGAGTTCGGCGGCGCCGGCATGGACAGCCACAAGTTCGAGGCCGTCCTCTACGAGGAGACCGCCCGCGCCGGCGTCCAGTTCGGCGGTTCCGGTGTGCACGTGCTGCTCGCGCTCCCCTACATCAAGATGCTCGCCACCGACGAGCAGAAGAAGCGCTACCTGCCGAAGTTCGTCACCGGCGAGGAGATGTGGGCGATCGCGATGACCGAGCCGGGCACCGGCTCCGACCTCGCGGGCATGAAGACCACCGCCAAGCTCTCCGAGGACGGCACGCACTACGTCCTCAACGGCGCCAAGACCTTCATCACCGGCGGTGTGCACGCCGACAAGGTGATCGTCTGCGCCCGTACCTCGGCCCCGACCGCCGAGGACCGCCGCTTCGGCATCTCCCTCTTCGCCGTCGACACCAAGTCCGAGGGCTACTCCGTCGGCCGCAAGCTGGACAAGCTGGGGCTGCGCACCTCCGACACCGCCGAACTGGCCTTCGTCGACGTCAAGGTGCCGGTCGAGGACCTGCTCGGCGAGGAGAACAAGGGCTTCCACTACCTCGGCCACAACCTCGCCTCCGAGCGCTGGGGCATCGCCTTCGGCGCCTACGCGCAGGCCAAGGCCGCCGTCCGGTTCGCCAAGCAGTACGTGCAGGAGCGCACCGTCTTCGGCAAGCCCGTCGCCCACTTCCAGAACACCAAGTTCGAGCTCGCCGCCTGCCAGGCCGAGGTGGACGCCGCCGAGGCGGTCGCCGACCGGGCCACGGAGGCCCTGGACGCCGGTGAACTCACCCCCGCCGAGGCCGCCTCCGCCAAGCTGTTCTGCACCGAGGTCGCGCACCGTGTCATCGACCGCTGCCTCCAGCTGCACGGCGGCTACGGCTACATGAACGAGTACCCCATCGCCCGCCTGTACGCCGACAACCGTGTGAACCGCATCTACGGCGGCACCAGCGAGATCATGAAGACGATTATCGCCAAGAGCATGGGCCTGTAAGAGCCCGTGAACCAGGCACTGGAGTCCCTGCTCGACCTGCTCGACCTCGAGCGGATCGAGCAGGACATCTTCCGCGGCCGGTCCCGCTCCGCCGTCGTACCCCGCGTCTTCGGCGGGCAGGTCGCGGCCCAGGCACTGGTCGCCGCCGGGCGCACGGTCCCCGCCGACCGGCACGCGCACTCGCTGCACGCCTACTTCCTGCGCCCCGGCGACCCGGGCGTGCCCATCGTCTACACCGTGGACCGCATCCGCGACGGCCGTTCCTTCACCACCCGCCGGGTGGTCGCCGTCCAGCACGGGCAGCCGATCTTCCACCTCTCGGCGTCCTTCCAGACGTACGAGGAGGGCCTGGACCACCAGACCCCCATGCCGCCGGCCCCGGACCCGGAGACCCTGCCCACCTCTGTCGAACGGATGCGCGGCTACGACCACCTCCCGTCCGAGGTCGTGGAACGGTTCCTGGAGGCCCGCGAGGCCGTCGACCTTCGCTATGTCGACGAGCCGCCGTTCGGCAGGTTCGGCGAGCCCCGCGAACCGCACTCCCAGGTCTGGTTCCGCACCAACGGCAAACTCGACGACGACCCCCTCCTGCACGTCGTCCTCGCCACCTACGTCTCCGACATGACGCTGCTCGACTCGGTGCTGCTCGCCCACGGGCGCGGCGGCTGGGCCGTCGGCGACGTCGTCGGGGCCTCGCTGGACCACGCCATGTGGTTCCACCGGCCGTTCAGGGCCGACGAGTGGCTGCTGTACGACCAGGAGTCCCCCTCCGCGCACGGCGGCCGCGGCCTCGGCCAGGCCCGCATCCACACGCAGGACGGCCGGCTTGCCATCTCGGTGATCCAGGAAGGCGTGGTTCGCGTCCCCCGCTGACACCCGGGGACACGACACGGGCCGCACGCGAAGGGGCCCGGGGGACACCGGCGGCGGGAGCGCCTGCGCGCCGACCGCCGCCGCCCTCACCGAGGCCGCGACCACCATCACCGAGGTCGCGACCACCATCAGGTCGAGATCGCCCTCGCCGCCCCCGCGACCACCATCACCGAGGCCGCCGCCGGGCTGATCCGCGCGGCTCCGGCGTCACGCTGCCCGAGGCCGCGCGCCCCCTCGCCCTCCCACGCCGGCACGGTCACCGAAGCACCGCCGCCGGCCGCGCTCGAACGCGGCGGGAACCCGCCGACGAGGAACACCCCCACGGCCCCGGGGCCGCGCGCGGGCGCCGCTCGAAAGGACCCAGCCCCCGGCCGTGACCGCCGGGGCGCCGCCCTAAGCCGCCAGCCCCGCCCGGTCCAGCAGATACGCCGTCATCGGGTCGTAGTACCGGGGGCTGACCACATGGTCGTCGAGCGGCACCGTCACCTGGACGGTCCCCTCGGCCTCGGCGAGGAAGAGGGCCGGGTCGTTGGAGTCGGCGTAACCGACGGAGTCCACGCCGAGCTGTCCCGCACAGCCCGCCCAGCCGTGGTCGGCGACCACCAGGTCGGGCAGCGGCCGGCCCTCGTGCTCCAGACCGGTGAGGATGGCGCGCATCGGCTCCCCCGAGTGGGTGTGCCACAGCGTGGCGCCGTGCTCCAGCACCGCCACGTCCGCGAACTGCATGACGTACCCCTCGTCCGTCCGCAGCCCGTCCGGGATCACCACGATCTCGCACCCGGCGGCGCGCAGCGCGGCGGCCGTGGCCCGGTGCACGTCGAGCAGGCCGCCGGGATGGCCGGTCGCGAACAGCACCCGCTGACCGCCGTCGGCCGCCTTGCGCAGCCGGCCGGCCATCCGCTCCAGACCGTCCACGGTCAGCTCGGGATCGATGGTGTCCTGGCCGCTGCGGTACTCCGGATCGTCGTTGACGCCGACCCGCTCCGCCATCACCGCGAGCACGTCCTGCTCGTCGCTCCAGCGGTCGCCGAGTTCCAGGCCCAGCCAGAAGTTGCGGTCGCCGTTCGCCAGCTTGCGGTAGTGGGAGAGGTTGTTCTCGCGGGGCGTGGCGACGTCCCCGGCGATACGGGTCCTGACGAGGTGGTCGACGAGTTCGGCGCGGCTGGGTGTCCCGGGTATCGGCATGGCACCCATTGTGATGCAGTGATCCCCCGGCGTCGCCGGGGTTCCGAGCGCTGGGACGCGGGTCACGCGGCGGCCCGGTCAGCTCCGGCGCAGCGCGAACCACAGTTCCATGCGCACGTCCGGGTCGTCCAGGTCGGCGCCGAGGAGCGCGGCGCAGCGGGCGACGCGCTGGCGCACGGTGTTGCGGTGCACGGCCAGGGCGACCGCGGTGCGGTCCCAGCTGCCGTGCAGGGACAGCCAGGTGCGCAGTGTCTCGGTCAGCGCGGGGACCGCGGCCACGGGGGCGAGCAGCGCGCGGGCGTGCGCCTCGGCCTCGCCGTGCGGGAGCAGGTCGGCGAGGCCGGACCCGGCCGCACCGGTCCGCGCCACGGCGGTGCGGGTGGCCCGGGCCCGGGCCAGCGCGCGGGCCGCCTGACGGTCGGCGGCCGGCCAGTCGGCCGGGGCGGCCGCGGCGCTGACCCCGAGGGTCCAGCCGGGCTGCGCGGCCGGTTCGCGCCCGGCGGGGACGAGCACCCGGACCACCCCGTCCGCCAGGTCCACCAGCGCCGACCCGAGGGCGGCGCCGAGCGCGGAGGCGGCCACCGCGTCGGCGGCCCGACCGTCCGCCCTGGCGTGCACGACGACCCACCGCCCGTCGCCGAGCAGCGGCGCCACCTCCTCGGGCGGTGCGCCCAGCAGCAGCCGTACCAGCGCCGAGGAACGGGCCGCCCCCGAGCCGCTGTGGTGCTCGCCGGTGAGCAGCGACAGCAGCACGGCCGCCACCGACGCGATGGTGTGGTCGCCGGGATCGCGGTGCGGGGCGGCGACGGCGAGGACGAAGCCCTGTCCGGCGCCGAGGGCGTAGGCGGCGAGGTGGGCGCCGGCGACGGTGTCGGTGGCGGAGGAGTGCGCACGGCTGGCGACCAGCCGCGCCAGCCCGTCCAGCGCCTCCCGCACCCCCGGCGGGAACTCCTCCCGCCCCGCCTCGGCGACCCGGGCGCCCTCCGGGCCGTACAGCACCGCCCGGCCGCCGACCCGCTGCGCCAGCTGGCGCAGCACCGAGGGGACGGGATCCGGCCGGGAGGCGGCGGCGGCCAGGCTCTGCTGCGCCTCGGTGACCCGGCGCAGTTCGGCCAGCCGGGCCTGGGCCATCAGCTGCCACACGGCGCGCGCGACCGCGGCGAAGGTGGTCCCGGGCGGAACCTCCAGCAGCGGCAGACCGTGCGCGTCGCAGGCCGCCACCAGCGCCGGCGGCACCGTGTCGTGCACCGGCGCCACACCGAAGCCGAGGGCCGCGCCGCCCGCGGCGACGATCCGGGAGACGTAGTCGTCGAAGTAACCGCCCGGTCCGGACGGGCCGCCCGAGCCGGGGACGTGCACCCCGGCCGTCAGCAGCAGCTCGCCGCCCAGCAGGTAGGGGTAGGGATCGGCCATCTCCGAGGTGTGCGCCCAGTGGATCACCACGCCCGGATCCGACGGCCCGGCGATCCGGCGCAGCGCCAGGTCCTCACGGGCCAGCAGGGCCGACAGCGGGATCGGCGGGGTGGGCGGCACCGCCGGGGCGGACGGCGCGTGTGGATCCGGCATGGTGTGCGTTCCCTCCACTCCGTCTCGCTCGAATGGATGAAAAGTACACTTCGCAGTCGCTTTCCGGCCACCTAGTGTCAAGTCCAGACCGGTGGCCGCGGGTACGGGCGGATGTCCCCGCGATCGGCCGCCGAGGTCCCTGTTCTCAGGAACCCACCCACGGATCTGCACGACACGCCACCGGAATGTGCGCGAAGGAGGGCCCAGCATGGCCGTCGACTACACAGTGATCGTCGTCTACCTGGCCGGCATGCTCGGCATGGGCTGGTGGGGCATGCGCCGCGCCAAGTCCAAGAGCGAGTTCCTGGTGGCGGGCCGCCGCCTCGGGCCCACGATGTACTCCGGCACCATGGCGGCGATCGTCCTCGGCGGCGCGTCCACCATCGGCGGCGTGGGCCTCGGCTACAAGTACGGGCTCTCCGGAGCCTGGATGGTGTTCACCATCGGCCTCGGCCTGCTGGCCCTGTCGGTGTTCTTCTCCGCCCGCATCGCCCGGCTGAAGGTCTACACCGTCTCCGAGATGCTCGACCTGCGCTACGGCGGCAGGGCGGGCGTCATCTCCGGCATCGTCATGTGGGCCTACACCCTCATGCTCGCGGTCACCTCCACCATCGCCTACGCCACCATCTTCGACGTCCTGTTCGACCTGAACCGCACCGTCGCGATCGTCCTCGGCGGCGCGATCGTCGTCGCGTACTCCACCCTCGGCGGCATGTGGTCCATCACACTGACCGACATGGTGCAGTTCGTGGTCAAGACGATCGGCGTGCTGCTCCTGCTGCTGCCCATCGCCGTCGTCAAGGCCGGCGGCTTCAGCGGCATGCGGGCCGAGCTGCCCACCTCCTACTTCGACCCGCTGGGCATCGGCGGCGAGACGATCTTCACCTACGTGCTCATCTACACCTTCGGCATGCTCATCGGCCAGGACATCTGGCAGCGCGTGTTCACCGCCCGCAGCGACCGCACGGCCCGCCTCGGCGGCACCGTCGCCGGCACCTACTGCCTGGTGTACGCCCTCGCCGGCGCCGTCATCGGCACCGCGGCCAAGGTCCTGTACCCCGACCTGGGCAGCGCCGACGACGCCTTCGCGACCATCGTCAAGGACGAACTGCCCATCGGCGTCCGGGGACTGGTCCTCGCTGCCGCCCTGGCCGCGGTGATGTCGACCTCCTCCGGCGCGCTGATCGCCTGCGCGACCGTCGCCAACAACGACATCTGGTCGCGGCTGCGCGGCGCCGTCCGCCGCGACGGCGGGGCGCACGACGAGGTCAGGGGCAACCGCGCCTTCATCCTGATCATGGGCATCGCCGTCATCGGCACCGCGATCGCCCTGAACAACGTCGTCGAGGCGCTGACCGTGGCCTACAACCTGCTCGTCGGCGGACTGCTCGTGCCGATCCTCGGCGGACTGCTGTGGAAGCGCGGTACCGCGCAGGGCGCCCTCGCCTCCGTGATCGTCGGCGGCCTCGCCGTCATCGGCCTCATGGCGGGCTACGGCATCCTCGCCAACGAGCCCGTCTACTACGGCCTGCTGGCCTCCCTCGCGGCCTACCTCGCCGTCTCCCTGGCGACCCGGCCCACCGACGAGTCCGTCCTCGCCGTCTGGCGGGAACGCCTCGCCGGGCGCAGCCCCGAACTCGCCCCCGAACCCGTCCCGGCACACCAGTAGAGTCGGACGGGAAGCAGTACATGCGCGATGAAGCGCAGGAAAGAAGGCATTTCACCATGAGCGGCAACGAGACGCCCCGCGGCCCCGTCGACTCCTCCCGCATCCCGCGCTACGCCGGCCCCGCCACCTTCGCCCGGCTGCCCCGCCTCGACGAGGTCGGCGGACGCGCCGACGTGGCGGTCGTGGGCGTCCCGTTCGACTCCGGTGTCTCCTACCGGCCCGGCGCCCGCTTCGGCGGCAACGCCATCCGCGAGGCGTCCCGGCTGCTGCGCCCCTACAACCCCGCCCAGGACGCCTCCCCGTTCGCCCTGGCGCAGGTCGCCGACGGCGGCGACATCGCCGTGAACCCGTTCAACATCAACGAGGCCGTGGAGACCGTCGAGGCGGCGGCGGACGAGCTGCTGTCCACCGGCGCCCGGCTGATGACCCTGGGCGGCGACCACACCATCGCCCTGCCGCTGCTGCGGTCCGTGGCGAAGAAGCACGGCCCGGTCGCCCTGCTCCACTTCGACGCCCACCTCGACACCTGGGACACCTACTTCGGCGCCGAGTACACCCACGGCACCCCGTTCCGGCGGGCGGTGGAGGAGGGCATCCTCGACACCTCCGCCCTCTCCCACGTCGGCACCCGCGGACCGCTCTACGGCAAGCAGGACCTGACCGACGACGAGAAGATGGGCTTCGGCATCGTCACCTCCGCGGACGTCTACCGTCGGGGCGCCGACGAGATCGCCGACCAGCTGCGGCAGCGCATCGGGGACCGCCCGCTGTACATCTCCATCGACATCGACTGCCTCGACCCCGCGCACGCGCCGGGTACCGGCACGCCCGAGGCCGGCGGCATGACCTCCCGCGAACTGCTGGAGATCCTGCGCGGCCTGGCCTCCTGCAACCTCGTCTCCGCGGACGTCGTCGAGGTGGCGCCGGCCTACGACCACGCCGAGATCACCTCCGTGGCGGCCTCCCACACCGCCTACGAACTGACCACGCTCATGACCCGCCGGATCGCCCAGGAGAAGGCAGACAAGTGACCCACGACCACGACCTGGTGCTCCGCCCGACGCCCGCGCAGACGGCGGCCGCGCTGAATCCACCCCCCGGCCGCAACGGCGGAGACCTGGTCGTGGAGAGTCTGGCCGGGCTCGGCGCCACCACCGTCTTCGGCCTGCCCGGCCAGCACGCCCTGGGCATGTTCGACGCGCTGCGCCGCTCGGACCTCGGCTACGTGGGCCTGCGGGTTGAGAACAACGCCGGCTTCGCGGCCGACGCCTACGGCCGGATCACCGGCGAGGCGGCGCCGCTGCTGCTGTCCACCGGCCCGGGCGCCCTGACCTCCCTGGCCGCGCTCCAGGAAGCGGCGGCGGCCTCCGCCCCCGTCCTGGCGATCGGCAGCCAGATCCCCACCGCCGGCCTCGGCGGCGGACGCCACGGCTACCTGCACGAACTGCCCGACCAGGCCGCCTCCTTCCGGGGCGTGGTGAAGTCGGTGCACACCGTCCGCACCCAGTCCCAGATCCCGTCCGCGATCGCGGCGGCCTGGAAGTCGGCGCTGACCGCCCCGCACGGCCCCGTGTGGGTGGAGATCCCGCAGGACGTGCTGCTGGCGCCGACCACCCTGCCGGTGGTCACGGCGCTGGACGCGACCCCGGAGGAGCTGCCGCCCCGCCCGGAACTGACCGCGGTCGCGGCCGAGTTGCTGTCCAAGGCCGCCCGCCCGGTGATCATCGCCGGCGGGGGAGTGGTCCGGGCGGACGCGTCCGGAAAGCTGCGGGCGCTGGCGGAACGTCTCCAGGCACCGGTCGTGACCACCTTCGGCGGCAAGGGCGCCTTCCCCTGGACGCACCCGCTGTCGCTCCAGTCGTGGCTGGAGGACCGGCACACGACGGACTTCCTGGAGGACGCCGACGTCCTGCTGGTCGTCGGCTCCGGCCTCGGCGAACTGTCCTCGAACTACCACACGTTCGAGCCCCGCGGCCGAGTGATCCAGATCGAGGCCGACCTCGGCAAGCTGGAGTCCAACCACCCGGCCCTCGGTATCCACGCGGACGCCCGCCTGGCGTTGCAGGCACTGCTGGAAACGGTGCCGGAGCGCACCGACGAGAGCGCCGCCGATCGGGTACGGCAGCTGCTGGACAAGGTCGGCGAACGGATCGCCGGCCAGGAACTCACCCTGGAGCAGGACGTGCTGGCAGCGGTGCGCCGCGCCCTGCCCGCCGACTCCCCGTCCTTCTGGGACATGACGATCCTGGCGTACTGGGCCTGGTCGGCCTTCGACCCCCGGGGCGCGAACACCATGCACTCGGCCCAGGGCGCCGGCGGACTCGGCTACGGCTTCCCGGCGGCCCTGGGAGCGGCGGCGGCCGACCCGACCCGCCCGGTCCTGGCCGTGTCGGGCGACGGCGGGGCCCTGTACTCGATCGCCGAACTGGCCACCGCCCGGCAGTACGGCCTGAACGTCACCTGGCTGATCGTCGACGACGGCGGCTACGGCATTCTCCGCGAGTACATGACCGACGCCTTCGGCGAGCCCACGGCCACCGAACTCACCCGCCCCGACTACGTCGCCCTGGCCGAGTCCTTCGGCGTCCCGGGCGTCCGCACGTCCCCGGCGACCCTGGAGACCGACCTGGCGAAGGCCCTGGACCGGCCGGGTCCCTCTGTGGTCGTTCTTCCCGCGGTGCTGCGGATGTTCGCGCCCACACACCTGGGCTGACCGTCCCGACTTCGTCGTTCTCGCTCAGTTCTTCGGCGTCCCCGGTGTCCGGTTGATTCCTGTGATGCTGGATTCCGACCTGGCGAAGGCCCTGGTCCGGCCGGGACCCTCTGTGGTCGTCCTTCCGGGGTGCTGCGGATGTTCGCGCGCGCACCTGGGCTCACCGTCCAGCGGCGGTCGTAGGCTCGACCGGGTCGGCCAGGAAGGGAGAGCGGTGCTGTGACGGCGAACGAGGACGAGTGGGTGCACGTGTTCAGCGTCGAGAACCTGCCCGGGGCGCCAAGGGCCGGGCAACTGCTCCTGGGTTGACTGCGCGACCGGGGGATCGACTGGATGCCTTTCGACGGACGCGACCTCCGCTGTGACCTGACCTGCGGGCCGGATCCCGGCAGCGGCCGGTGGCGGGGGCGGGTCCACCTGTGGGTACGGGCGCACGCCCTGCGGCGACTGGGACTGCACCCCGAACAGCCGACGGCGGTAGTCACCGGTGTCTCGCCGCCTGGCTGGTGGCACGCGGCGGGGGGGGGTACGCGAGACGGCACCCGCCCCGGCGGCCATGACCCCGGACGCCGGTCGGGGCATGACCCGTGGCTCCCGGTCCTCGGGGGTCGGGAGCCATGGCCGTCGCCGGGCGTCGCGTCAGCCGACGTCCGACGGGTCGAGCCGGTAGAGCGAGGACTGGCTGGTCCCGGCCGACGAGCCGGACGAGGCGCCCGACTCCGACCCCGACTTCGGCCCGGACTGCGGGACCGACGTCGTGCTCTTGCTGTAGGAGCTTTCCTTCACCGCCGTGCCGTGCTTCTGCACCCAGGCCGTGACCTGCGAGGTGACCGAGTCACGCCGCCCATGCCGCCGCCGAGCTGGATGTAGTGCAGCTCGCCCTTCTTCACCAGTTCCTTGAGCTTGGCCAGGGTCATCGCCTTGTCGGTGCCGGACCAGCCCCACATGGAGATGACCGGCTGCCCGCTGCTGAGGATGAGCTGCGCGGCGCTCTGCGAACTGGACACGGCCAGCAGCCACTTGGCGCCGTCCTGGTGCTTCTTCAGGTACGTGACCAGTTCGCTGCTCGCGTCGCCCACACCGCCGCCGGGGCCGCCGCCCATGCCGCCCATGCCATTCGTGGAACCGCGCTCCCCGCCCCCTCCGGGGGCGCCTCCCGCGCCGTCGGCACCGTTCGGTCGCGTGGCACTGCCTGCCCCGCCGCTCCCGTCACCCTGCTGAGTGGTCCCGGGCAGCTCGCCGCCACCCTGCGACGCGGTCCCACCGGACGCTTCACCGTCGGCCCCGCCGGCCGTCTGGCTGTCGGCCCCGCCGGGCATCTGGCTGTTGGTCCCGCCGGCCGTCTGGCTGTTGGTCCCGCCGGCCGTCTGGCTGTTGGTCCCGCCGGACGCCTGGCTGCCGGTCCCGCCGGGCAACTCGCCGTTCGGGGGGCCGCCGGGCGCGCCGCCATCCGGAAAGACTCCGGCCTGGCCACCGGCCTGTTGCGTACCGCCGCCGGGCACCTCTCCGCCGCCGGGCCCCTCTCCGCCGCCGGGCATCTCCCCGCCGGGGCCACCGCCCGGGAAGCCCCCTCGGGCGCCGTCTCCGCCCGGGCCACCGAAGCCGTTGCCGGTGGTGGGGCCCGCCGTGGGGTTCGTACCGCCCATGCCACCGCCGGAGCCCGCGCCCGAGGGCACCGAGTACGCGTACGCGGCCGGGCCCGCCACCGCCGCGATCACCGCCGCCGCCACGGAAGCGGCCAGCAGCCGTGCCCGGTGGCCGGAACGGAAGACGAGCAGCCCCGCTATCGCCAGGGCCATGAGCACCCCGACCGCCGGCCACAGCCAGGTGTGCCAGCCCGAAGCCCGGCGCAGCAGCACGATCGCCCAGAGCGCCGTCACCGCCAGCCCCGTCGGCAGCACCCACGCCCAGCGTCGGTCCGCACGGAACGCCCGCAGCAGCAGCACACCACCGCCCCCGCACAGAGCGGCGATCCCGGGCGCGAGCGCGGTCGTGTAATAGGGGTGCATCGTGCCCTCGGCCATCGCGAAGGTCAGGTAGTGCAGGGCCGTCCAGCCGCCCCAGAGGACCAAGGCCGCCCGGGTCGGGTCGGTGCGCGGGGCCCGGCCGCACAGCACCAGCCCGCCGACGCAGGCGAGCGCCGCGAAGGGGATCAACCAGGAGATCTGGCCGCCCAGGATGTCGTTGAACATACGGCCGAGACCTGCCGTGCCCGAGAAGCCGCCTCCACCGCCTCCACCGCCTCCGCCGCCTCCACCGCCTCCGCCGTTCCCCTCGCCGCCGAAGATGCGGCCCAGGCCGTTGTAGCCCGTGATCAGGTTCCAGGCGGTGCCGTCGGTGGAGCCGCCGATGTAGGGCCGCTCGGAGGCGGGCACCAGGGAGACGGCCGCCGCCCACCAGAAGCTGGAGACGGCCAGCGCCACCGCGGCGACGAGGAGGTTCACGATCCGGCGTACCAACGGCGGCCGGGCCGCGTACAGGTACACCACGAAGACGGCCGGCAGGGCGATGTACCCCTGGAGCATCTTCGTGTTGAAGGCGAGTCCGAAGCAGACCGCCGAGCCCACGAGTGGCAGCAGTCGGCCGCCCGTGACCGCGCGCAGGGCGAGGGCCGACCCGCCGACCATCAACAGCACCAGCAGCGTGTCGGGGTTGTTGTCCCGGTTGATGGCCACGGTGATCGGGGTGAGCGCGAGCACCAGCGCGGCGACGGCCGCCGCGCCGTGGCCCCACACCCGCTTCACCGAGGAGTGCAGGATCCAGATGGTGGCGAGTGCGGCCACGATCATCGGAGCCATCATCTGCCAGGTGCCGAAACCGAGGATCCGGCAGGACAGGCCCATCACCATCAGGGCGAGCGGCGGCTTGTCGACGGTGAGGAAGTTGCCCGCGTCCAACGAGCCGAAGAACCAGGCCTTCCAGCTCTCCGTGCCGCTGAGTACGGCGGCGCTGTAGAAGCTGTTCAGGCCGGAGCCCGACAGGTTCCAGGAGTACAGCGTGGCGGCCAGGGCGAGGATCGCGAGCAGCGCGGGCAGCGACCAGCGGGGCGCCGCAGCGGGCCGTGCCGTGGACCGCGCTGCGGGCCGTGCCGTGGACCGCGCTGCGGGCCGTGCCGTGGACCGTTCCGCGCGCCGGTCCGGAGAGGGGCCGGTCGGGGGCGCGGTCGGGGGCGCGGTCGGACGGGGAAGGGGATCGGTGGCTGAGGTCACCCGCGCATCGTGCATATCGCGGGTGGGTGCGGGCTGTGGCGTACCTGGTCCTCAGCTGTGAAGTTGCGAAGGGCGTGCCGAACGGCTCCGACGCGATGGGGCTGCCACTACCGACTGGCGTCCCAGGGGGCCAGCAGGTCGCCCAGCAACTCGGTGAAGGCGGCGTCCAGGGTGTCCTCCCGGTCCTGGTCTCCGACGGCTTCGGGGCACAGGGCGGCGGGACGGGCGATCCACAGGATCTGCCATGGTTTGGACGCCAGTTTCGGGTCGCCCCAGATGCCGCCGAGAGGGTAGAGGGGGTGCAGCAGATCGCCGATGCGGTCAATCGCGATCTGCACCAGCGCTCCGTCGGTCGCCGTGTGCGCCGCCGCTAATCCCCTGCGGGCGGTCCTGGCGACGGCGGCCGTCGTCGGGTGGCGGCGGACGACCCGCACGACCTGTGTCAGGTGCTCGGTGATTCCCCGGACGGTGCCGTCGCTGGGGCGGGTGCGTCCCGCGGTTTCGAAGGCCTGCGCGAGTTCGGCCCCCAGCGCGAGCAGATGCAGTCCGGAGGCGGACTTCCAGTTGGCGTAGAGGAAGTTGCGTGTCGTGCCGCAACTGCGGGCGATGGCGGTCAGCGAGACGTCCAGGCCGTCGGTGCGCATGAGGGTCCGCACCGTGGTGAGCACATGTCCTGTGCTGTGCGGGTTGTGGCCGTACGCGAATTCCGGGCTCATGGGACCTATCCAACGAAAACTGTGAGCAACCGGAAGGTGAATGCCACTCAGGCACTCAAATGAGCGACAGATGAGCAGAGGGAGCCTGGGTGCTCACGCTTTTTTGGCGCAGGTACCCGGAGGCGGGCGGAAGGGAAAACACCCACCGCCCCCCTCAGCCCGTGACGGCGCGTCAAAGACTGGCCGAGTTTCGTACAACCATCCGGTCGTCTATGTGCGTCAACCGGGTATGACTCACTGGATATCCCGACGCGTCAGAGCGCTCGCGGCGATCGGGGCGGGCGCCGGGATGCTCGTTCCCTGCGTGGCCGCCGCGACACCCGCCGCGGCCGCGGCACCGAAGGTCAGCTGCACGTCCGGCAGGGCCGGCCTGGCCGAGAAGTTGCAGAAGGACATCACCGCGGCCATGGCCGGCCGCAAGGGCACCATCGCGGTCGGCCTGCGCGACCGCACCACCAATACGACCTGCACGCTGCGGGAGTCGACCGCCTACGACTCCGCCAGCGTGGTCAAGGTGACCGTCCTGGCCACCCTGCTGTGGGACGCCAAGAAGACGAACCGCCACCTCACCGATCGTGAGACCGCCCTCGCCAAGGCCATGATCACCCAATCCGACAACAACGCGACCACCAGTCTGTGGAAGCAACTGGGCGTGACGAAGGTCAAGGGTTTCCTCACCGCGGCCGGCATGACCCAGACCAAGCCGGGTGCGGACGGCTACTGGGGCCTGACCCAGATCACCGTGCGCGACGAGCAGAAGCTCCTCGGGCTCGTCACGGCCAAGAACAGCGTGCTGAGCGACAACTCCCGCGCCTACATCCTCAAGCTGATGGGCCAGGTCGTCTCCGCCCAGCGGTGGGGGACGACGGCCGGAGCGCCCTCCTCCGTCGCCGTGCACGTCAAGAACGGCTGGCTGCAGCGCGCCACACACGGCTGGCGGGTGCACAGCGTGGGCACCTTCAACGGCGGCGGCCACGACTACATGATCACGGTCCTGACGCAGGACAACAGCACGATGGACTACGGCGTCGGCACCATCCAGAACATCGCCAGGGCCATCCACAAGGACCTCGCCCCCACGGCGACGAGGACCGCGCGCTACATTCCGCCTTCCCGGCCCATGGAGGCGATCGTGCCGGTGCCGCCGAGCGGCTGACCCTTCACGAGGCGGTCTCCCGCCGGTCACGCGAGCGCCCTACGGTGACGGTCATGCGCTTGAGGACCGTACTCGCGACCGTCACCGCCGGCCTGGCGGCGGCCACCTGTCTCACCGCCGGGCCGGCCGCCGCCGACACCACCGAGAACCACGCCTGCTCGCCCTCCGTCACCCTGGACCGCTTCTCCGACGCGCTGGACGGAACGATGTACCGGGGAGCCTTCGTCGGCAACCTCTCCGCACTCGCGGTCGACCGACACGGCGATCTCGCCGCTCTCTCCGACCGCTCGTCGGTGTTCACCCTGGACCGACGGACCCTGCGACCGACCGGCGTGGTGCGGCTCGCCGACGAGAACGGCACCGCGCTGGACTCGGAGGGACTGGTCGTCGACCGCGACGGCACCCGTCTGATCACCTCCGAGACCGAACCGTCAGTACGCCGCTACTCGCGCGACGGCCGCATCCTCGACCGCCTCCCGGTGCCGCCCTCGCTCCTGGTCGCCCCCGCCGGTCGCGCCACCGGCAACCAGACCTTCGAGGGCCTGACCCTGCTGCCCGGCGGCGACACCCTGCTCGCGTCCATGGAGTACGCGCTCTCCGGCGACGCCGAGGGCATCGTCCGCTTCCAGACCTGGCGGCGGACCGGGAGCGGCCACTTCCGGCTCGCCGCCCAGTACGCCTACCGCACGGACGACGGCCTGGGCGTCCCCGAGGTGCAGGCCACCCCCGACGGCCGCCTGCTCGTCCTGGAGCGCGGCTTCACCTCCGGCGTGGGCAACACCGTCCGCCTCTACCTCGCGGACCCGCGGCACGCCACCGACACCAGCGACGTCGAGAAACTGACCGGGCAGCCCGGCGTTCACCTGATCAGGAAGACCCTGCTGACCGACATCGCCACCTGCCCGTCCCTCGGCGCCACCGCCAAGCAGCCCCAGCCGAACCCCCTCCTCGACAACATCGAGGGCATGACGATCACCGGCCGGGACGCGCGGGGCCGACTGAGGATCCTCCTGGTCAGCGACGACAACCAGAACGCCGCGCAGACGACCCGCTTCTACTACTTGCGCGCCCGCACGGACGGCCGGCAGCCCACAGCGCCGTAACGCCCGCCCCCACCTCCGACAGCCCACGCGAAGGCACGCCCCGAACCCCCGAGCCCGCGGCCGCATCCACAAGCGGATCGCCGCGAGGAGCGCAGGGGGACGAGCTCGCGGGCTGTCTGGGCTGAGCGACACTGGCCGGCCGCGCCCAGGGCCCGGCCGCGCCCAGGGCCCGACCGCCGGAGCGGAGGGAGCGGCCGGATCCGCGGGCATCCTGTGCCGAGAGGCGACTGAGCACCAGATCGCGCGAAAGGCGGAACCGCCTTTCGGCCAGGCCCCGCTCGTCGTGGTCGGCGGGCAGGGGGCGGTCGGGTTCGGGGTGGGTCGCGGCTGGAGGCCGGATGCGGCGGCCTCCCTGCCCGTCGCGGTCGGCGGGCAAGGGACAGGGTCCGGGGTGGGTCGCCGTCGGCGGCCCGATGCGCCGGCGGCCCGATGCGCCGGTGTGCCGCGGCTCCGGGGTCCTGCGACGGGACCCCAGAACCCGGCGGGCCGTGGGGAGGGGGCGGCCGGGTTCGCCGGCGAGCGCCCATGGCCGCAGGGATGGCTAAGCGGCTGCGTGGGCACCGGCGGGTCCGTGTGGGGCGCGACTGTCCGTTCGTCGCGCGCCGGTCCCGGCGGTCTGCGTGGAGGCCGGGTTCCGGACGTCCCGCGTGCGGGAGAGGTCGAACGCGCGGAGCGCATTGTTGCGGAGGGATGAAATCCGGATCGGTCCTTGTTGGTTCCTTCCGGTACATCAGGCCGTCAGGGAGGCACCGACGTGACAGCGCAGCCGGGGGAGACACGGGGTTGGGCGCGAAGGCTCGCCGCGTACGCATGGCGCTATCCGAAGGACGTCGTCCTCGCCCTCGGCGCGTCCCTCGGCGGCATGGCCGTCATGGCCGTCGTGCCGCTCATCACCAAGGTCGTCATCGACGACGTGATCGGCGACCACAGCCGCCCCATGGCCCCCTGGGCCGGCGCCCTGATCGGCGCGGCCCTCCTCGTCTACGTCCTCACCTACATCCGCCGCTACTACGGCGGCCGCCTCGCCCTCGACGTACAGCACGACCTGCGCACGGAGATGTACGGGACGATCACCCGGCTCGACGGCCGCCGTCAGGACGAGCTGTCCACCGGTCAGGTGATCGGCCGCGCCACCAGTGACCTCCAGCTGATCCAGGGCCTGCTCTTCATGCTGCCGATGACCATCGGCAACGTGCTGCTCTTCCTGATGTCCCTCGTGATCATGGCCTGGCTGTCGCTGCCGCTCACCCTGGTGGCCCTCGCCGTCGCCCCGGCGCTCGGCTGGATCGCCCGGCGCAGCCGGACCAAGCTGCATCCCGCCACCTGGTACGCCCAGGCGCAGGCAGCCGCGGTCGCGGGCGTGGTGGACGGTGCGGTCAGCGGCGTCCGCGTGGTGAAGGGCTTCGGCCAGGAGGAACAGGAGACGGCCAAGCTCCGCACGGTGGGCCGCAGGCTGTTCGCCGGGCGGCTGCGCACGATCCGGCTGAACGCCCGTTTCACCCCGGCGCTCCAGGCCGTGCCCGCCCTCGGCCAGGTCGCCATGCTGGCGCTCGGCGGCTGGCTGGCGGTCGAGGGACACATCACGCTCGGCACGTTCGTCGCCTTCTCCACCTACCTCGCCCAGCTCGTCGGCCCGGTCCGCATGCTCGCCATGGTGCTCACGGTCGGCCAGCAGGCCCGGGCGGGCACCGAGCGCGTCCTGGAGCTGATCGACACCGAGCCCACGCTGACCGAGGGCACCGTACGGCTGCCGGCCGACGCGCCCGCCACCGTTGAGTTCGACGACGTCTCCTTCGGCTACACGGACGACCGGCCCGTCCTCCAAGGTCTGTCCTTCGAGATCCGCCCCGGCGAGACCCTGGCCGTCGTCGGCTCCTCCGGCTCGGGCAAGTCCACCGTCTCCCTGCTCCTGCCACGCTTCTACGACGTCACCCACGGCGCCGTCCTCATCGGCGGGCACGACGTGCGCGAGCTGACCCTGGACTCGCTCAGGGCCGCGATCGGCCTGGTCCCTGAGGACTCCTTCCTCTTCTCCGACACCGTCCGCGCCAACATCGCCTACGGCCGCCCCGACGCCACCTCCGAGCAGATCGAGGCCGCCGCCCGCGCCGCCCAGGCGGACCGTTTCATCGCCGAGCTGCCCGAGGGCTACGACACCAAGGTCGGCGAGCAGGGGCTGACCCTCTCCGGCGGCCAGCGCCAGCGCGTGGCACTCGCCCGCGCGATCCTCACCGACCCCCGGCTGCTCGTCCTGGACGACGCCACCTCCGCCGTGGACGCCCGGGTCGAGCACGAGATCCACGAGGCGCTGGCGCAGGTCATGCGGGGCCGCACCACCCTCCTCATCGCACACCGGCGGTCCACCCTCAACCTCGCCGACCGCATCGCCGTGCTCGACGGCGGGCGGCTCGCCGACATCGGCACCCACGACGAGCTCCAGGAGCGTTCCGCGCTCTACCGACGTCTGCTCACCGACCCCGACGAGCTCGGCGGCGTCTCCCCGGGGCACGCCCGGCCCGCCGCACCCCGGGAGGACACCTCCGTACGGGACGAGCTGGACGCCGAGTTCGACGCCGAGCGCGGGGTCACCCCCACACTGTGGGCGGGGGAGCGCGAGCCCCGGGACACGGCCCTGGCGGGCATGCCCGCCACCCCCGGGCTCCTCGCCCAGGTGGAGGCCCTGCCGCCGGCGACCGACACCCCGGACATCGACGAGGACCGGGCCGTGCGCCCCGAGGAGTCCTACGGGCTGCGCCGCCTGCTGCGCGGCTTCGGGCCGCCCCTCCTCGTCAGTCTCGGCCTGGTCGCCGTGGACGCCGGCATGGGGCTGCTGCTGCCCGTCCTGATCCGGCACGGCATCGACCAGGGCGTCACGAAGCTGGCCCTCGGTGCCGTCTGGACGGCCGCCCTGCTCGGCCTGCTCGCCGTCCTGGTGCAGTGGGCGGCGCAGACCGGCGAGACCCGGATGACCGGCCGCACCGGTGAGCGTGTCCTGTACTCGCTCCGGCTGAAGATCTTCGCCCAGCTCCAGCGGCTCGGCCTCGACTACTACGAGCGCGAGCTGACCGGCCGGATCATGACGCGCATGACGACCGACGTGGACGCGTTGTCGACGTTCCTGCAGACCGGGCTGGTCACGGCGTTCGTCTCCGTGGTCACCTTCCTCGGCATCATGGTCGTCCTGCTGGTGATCGACGTGGAGCTGGCGCTGGTGGTCTTCGCGACACTGCCGCCGCTGATCGTGGCCACCTTCTTCTTCCGCCGGGCCAGTGTGAAGGCGTACCAGCTCGCCCGGGAGCGGGTGTCCGTGGTCAACGCCGACCTGCAGGAGTCGGTGGCCGGGCTGCGGATCGTGCAGGCATTCCGGCGCGAGCGGGACGGCGGGCGGCGGTTCGCCGAGCGCAGCGACGACTACCGCCAGGCCCGCATCCGGGGCCAGCTGCTGATATCGGTCTACTTCCCGTTCGTGCAGTTCCTGTCGTCGGTCGCCGCGGCATCGGTGCTGATCGCCGGTGCGGGCCGGGTGGAGGCCGCCACGCTGACCACGGGCGCCCTGGTGGCGTACCTGCTCTACATCGACCTGTTCTTCGCGCCGGTCCAACAGCTCTCGCAGGTGTTCGACGGCTACCAGCAGGCCACCGTCTCGCTGGGCCGCATCCAGGAACTGCTGCGGGAACCGACGTCCACGAAGTCCGCCGCCGAGCCCCGCGAGGTGCCCGCCCTGCGCGGCGAGATCGCGTTCGAGGACGTGCACTTCGCGTACGGCACCGGCGACGGCGCCGAGCAGGCACTGACCGGCATCGACCTGCGCGTCCCCGCCGGGCAGACCGTCGCCTTCGTCGGCGAGACCGGCGCGGGCAAGTCGACCCTGGTCAAGCTGGTGGCCCGGTTCTACGACCCGACGAGTGGCCGGGTGACCGTGGACGGCACCGACCTGAGGACGCTGGACCTCACCGCGTACCGCCACCGCCTCGGGGTCGTGCCGCAGGAGGCGTACCTCTTCCCCGGCACCGTCCGCGACGCCATCGCCTACGGCCGTCCGGACGCCACCGACGCCGAGGTGGAGGCCGCGGCGCGGGCGGTCGGCGCGCACGAGATGATCGCCACGCTGGAGGGCGGCTATCTGCACGAGGTCGCCGAGCGCGGCCGCAACCTGTCGGCCGGCCAGCGTCAGCTCATCGCCCTGGCCCGGGCCGAACTGGTCGATCCCGACGTGCTGCTCCTCGACGAGGCGACGGCCGCGCTCGACCTGGCCACCGAGGCACAGGTCAACCAGGCCACGGACCGGCTCGCGGGCCGCCGTACGACGCTGGTGGTCGCCCATCGCCTGACGACGGCGGCCCGCGCGGACCGGGTGGTGGTCATGGACCGCGGCCGGGTGGCCGAGGACGGCACGCACGACGAACTGCTGGCCCGCGGCGGCCGGTACGCCGAACTGTGGCGGACCTTCGTCGGTGCGACCGAGCCGGAGGAACCGGTCGGCGCGCGCCGCTGAGCCCGGGCGGCAACCGTGTGATACCTGTCATGCGTCCGTACATCTGTACGGAGGAGTGACAGGGGAGGGGTGACTGTGGACAGTGGTGCGATCCGTCGGCGGCTGGCGGTCGGCCTGGCCGTGCTGACCGGGTCCGGGCTTCTGGCGCTCGCCCTGCCCGGCACGGCGCAGGCCGCGGCCGCCACCTGCTCCGGCCGCGAGGTCAAGGCGCTGCGGTTCTCCACCGGCATCGTGCGCGTCTACAAGCAGGGCGGCTACGTCTGTGCCCGCACGCTGCCCCGGAGGGCCGGCGTCAAGCAGTGGATGTCGGTGACCGTGCAGGCTCGCGGGAACCGCCCGATCACCGACGGGGGACGCTTCTCGTACCAGGCCGGTCCGGTGACCGTGCACGCCGGCCACCGCTGCGTACGGGTCGGCGGAGCGGTGGGTCCCGGTACGGCGCACAGCGGCTGGATCCTGTGCTGAGCCACCGCCGGGCCGCCTCTGCGGCGCGGCCGGTCCGGCGGTGGTCCTGTCTCGTACGTGCGGTGGGCGGCGGCTAGTAGGACAGGCCGTGTCCGACGGGGTACAGGGTCGTGGCCGGATCGTCCGCCCGCCGCACCGGCACCGGCAGCTTCCCGCGCGGCCGCACCCGGCCGGCGATCACCCGCGCGGCGGCGCACAGTTCCACGTCGGTCCAGGAGTACGACGCCAGGAAGGCGGGGACGGTCGGGAGCTGGGCGACGTCGTAGGGGTTGCGGACGGCGACCGCGATCACCGGTTTCCCGGTCGCCGTCAGCCGCCGCACCAGCGTCTGCTGGGCGCTGCCCGCCGTCACGTTGTACGTCGCGACGACCACCGCGTCCGCGTCCTGGGCCGCCGCCACCGCCTTGTCGACGGTAGCGGCGGACGGGGCGGTGCCGGTCGACAGTGCCGTGGCCGTGAAGCCCAGTTCGGTGAGGGCGGCGGCGAGCACCCCGGTGGGCAGCCCCGTGGTGCCCGACGGTGAGGCGGGGTCGGCGCCGACGACGAGGAGCCTGCGGTGGCTGCGGCGGGACAGCGGCAGCAGCCGGCCCTCGTTGACCAGCAGGGTGGTGGTCCGGTCGGCGATGCGGTCGGCCGCCGCCAGGTGCGCCGGGGTGCCGACCTCGCGGGCGACGCCCGACGGGTTGGCGTACGGCTCGTCGAGGAGTCCCAGCCTCGCCTTCAGCCGCAGGACGCGCAGGATCGATTCGTCCAGCCGGGCCTCGGTGAGTTCACCCTCGCGCACGGCCGTCAGGACAGCGTTCCACGCCACGTCCAGGGACGGCGGGTTGAGCAGCTGGTCCACCCCTGCCTTCAGCGCCAGCACGGCCACCCGGTCGTCGCCGTACTTGGTGCGGACGCCCTCCATGCCGAGCGAGTCGGTGATCACCACCCCGTCGTAGCCGAGCTCGCCGCGCAGGATGCCGGTGACGATGGGGTGCGAGAGGGTGGCCGGGTCGCCGGAGTCGTCGAGTGCCGGGAACTGGATGTGGGCGGTCATGATCGAGTCGATGCCCGCCCTGATCGCGGCCCTGAACGGCACGGCGTCCAGTTGTTCCCACAGTTCGCGGCTGTGTGTGATCACCGGGAAGCCGTAGTGGCTGTCGACGGCGGTGTCGCCGTGCCCGGGGAAGTGCTTGGCGGTGGCCGCCACCCGGGAGCCCTGGTAGCCGCGTACCTCGGCCGCCACCAGCCTCGCCACGGCGTCCGGGTCGGCGCCGAAGGAGCGTACGCCGATGACCGGGTTGGCCGGGTTGACGTTCACGTCGGCGTCGGTGGAGTAGTTCTGGTTCACGCCCATCGCCCGCAGTTCGGCGCCCGAGACGCGGCCTAGCGTACGGGCGTCGGAGGCCGAGCCGCCGGCGCCGATCGCCATGGCGCCCGGGAAGAGGGTCGCGGGCTTGCCGATCCGGCAGACGATGCCGTGCTCCTGGTCGGTGGCGACGAGCACCGGCAGGCCGCGGGGCTGCTGGAGGGAGGCCCGCTGGATGCCGTTGGACAGGTCGGCGATCTGCTGCGGGTCGCGGGTGTTGTGGGCCCAGGCGAAGTAGATGATGCCGCCGACGCGGTACTTGGCGACCAGTTCGGCGGCGGTGCGGACGCCGATCTCCTTCAGGTTGGCGTCGATGTCGGCCTGGTCGGGGGCGGTGGCCGAGTGGCCGTAGACCCGCATCACGAAGAGCTGGCCGACCTTCTCCTCCAGCGTCATCCGGGAGATGAGCGAGCGGAGCCGCTTGTCGTCGTGGCGCGTGGCGGCCTGGGCGGTGCCGGCGCCCTGGGTGGCGAGGGCGGCGGTCAGGGCCGCCGTCGCGGCGAGGACGGTACGTCTGGCGGGGCGTGCGGTGTTTCCCGGTCTTCCTGTGCTTCCCGTGCCGGTGTCGTGCACGTGCGCTCCTTCCGGAGGAGATCCGCTGGAATATCGCTGAAGGAAACTTCCGAGGGGCCACCAATATCCGGAAAGTTTCTGCCAGTCAAGGGAGTGCGCAACGTGAGTGGAGGGGGCGCCGACGGAGCCCTCGGGGGCGGGCGCGCCGATGCCGTCAGCGCCCCGCCGTCCGGCGCCGGGCGCCGGCCTCGCCGGGCGGGTACTCGCGGACCGCGAACACGACGACCGCCCGCCCGTGCACCAGGCGGGCGAGGGCCGGGCGGGACGATCCGCCGACGCGCCCCGTTCGACCGCGCCGGCGCTCCGTCAGGTCATCCGCTTTCAAGCCGCCTCGTTCAGCAGCCGGGCCAGGTGTTCCCGGCCGGGGGTCAGGAGGTCCGGGAGCGGTGCCGCCGCCTCGTACCACCGCTTCTCGTACTCCCAGCACAGCCAGCCGTCCCAGCCGTGCCGGGAGAGGACCTCGACGCACTCGGCCAGCGGCAGGGTCCCGGCGCCGAGCGGGAGCGGGGTCCGGTCGTCGGCGGAGGCGATGTCCTTGACCTGCACGTACCCGAGGTGCGGGGAGAGCGCCGCGTAGGTGTCGGAGGGCTGCTCACCGCCCAGCCAGGTGTGCATCACGTCCCACAGGGCGCCGACCCGGCCGTGGCCGACCGGTCCGAGGACGCGGATGGCGTCGGCGCCGGTGCGGTGCGAGTCGTGGGTCTCCAGCAGGACGCGGACCCCCAGGTCGGCGGCGTACTCGGCGGCTGTCGCCAGGCGGCGGGCGGCGACCGCGTCGCCCTCCTCCTGCGCCCGGTCGGGATCGCCGCCGGGGAAGACCCGGACGAAGGGGGCGCCCAGATCGCGCGCCAGTTCGAGGAGTGCCCGGATCTCGGCCAGTACGGGCGCGTCGTCGCCGGGCGCGGCGACCCGCGCGTACCCCGCGAGCCCGAGGATCTCGACGCCGCTCTCCTCGAACGCGCCGGCCACCGCGGCCCGCTGTCCGGGTCCGAGCCCGGGATGCACCGGCTCCTCGTGGTGAGCGCGCAGTTCGACGCCGTGGTAGCCGTGCGCGACCGCGAGCCGGACGACGTCCGGCACGGCCATTGCGGGAACACCGAGGGTGGAGAACGCCAGTTTCATGGCGGTGGGTGTACCCCCGCCGCCCGGGAGGAACCCTCGGCCGACCAGGGCAGGGAAGGGGCAGGGGGAGAGGCGGGGGCGCGGGCAGGGGCAGGCGGCGGAGCGGTTCGTGTCCGGTCAGGAGCGGCGGCCGGGCGCCGGCAACCTGGCCACGGGCCCGTCCCGCGTGCCCTCCGCTTACTCCCCGACGGCCCGGTACACGCACACCTGGGCGCCCGACCCGGCCGTCGTCTCGGACACCAGCTCCAGCGGCCGCTTCACCCCGTCCGCCGGGAAGATGGTCTTGCCGCCCCCGAGGAGGACGGGCATCCGCACGAGCACCAGCTCGTCGACCAGTCCTTCGTGCAGCAGGGCACGGACGAGCGTCGGGCTCCCCATGACCAGCAGGTCGCCGTCGCCCTCCGCGCGCGACTCGCGGATCCGCCCGAACGCCTCGGCGCGGCGCAGACGTGTGGTGTTCGCCCAGGTCAGGTCGGAGTCGTCGAGGCTGTCGGAGACGACGTACTTCCGGATGGAGTTCATCCGGTCGGCGAAGGGGTCGCCGGCCCGCCCGGGCCACGCCCCGGCCATCGTCCGCCAGGTGCGGCGCCCGAACAGCAGGGCCCCGGCCCGGCCCAGCGTGTCGTCGAAGGCGCCGCCCACGACCTCCGGGTCGAAGAACGGGTGCGACCAGCCGCCGTGCGCGAACCCGCCCTCGGTGTCCTCCTCCGGACCGCCGGGTGCCTGCACCACTCCGTCCAGGCTGATGAACTCGCTGACCACGATGCGCATGGGACTCACTCCTGCTTTCCGTTGTCTCCGGTCGCCGCCGTGCGGGCGCCGCTGCCGTTCGGACAGGATCAGATCAGATCCGACGTGCCCGTGACCGTCGGTCACGGCGATGAGGACCGACCGGGTCGCGCGAACTCATCGAACCTGTCGGAAACCCGCCCGGCGGCGCCCCGATGACCCCGGCGCGCGACGAACCGGGCAGTGAGCCGTCCGGCTTCCCGAGCCCGATCGTGGACGCCCTCCGGACCGTGCGGTGTGCATCGGACCGTGCGGTGTGCATCGGACCGTGCGGTGTGCATCGGACCGTGCGGTGTGCCACCGGAGCGTGCGGCGTCCCAGCCGGACCGTGCAACGTCCAGCCGGACGGTGCGGCGTCCCAGCGCCGCCCACCAGGACGGCCCGCCCCGGCGACGCCCCAGCCAGACGGCCCGCCCCGGCGACGCCCCGGCCAGACCGCCCATCCATACCGCCCGCCCCGGCCACACCGCCCGCCGACCCGCGCTGCGCCCACCGACCCGCGCGGCACCCTCAAGCGCGCGGCACCCCGGAGGACCCCCGCACCATCAGCTCCCCGCGCACCGTCGCGACCCCGCCGGGCGGCGGCTCCTCCCGGCCCATGGCGATCCGGCCCGCCCGCGCCCCCGCCTCGGCCAGCGGCAGCCGCACCGTCGTCAGGGACGGCACCGCGTCGGTACTGAACGGGAGGTCGTCGAAGCCCGCCACCGACACGTCCCGCGGTATCCGCAGCCCGGACTCGCGCAGCGCCGCGCACGCCCCCAGCGCGACGGAGTCGTTCGCGGCGACGACCGCCGTCAGCCCCGGATCGCGGCGCAGCAGTTCCAGCGTGGCCTCGTACCCGGAGGTGCGGTCGTAGCGCCCGTACACGGTCCAGCGGGGATCCTCCTCGACACCGGCCGCCGCCAGCGCCTCGCGGTGCCCCTCCAGACGGTGACGGGTGGTCGTGCGCTCCTGGGGACCGGCGATGTAGCCCAGCCGCCGGTGGCCCAGCCCGATCAGGTGCTCGGTCAGCCGCCGCGCGCCCCCGCGGTTGTCGAAGGCCAGCGCGACCGCCCGGGTGTCCGGCGCCGGCGGTCGCCCGCACAGCACCACCCGGGTCCCGGCCTCCGTCAGCTTGCGCAGCTTCGCCGCGACCGCCGCCGCGTGCGGCGCGTCCTCCACGGCCCCGCCGGTCAGCACCACCGCCGCGGCCCGCTGCCGCTGGAGCAGGGTCAGATACGTCAGCTCGCGGTCCGGTGAGCCGCCGGTGTTGCAGACCACGGCCAGCCGTTCCCCGCCCGCCCGGCCGCCCGGCCCGCCGATCTCCGACTGGATCGCGCTCGCCATGATCCCGAAGAAGGGGTCGGCGATGTCGTTCACCAGGATGCCGACCAGGTCGGAGGTGGCGGCGGCGAGCGAGCTGGCGGGACCGTTCAGCACGTAGTCCAGGTCGTCGACGGCCTTGAGCACCCGCTCCCGGGTGGCGGCGGCCACCGGGTAGTTGCCGTTCAGCACGCGCGACACCGTCGCGGGCGAGACCTGTGCGCGGGCCGCCACGTCCGCCAGGGTCACCGTCATCTCGTCGTCCTCCGGTCGCGCGTCTCGTCGTCGTACGTCCCCGCCCACCACCGCCCAGGGAGGGCCGTGGGACCACCACCGCCCGAGGAGGGCCACGGGTCCGCCGCCGCCCGAGGACGCCGTGGGTCCGCCGCCGCCCGAGGGGGCCACGGCGGAAGTGTCGTGCAGACCTTACGGCCCCCAGCCCCCTTGTTCGCCCCCTCGAACAACACGATCCGCCCGCGCTCTTGTCCCCCCGCGGCCCAGAGGCTAGCTTCTCACCGCATAGAAAGCGCTTGCTGCGAGGCGGCCGGTGAGATCGCTGGAGCCCGGGCGGCGCGGTAGCGCGTACGGAGGGACTGACGTGACACGCAAGACGGTGCGGATCGCCATGAACGGCGTGACCGGGCGCATGGGCTACCGCCAGCACCTGGTCCGCTCGATCCTCGCCCTGCGCGAGCAGGGCGGACTCGACCTCGGCGACGGCACCGTGCTGTGGCCGGAACCGGTCCTGGTCGGCCGGCGCGAGCACGCGCTGAAGGCGCTTGCCGACCGGCACGGCCTCGAACACCACTCGACGGACCTGGACGCCGTCCTCGCCGACCCGGACGTCGACGTCTACTTCGACGCGCAGGTCACCTCGGCCCGGGAGGAGGCGATCAGGAAGGCGATCGCCGCCGGCAAGCACGTCTACACCGAGAAGCCCACCGCCACCGGCCTGGACGGCGCCCTGGAGCTGGCCCGGCTCGCGCACGCCAAGGGCATCAAGCACGGCGTCGTCCAGGACAAGGTCTTCCTGCCCGGGCTGCTGAAGCTGAAGCGGCTGATCGACGGCGGCTTCTTCGGCCGGATCCTGTCCGTGCGCGGCGAGTTCGGCTACTGGGTCTTCGAGGGCGACTGGCAGCGGGCCCAGCGCCCCTCCTGGAACTACCGCGCCGAGGACGGCGGCGGCATCGTCGTCGACATGTTCCCGCACTGGGAGTACGTCCT
Source organism: Streptomyces sp. NPDC015220 (assembly GCF_043079345.1). Taxonomy (NCBI): domain Bacteria; kingdom Bacillati; phylum Actinomycetota; class Actinomycetes; order Kitasatosporales; family Streptomycetaceae; genus Streptomyces; species Streptomyces sp. NPDC015220. The sequence goes on along the minus strand of NZ_JBIBUK010000001.1, from coordinate 916,405 downwards.
GCACGAGCTGTTCGGCCGGGTCACCTCCGTGCAGGCGCTCACCGCCACCCACATCCCCCAGCGCTGGGACGAGAACGGCAAGCCCTACGACGCCACCGCCGACGACGCCGCCTACGGCGTCTTCGAACTCGAAGGAGGCGTGATCGCCCAGATCAACTCCTCCTGGGCCGTGCGCGTCCACCGCGACGAACTGGTCGAGTTCCAGGTGGACGGCACGGAGGGCTCTGCCGTCGCGGGCCTGCGCGACTGCCGCGTCCAGCACCGCTCCGCCACCCCCAAGCCGGTGTGGGACCCCGACGTCCCCGCCACCGAGTCCTTCCGGGACCAGTGGCAGGAGGTGCCCGACAACACCGTCTTCGGCAACGGCTTCAAGGCCCAGTGGGAGCTGTTCCTGCGCCACGTCCACGCCGACGCCCCCTACCACTGGGACCTGCTCGCCGGCGCCCGTGGCGTGCAGCTCGCCGAACTGGGCCTGAGGTCCTCGGCCGAGGGCCGCCGCGTCGAGGTGCCGGAGATCCGGCTGTGACCATCCACCTGCCGGACCCGGACGGCGGCCTCAAGGCCTACGAGCCGCGCGCCGAGCCCGTCACCGCCGCACCCGGCGCCCCCTTCACCTCCCGCACGGTCTTCTCGGCGGCGCACGTCGTCGCCGACCCGTTCGCCGACGTCTCGCCCGACTCGCCGGCCGCCGTCGACTGGGACGCCACCCTCGCCTTCCGCCGCCACCTGTGGTCCCACGGGCTGGGCGTCGCCGAGGCGATGGACACCGCGCAGCGGGGCATGGGCCTGGACTGGGCCGGCGCGGCCGAACTGATCCGCCGGTCCGCGGCGGAGGCGAGGACGGTGGGCGGGCGCATCGCCTGCGGCGTCGGCACCGACCAGATCGCCGGCGGCACGCTCGCCGACATCCGTGCCGCATACGAGGAACAGCTCACCCTGGTCGAGGAGTCCGGCGCCCAGGCGATCCTGATGGCCTCGCGCGCCCTCGCCGCCACGGCCCAGGGACCGGACGACTACCTGGAGGTCTACGGCCACCTGCTGCGCCAGGCCGCCGACCCGGTGATCCTGCACTGGCTCGGCCCCATGTTCGACCCGGCGCTCCAGGACTACTGGGGTTCGGCAGACCTGGACGCGGCCACCGACACCTTCCTGGACCTCGTCGCCGCCCACCCCGACAAGGTCGACGGAGTGAAGATCTCCCTGCTGGACGCCGGGCGCGAGACAGAGCTGCGCCGCCGTCTGCCGGAGGGGGTGCGCTGCTACACGGGCGACGACTTCAACTACCCGGAGCTGATCGCCGGCGACGAGCAGGGCTTCAGCCACGCGCTGCTCGGCGTCTTCGACCCGCTGGGCCCGCTGGCGGCGCGGGCGGTACGGGTCCTGGACGCGGGGGACGCGACCGGGTTCCGCGAGCTGCTCGACCCCACCGTCGAACTCTCCCGCCACCTCTTCCGGGCGCCCACCCGCTTCTACAAGACCGGCGTGGTCCTGCTGGCCTGGCTCGCCGGCCACCAGTCGCACTTCACCATGGTCGGCGGCCTTCAGTCGGCCCGCTCCCTGCCCCACCTGGCGCACGCCTACGAACTCGCCGACCGTCTCGGCCTGTTCCCGGATCCCGAGCTGGCGGAGGAACGGATGAGGAACCTGCTGGGCGTGTACGGAGCGGGCCGGTGAGCGGCCTGGAGCGGTTCAGCGTCAACCAGATGACGGTGAGACAGCTGTCGCTGCCCGAACTGGTCGACGCCTGCGTCCAGTCGGGGGTGGAGAACGTCGGCCTGTGGCGCGAGCCGGTACAGGCGTACGGAGTCCGGGCGGCGGCCGACCTGGTCCACGAGGCGGGGCTGACCGTCACCACCCTGTGCCGGGGCGGCTTCCTCACGGCGACCGAGCCGGAGGCCCGGGCGGCGGCCCTGGCCGACAACCGCCGGGCGGTCGAGGAGGCGGCCACGCTCGGCACCGGCACCCTGGTCCTGGTCTGCGGCGGACTCCCCGCCGGCGGCAAGGACCTGCACGGCGCGCGCGAGCGCGTCGCGGACGCGCTGGCCGAACTGGGCCCGCACGCCGAGGAGCACGGCGTGCGACTGGCCATCGAGCCGCTCCATCCCATGTACGCCGCCGACCGCTGCGTGGTCTCCACCCTCGCCCAGGCCCTCGACCTCGCCGAACGCTTCCCCGCCCACCAGGTCGGGGTGGCCGTGGACACCTACCACGTCTGGTGGGACGACCGGGCGCCCGAGCAGATCGCCCGCGCGGGGGCGGCCGGCCGCATCCACGCCTTCCAGCTCGCCGACTGGACCACCCCGCTCCCGCGGGGCGTCCTCGACGGCCGCGGCCAGATCGGCGACGGCGCGATCGACATGCGGGAGTGGAAGGGGTACGTGGAGGCGGCCGGCTACACCGGCGCCATCGAAGTGGAGCTGTTCAACGCGGAGTTGTGGTCACGTGACGGACGGGAGGTGCTGGCGGAGACGGCACGGCGGTTCCTGGAACACGTGATCCGGTGACCGTATGACGGACCTGACCACCATGACCACGTCTCTGGGCCCGCTGGAACGGACCGGGGGCCGCCGGGGTGTCGGGGACCCGTGCGCCCGGGCCGCTACCGGTCGGAGTTCGGCGCGCTGCGACGGGTGGTGGCTCAGGCCGTGGAGGCGGCGGGACCCGGCGGCTCCTGAGGACCCCGGAAAAAAGTCCCCACCCGCCGTACAACCCTCCCGGTACTCCGGGTGTCGTACCTGGCATCGGGACACCTGGGGGGATCCGGGGGGATCGCGGGGGTTCCGGTACGGGAGGGGAAACAGGAGGGGAAAGCCGAGGGGGCCCGGTCGACGGACCGGGCCCCCTCGTATTGTCTCCGCGTCCTGCCGCGCCTCACGGCGGTCGGTCAGAAGAACACCCCGCACCGCAGCAGCACATTGGCGTACGGGCGGGCCTCCCCGGTGCGGACGACCAGACGCGCGCGCGCCGACAGTTCCTTCAGCCGCTCGTGGGGCACCAGGACCAGCCCGGGGAAGTGTCCGTCCAGGAGTTCGGCGGCCGCCGCGTTGGCCTCGCGCACCTCGGCCGCCGCCGTGGCGCCCTCGACCACCAGCTCGGCCAGCAGCCCGTCCAGCACCTCGGCGAAGGACGGCACCCCGGCCCGGAACGCCAGGTCGACCACCCTCGGCCCGTGCGGTATCGGCATGCCCGCGTCGCACACCAGCACCTCGTCGGTGTGCCCCAGCTCGGCCAGCGCGCCACAGAGCTCGCGGTTGAGAATGCCCGCCTTCTTCATACGGCGTCGACCTCCGCCGCCGTCGGGTACGACTCCTGCGCGCCGCGCCGCGTCACGGCCACCGCGCCGACCCGGGCCGCGTACGCCGCCGCCTCGGCGAGGGACTCGCCCGCGCCGAGCCGCCAGGCCAGGGCGGCGGTGAAGGCGTCGCCCGCCCCGGTCGTGTCCACGGCGTCCACCTTCACGGACGGCACCCGCACGGACCCGTCGGCGGACGCCACCAGCGCGCCCTCGGCGCCCAGGGTGACGACCACCGAGCGCGGACCGCGCGCGAGCAGCGCCCGCGCCCAGTCCTCCGGGTCGTCCCCGGCCCCGTCCCCGCCCAGGATCACCTTCGCCTCGTGCTCGTTGACGATCAGCGGGTCGCAGGCGTCCAGCAGCTCCTGCGGCAGCTCCCGCGGGGGCGACGGGTTCAGCACGAACCGGCTGCCGGGCGCCAGGGCGCGCGCGGCCTCCACCACCGTCTCCAGCGGGATCTCCAATTGCGCGGAGACCACCCGGGAGGACCGGACCAGGCCGGCCGCCCCACGGACGTCCTCGGCGGTGAGGCGCCAGTTGGCGCCCGGCGAGACCACGATGCTGTTGTCCCCGGAGGGGTCCACCGTGATCAGGGCGACCCCGGTCGGGGCGCCGCCGACCAGCACGCCCGCCGGGTCCACCCCGGCGCTCCGCTGCGAGTCCAGCAGCAGCCGGCCGTGCGCGTCGTCGCCGACCCGGGCCAGCAGGGCCGTACGGGCCCCGAGGCGGGCGGCGGCCACCGCCTGGTTGGCGCCCTTGCCGCCGGGGTGGACGGCCAGGTCGGAGCCGAGCACCGTCTCCCCGGCGCCGGGCCGCCGCTCGACGCCGATCACCAGGTCGGCGTTGGCCGATCCGACGACCAGGAGGTCGTAGTCGTACATGGGCAGTGTCTCCTCACGCGACGTGTTGCCGGTCAGCCGCTGAACCCGGCCACGTTCTCCTTGGTTACCACCTTGACGGGCACCTTCACCGTCGCGGCGACCGGCTTGCCCTGAGTCGCCTTCAGCGCGTTGTCCACCGCGATCCGGCCGAGCTGGCTCGGCTGCTGCGCCACGGAGGCGTACAGCGTGCCCTTCTCGACGGCGGTGAGGCCGTCCGGGGTGCCGTCGAAGCCCACGACCTGGACGGACTTGCCGGCCTTGGAGCCGAGCGCCTTGACCGCGCCGAGCGCCATCTCGTCGTTGGCGGCGATCACACCCTGGACGTCGGGGTGGGCCTGGAGCAGGTTCGACATCACGTCGAGGCCCTTGGTGCGGTCGAAGTCGGCGGGCTGCTGGGCCAGGACCCGGATGCCCGGGTAGGCCTTGAGGCCCTTGGCGAAGCCTGCGGCGCGCTCGCGGGCCGCGGAGGTGCCCGCCTGGCCCTGGAGGATCACGATCTTGCCGTGGCCGCCCAGCTTCTCGGCGATGCTCTTGGCGGCCAGCTCGCCGCCCGCGACGTTGTCGGAGGCGACCAGCGCGGCCGTCTTGGCGTTGTTGACACCGCGGTCGACGGCGATAACGGGGATGTCCGACTTGCCGGCGGCCTTCACGGAGTTGCTCGCCGCGTCGGAGTCCACCGGGTTGACGATGATCGCGCCCAGGCTGGAACTGGTGAAGTTCTGAAGCTGGTTGGCCTGCTGGGAGGCGTCGTTCTGGGCGTCGGTGACGGTCAGGTCGATGCCCAGCCGCTTCGCCTCCGCCTGCGCGCCCGACTTGATCTGCACGAAGAACGGGTTGTTGAGCGTGGACAGCGACAGGCCCATCTTCGGGTTGGTGGAGGAGGACCCGGTGTGCAGCAGCGAGGTCGCGGCCACCAGGGCCACCGTCACCACGGCCGCCAGGCCGTACGTCGCCGCCTGCTTGCCCTTGCCGCCGCCGCTGCCCGTGCCCGCGGCCTGCGGGGTCGCCCCGGCCTTGCGGCGCACGGTGTCCAGCAGCACCGCCAGCGCGATCACGACACCGATGACGACCTGCTGCCAGAAGGCGGAGACGGACAGGAGGTTGAGGCCGTTGCGCAGCACCGCCAGGATCAGCGCGCCGATCAGCGTGCCCGAGGCCTTGCCGGTGCCGCCCGCCAGCGAGGCGCCGCCGATGACGACCGCGGCGATGGCGTCCAGCTCGTAGCCGTTGGCGGCCTGCGGCTGCGCGGAGGACAGCCGGGCGGCGAGCACGATGCCCGCGGCGGCGGCGAACAGTCCGGACAGGGCGTAGATGGCGAGCTTCTGCCGCTTCACCCGCAGCCCGGACAGGCGGGCCGCCTCCTCGTTGCCGCCGATCGCGTACATGGAACGGCCGATGTAGGTCCGGCCCAGAACCAGCGCCGTGATCAGGCCCACGACGATCATGACCAGCACGGGCACCGGCAGCCAGCCGCCGAGCGTGTCGCCCAGGTGCGAGACGGAGTCCGGCAGGGCGATCGGGGAGCCCTGGGAGATGACCAGGGACAGACCGCGGCCCACCGACAGCATGGCCAGCGTGGCGATGAACGGCGGCAGTTTGCCGTAGGAGATCAGGAAGCCGTTGACCAGGCCGGCCGCGATGCCGGTGGCGACGGCGAGGATCACCGCGAGGAAGACCGGCACGCCGTGCGAGGTCGCGCTCCAGGCCAGCACGGTGGCCGACAGGGCCGCCACCGAGCCGACCGACAGGTCGATGCCCGCCGAGACGATGACGAAGGTGACACCGAAGGCGAGGATGGCGGTCACGGCCGCCTGGACGCCGATGTTGAGCAGGTTGTCGGTGGTCAGGAAGTCGCCGGACAGCGCCGACAGGGCGATGACCAGGACGATGAGCGCGGTGAGCGCGCCGTTGTCGAGCAGCAGGCGGCGCAGGCCGCCGGAGGCGCCCCCCGCGCCCGCCTTGCTCTTGAGCGTGTCAGTGGCCACGGGAGGCCTCCGTTCCGGTGGTGGAAGTGGTGGGGGTCGTGGGAGTGCTGACGGCGAGCGCCATCACGGCGTCCTGGGTGGCCCGGTCGGCGGGGAGTTCGCCCGCGATCCGGCCCTGGGCCATCACCAGCACCCGGTCGCTCATGCCGAGCACCTCGGGCAGGTCGCTGGAGATCATCAGCACCGCGGCGCCGGCCGCCGTCAGCTCGTTGATGAGCTGGTAGATCTCGACCTTGGCGCCGACGTCGATGCCGCGCGTCGGTTCGTCGAGGATGAGCACCTTGGTGTCCGCCAGCAGCCACTTGCCGATGACGACCTTCTGCTGGTTGCCGCCGGAGAGGGTGCGCACGTGCTGGCCGAGGCCGGCCATCCGCACGCCGAGCTGCCCGGCGATCCGCTCGGCGGCCACGTGCTGGCCCTTGAGGTCGACGAACCCGCCGCGCGAGGCCGACCGCAGGGTCACCAGGCCGAGGTTCTCCTCGACCGAGGCGTCCAGGACCAGTCCCTGGCCCTTGCGGTCCTCGGGCACGAGCCCGATGCCGGCCGCCATGGCCGCGTTCACGTCGTGCCGCCGGAGCTCGGCGCCCGCGACCTTCACGGCGCCCTTGTCATAGGGGTCCGCGCCGAACACCGCCCGGACGACCTCGGTACGGCCGGCCCCGACCAGCCCCGCGATGCCGACGACCTCGCCGGCGCGCACCTGGAAGCTGATGTCGTGGAAGACGCCGTCCCGGGTGAGCCCCTCGACGGTGAGCAGCGGCTCGCCCTGCTCGGGACGCTCGCGCGGGTACTGCTGGTCGATCGAACGGCCGACCATGAGCCGCACCAGCTCGTCCTCGGGAGTGGAGGCGGGCACCTGGCCGACGCTCCTGCCGTCCCGGATGACCGTGACCCGGTCGCCCAGGGCGGCGATCTCCTCCAGGTGGTGCGTGATGAACACGATGCCGACGCCGTCGGCGCGCAGCGCGCGCACGATCGTGAACAGCTTCTCGACCTCCTCGGAGGTGAGCACCGCGGTCGGCTCGTCCATGATGAGCACGCGCGCGTCCAGGCTGAGCGCCTTGGCGATCTCCACCATCTGAAGGCGGGCGATGCCCAGTTCCCGCACCCGTGCGCGGGGGGAGACGTGCACGCCGACCCGCTCCAGGAGAGCTGCGGCGTCCGCCTCCATCTTCTTCCGGTCGATCATCCCGAAGCGGCGCGGCTGGCGGCCCAGGAAGATGTTCTCGGCGACCGTCAGATCGGGGACGAGGTTGAACTCCTGGTAGATGGTGGCGATCCCGAGGCGCTCGGCGTCCTGGGCGCCGTGGATGCGCACCTCCTCGCCGCCGGCCAGGATCCGCCCGGCGTCGGGGGTGTAGGCGCCGGACAGCATCTTGATCAGGGTGCTCTTGCCCGCGCCGTTCTCGCCGAGCAGCACGTGCACCTCGCCGCGGCGCAGGTCGAAGTCGACGCTGTCCAGCGCCACCACGCCCGGGAAGGTCTTCCGGATCCCTTCGATGCGCAGCAACTCGTCCGGGTTGCTCACGGCTTGCTCCTGTTCGTTGCGAGAGGCTCGTTCGTTGCGGGGGACTGGTCTGGTGCCGGAGGCCGGTCTGGTGCCGGAGGCCGGCCCGCTGCGGGCGGCTCGCCGCACGAGCGGCGCACGACGAGACGGGCGGGCAGGGCGACCGACTCGGGCGGCCGTCCCTCGATGCGGTCGACCAGGGCCCGTACGGCGGCCCGCCCCAGCTCGCCCGTGGGCTGGGCGATGGCGGTGACCGGCGGATCGGTGTGCACGAACCACGGGATGTCGTCGAACGCGGCCAGCGCGATGTCCTCGGGCACCCGCAGCCCGCGCGCCCGGATCGCGTCCAGCGCGCCGAGCGCCATCAGGTTGTCGGCGGCGAAGACCACTTCGGGCGGCTCGGGCAGGTCGAGGAACCCCTCGGTGACCCGCCGGCCGCTCTCGGCCTGGAAGTCGCCCTGCCCGGTGTAGGCGTCGGGGAGCGGGAGGTCGTACTCGGCCATCGCCCGGCGGAACGCCTGGACGCGCTCGCTGCCGGTGGTGGTGGCCGCCGGGCCCGCGATGATCGCGAGCCGCCGGTGCCCGAGCCCGTACAGGTGCGCGACGAGATCCCGCACCGCCTCCTGCCCGTCCGCCCGGACCACCGGCACGTCCACGCCCTTGATCCACCGGTCCACGAACACCATCGGCGTCCCCGCGCGCGCGGCGTCCAGCATCAGCGGCGAGCCGCCGTCGGTGGGGGAGACCAGGAGCCCGTCGATCCGCCGGTCCAGAAGGGTCCGCACGTGGTGGTCCTGGAGGTCGGGCCGCTCGTCGGCGTTGCCGATGATCACGCTGTAGCCGAGCGCGCGAGCCTCCTCCTCGACGGAGCGGGCCAGTTCGGTGAAGTACGGGTTCAGCACGTCGCTGATGACCAGGCCGAGGGTGCGGGTCTGGTCGGTGCGCAGCGACCGGGCGACGGCGTTCGGACGGTAGCCCAGCGCCTCGACGGCGGTCAGCACGCGCTTGCGTGCGTCGGCGCTGACCGACGGGTGGTCGTTCAGGACGCGCGAGACCGTGGCGACCGACACGCCCGCCACGGCGGCGACGTCCTTGATGCTCGCCATCGTCGTTCCACCTCCTCGTGGAATCGATTACACGAAGGATTGGAATCGATTACACGAGATCGGGGCAAGGGGGTGGCGGTGGCTGAAACCTAATCGTGACCGGAGGTGGGCGGTCTTCCCCTCCGAGGTCAGCGGCGCGGAACCGAACCGTGAGGCGGCTGCGGGGCGTCGGCGTCGTGGCCGGTTCAGTGCCTTCCCGGCCTGAGCGACGGGGAGTGGCGGCTGTCGTTGGGGCCCGGACTCCCGACGGCGCGGGAGTCCAAGGCATGGCTCACCTGGACGGCGGACTACTCGGTTGCGTCAGAGTCCTCGGTGAAGAGCTCTCCCGCCCAGGCGACCAGGGGGGAACGCTCCATCCAGGCGTCCAGGCGGTCGAGGTCGGTGCAGGTGGTGATGCGCTTACGGACGCCGTCCGGTACGGGGATGCCCCGCACCTTCAGCACGGAGAGGATGCTTTCGGCCTTGCCTTCAGCCTTGCCCTCGACTTTGCCCTCGGCTTTGCCCTCGGCTTTGCCTTCGGCCTTGCCCTCCAGGTACGCCGTCTCGCGGACCGTTCCACGACCGGGGAAGTAAGTGACGAAAGACATGATTTCCTTCCATTTCTTTCCGGCTGGACTGTCACCCAGATTGACGTCCAGGCATTCGTAGAAGTAGCCGGCGGTCTCGGGGTCCGTTTCCCAGAGTTCCTGGAGGGCGCGGTCGATCGCTTCCAGTATGGCGTCACACTCCGGGCTGCGGGCGTGTGCCATGGCGGAGAGGGCCGCCAGAGCGAGGTTCTTTCCCGCCGTTCGGGCGTCCGTGATGACCGGCATGTTGTGAGGCCCCGCGACCAGCGGAAACGTCCGCTGAGCCGTCCAGCCCCGCGTTCCGCAGTCGAAGGGGCCGACCGCCCACTTGGCCGTCTTCGCGTCCTGGCAGACCACGAGGAGCAGGACCGGCAGGTCATACTTGGCCTGGAGGTAGGCCACGTAGTAGGCCCAACTCGACTGCTTGTTCGCGTCCCTTCTCGACTGTGACTCGATGGCGAGGAGAAAGTCCTCGCCGTCGGACGGACCGACGCGCAGGACGGTGTCCACTCGGCGTTCGAGCGGACGGGTCTCCGTCACATCGGTCGCGATGGCGTCCACGGTCGCCTTTCTCGGCAGTGGAACACCCAGTACCCCGAACACCGGGGTCAGGATTTCGGGCCGCTCCTGGAAGATCCGGTGCATGCCCTCATGAACTGCTGTGACCATGTGCGCAACCTAGGGTGATCAAGAGGTCGTATGTCCGTGTGATCGGCTGACGTTCACCCATTCGAGGGGCGAGTAAACGTTCAGCTGATGGCGGAGGTGGACGTGGCGAATTGACCGCCGGAGGTCGCGAGTTCGCACCAGACGACCTTGCCGCGGTTGCCGTTGCGGGACAGCGGCTGCCAGCCCCACAGGTCGGAACAGGCCTTGACCAGGGCGAGCCCGCGTCCTTCCTCCCGGTCGACGGCCGGCTCCAGGGGGACGGGCGGCTCCGGGGGTGCGGGGTCGGCGTCCCACGCCCCGATCCGCAGCACGCCGGCGGAGAAGCGGACGCGGAGGGCCGCGGGACCCTCGGTGTGCAGCACGGCGTTGGAGATCAACTCGGTGGCCAGGAGCTCGGCGGTGTCCACGAGTCCGATCAGGCCGTGCAGGGTGAGGATCAGGCGCAGGGTGCGGCGAGTGACGGTGACGGCGCGGGGATCGTTGGGGATGTGGAGGGAGTACTCCCAGGGGATGGGGGTGGGTTGGGGGGTTTCGGGCATGCGTCATCGACTCCGGTCGGTGAGTGGGGTTTTCGCGCGCGGTGGCATTGCCGCAGCCGTCGTGGCAGGACGGGGCGGTGCGCTTCCGTTGCGTGGTCTTCGCGTCACTGAAGGTAAGTCATAAATTTAAGTCGCGGCAAGCTGGTCGCGTAACCTGCCCCCGAACGAGTTGCTGTGCCATTGCTGTTGAGGAAAGGAGGGCGCCGTGCCGGTTCGACGGCACCCCACAGCGCGTCAAGTCCGGCTGGGTGCGGAGCTGCGCAGGTTGCGTGAAGCGGCAGGCCTCAAGGCCACGGAGGCGGCGAGCCGACTCGGCGTTAACTCCGCCCAGATGAGCCAGATCGAGTCGGGCGTCTCAGGCGTGAGTGAAGAGCGAGTACGCAGGATGGCCGCGAACTACGCGTGTGCCGACACTGAACTGGTCGATGCCTTGGCAGGCATGGCTACTGACCGGACTCGCGGTTGGTGGGAGGAGTACCGAGGAGTGCTTCCTGCGGCCTACCAGGATCTCGCCGAGCTCGATCACCATGCGCGGTCCCGCCATGATGTCGCCGTTATCCACGTGCCGGGGTTGTTTCAGACGGCGGAGTACGCTCGGGCGCTCTTCACTTACATGAACCCGGAGTTCCCCGAGGACGAAGTGGAGCTGAGGGTGGGGCACAGGATGAGGCGCAAGGTCGTCATCGAGGGCCCTGACCCGATGCCGTACGAGACCGTGATCCATGAGGCAGCACTGAGAATCAAGGTCGCTGGACGATCCACCACTCGGGCACAGTTGGAGCGCATTCTGGAGATGTCCGACGCGGACCACGTGACGGTGCAGGTCATCCCCTTTGCGCTGGACGACTTTGCCGGGGCGGGGAGCGCCATGGTGCACCTGGGCGGAGCTGTCTCCCGCCTGGACACTGTGGTGCGTGATGCTCCCCACGGGACAGCTTTCATCGACTCCGAAGCCCAGTTGGAGCACTTTCGAAAGCTCTTCCGTAAAGTGAGGGCGGAGTCGCTTTCCTCGACACGGTCGCGTGACTTCATCCACCAGTTGATCAAGGAACTGTGAGGACCAGCATGACCACCCCCATCACCTGGCGGAAGTCGTCCTACTCCGGCGGCGGTGAGGGCAACGACTGCGTGGAAATCGCCGATGGGCCCACTTGCATAGCCATCCGCGACTCGAAAACCCCGGCCAGAGCCACCCTCGCCTTCCCGGCCGAAGCCTTCACCACCTTCGTGGACAGCCTCAAGGCCTCGCCCACAGCCACCGTCGAGTCGTCCACAGGACTGTGAGGCGCACCGTGACCACCCCCGACACCTGGCGCAAGTCGTCCTACTCGGGCCCCGGCGACGGCAACGAGTGCGTGGAGATCGCGACCTCCCCCACCCATACAGCCGTCCGCGACTCAAAGGCCCCCGCGGAAGCCACCCTCATCTTCCCCGCCGAGACCTTCGCTCCCTTCCTCGAAGCCCTCAAGACGTACCCCTAGCCCGCACCGGCTGTCACACCTCACCGGTACCGTCGGATCATGCCCAACCAGCCCCCCGCGGCCCCCGACGAGCGGCGGCTCGCCACGCTCGAAGGCGTGCTCGAGCGGATCACGTACTCCAATGAGGAGAACGGCTACACCGTCGCCCGGGTCGACACCGGCAGAGGCGCCGGCGATCTCCTCACGGTCGTCGGCGCGCTGCTCGGCGCGCAGGTGGGGGAGTCGCTGCGGATGGAGGGGCGCTGGGGGTCGCACCCGCAGTACGGCAAGCAGTTCCACGTCGAGAACTACACGACCGTGCTGCCGGCCACCGTCCAGGGCATCCGCCGCTACCTCGGCTCCGGGCTGGTGAAGGGGATCGGGCCGGTCTTCGCCGACCGGATCACCCAGCACTTCGGCGTCGACACCCTCACGGTCATCGAGGAGGAGCCCAAGCGGCTCATCGAGGTCCCGGGCCTCGGGCCCAAGCGGACCAAGAAGATCGCCGAGGCGTGGGAGGAGCAGAAGGCGATCAAGGAGGTCATGCTCTTCCTCCAGACCGTCGAGGTGTCCACCTCCATCGCCGTGCGCATCTACAAGAAGTACGGCGACGCCTCGATCTCCGTGGTGAAGAACCAGCCCTACCGGCTGGCCGCCGACGTCTGGGGCATCGGCTTCCTGACCGCCGACAAGATCGCCCAGTCCGTCGGCATCCCGCACGACAGCCCGGAGCGGGTCAAGGCGGGCCTCCAGTACGCGCTGTCGCAGTCCGCCGACCAGGGGAACTGCTACCTGCCCGAGGAGCGGCTGATCGCGGACGCCGTCAAGCTGCTCCAGGTGGACACCGGGCTCGTCATCGAGTGCCTGGCGGAACTGGCCGCCGAGCCCGAGGCGGGGGAGGACCCCGGCGTCGTGCGGGAGAAGATCCCCGACCCGGAGGGCGGCGACCCCGTCACCGCCGTCTACCTCGTCCCCTTCCACCGCGCCGAACTCTCCCTCTCCGCCCAGCTGTTGCGCCTGCTGCGGACGGAGGAGGACCGGATGCCCGGTTTCCGGGACGTGGTGTGGGACAAGGCGCTCGGCTGGCTCGGGGGCCGGACGGGGGTCGAACTCGCCCCCGAGCAGGAGGCGGCCGTGAAGCTGGCGCTGACCGAGAAGGTGGCCGTGCTGACCGGCGGGCCCGGCTGCGGCAAGTCCTTCACGGTGCGCTCGATCGTGGAGCTGGCCCGCGCCAAGAAGGCCAAGGTGGTGCTGGCCGCGCCCACCGGGCGGGCCGCCAAGCGCCTCGCCGAGCTGACCGGGGCCGAGGCCTCCACCGTCCACCGGCTGCTGGAGCTCAAGCCCGGCGGCGACGCGGCCTACGACCGGGACCGCCCGCTCGACGCCGACCTCGTGGTCGTCGACGAGGCGTCCATGCTGGACCTGCTGCTCGCCAACAAGCTGGTGAAGGCGGTGCCTCCGGGCGCCCATCTGCTGTTCGTCGGGGACGTGGACCAGTTGCCCAGCGTGGGCGCCGGCGAGGTGCTGCGCGACCTGCTGGCCGAGGGCAGCCCGATCCCCGCCGTCCGGCTCACCCGGGTCTTCCGGCAGGCCCAGCAGTCGGGCGTGGTGACCAACGCGCACCGGATCAACGCCGGGCAGCACCCCGTCACCGACGGCATGAAGGACTTCTTCCTCTTCGTCGAGGACGACACCGAGGAGGCGGGGCGGCTCACCGTGGACGTGGCGGCGCGGCGGATCCCGGCCAGGTTCGGCCTCGACCCCCGCCGGGACGTGCAGGTCCTCGCGCCCATGCACCGCGGCCCGGCGGGTGCCGGCACCCTCAACGGACTGCTCCAGCAGGCCGTCACCCCCGCCCGGCCCGATCTGCCGGAAAAGCGGTTCGGCGGGCGCGTTTTCCGGGTCGGGGACAAGGTCACTCAGATCCGTAACAACTACGAGAAAGGGGAGAACGGCGTCTTCAACGGCACCGTGGGCGTGGTCACCTCGCTGGACCCGGTCGAGCAGCGCCTGACGGTGCTGACCGACGAGGACGAGGAGGTCCCGTACGACTTCGACGAGCTGGACGAGCTGGCGCACGCGTACGCGGTGACCATTCACCGCTCGCAGGGCAGTGAATATCCCGCCGTGGTGATCCCGGTCACCACCGGCGCCTGGATGATGCTCCAGCGGAACCTGCTCTACACGGCGGTGACCCGGGCCAAGAAGCTGGTCGTGCTCGTCGGCTCGCGCAAGGCGATCGGCCAGGCGGTGCGGACGGTCTCGGCGGGACGGCGCTGCACGGCACTGGACTTCCGCCTCAAGGGCGGCAGAACGCTCTGAAGGCACGCAAAAGCTGTCATATGCCCGAGAAGACCCCCGGATGCCCGGTCTCGGCCGGGTGCCGCGAAAAATGATCGATCAAATGAGTCGCAAAGGTCACACAGCACTTCCCGTGACCCGATCGAGGGGGCAGGATGAGCAGGTTGGCGGCACTGAGTGCCGCCAATGGGCCCAATGGTCGACCCCGAGTGCACTCTCCTGAGCCAAATGGGGGATGGTAGAGACAGTCAGGGCACCTCGAAGATGAGGCACTACGTCGGTGAGGGAAGACGTGAGCGACAACTCTGTAGTACTGCGGTACGACGGCGGCGAGTACACCTACCCGGTGGTCGACAGCACCGTCGGCGACAAGGGCTTCGACATCGGGAAGCTGCGCGCCCAGACCGGTCTGGTGACTCTCGACAGCGGCTACGGCAACACCGCCGCCTACAAATCCGCCATCACCTATCTCGACGGCGAGCAGGGCATCCTCCGGTACCGCGGCTACCCCATCGAGCAGCTGGCCGAGCGCTCCACCTTCCTGGAGGTGGCCTACCTGCTGATCAACGGTGAGCTGCCGACCGTCGACGAGCTCACCACCTTCAAGAACGAGATCACGCAGCACACCCTGCTGCACGAGGACGTCAAGAACTTCTACAAGGGGTTCCCTCGCGACGCCCACCCGATGGCGATGCTGTCCTCGGTGGTCTCGGCGCTGTCCACCTTCTACCAGGACAGCCACAACCCGTTCGACGAGAAGCAGCGCAACCTCTCCACCATCCGCCTGCTCGCCAAGCTCCCGACGATCGCGGCCTACGCGTACAAGAAGTCGATCGGTCACCCGTTCGTCTACCCGCGCAACGACCTCGGCTACGTCGAGAACTTCCTGCGCATGACCTTCTCGGTCCCCGCCCAGGAGTTCGAGCTCGACCCCGTCGTCGTCTCCGCGCTGGACAAGCTGCTCATCCTGCACGCCGACCACGAGCAGAACTGCTCGACCTCCACGGTCCGCCTGGTCGGCTCCTCGCAGGCCAACATGTTCGCGTCGATCTCGGCCGGCATCAACGCCCTGTGGGGCCCGCTGCACGGCGGCGCCAACCAGTCGGTGCTGGAGATGCTGGAGGGCATCCGCGACTCGGGCAACGACGTCGACACCTTCATCCGCAAGGTGAAGAACAAGGAGGACGGCGTCCGCCTGATGGGCTTCGGCCACCGGGTCTACAAGAACTTCGACCCGCGCGCCAGGATCATCAAGGCCGCCGCGCACGACGTGCTCTCCGCCCTCGGCAAGGACGACGAACTCCTCGACATCGCCCTGAAGCTGGAGGAGCACGCCCTCTCCGACGACTACTTCGTCGAGCGCAAGCTCTACCCGAACGTCGACTTCTACACCGGCCTGATCTACCGGGCCATGGGCTTCCCGACCGAGATGTTCACGGTCCTGTTCGCCCTGGGCCGGCTGCCGGGCTGGATCGCCCAGTGGCACGAGATGATCAAGGAGCCGGGTTCCCGCATCGGCCGCCCGCGCCAGATCTACACCGGCATCGTCGAGCGCGACTTCGTCCCGGTCGAGGAGCGCTGAGCACCGCGGCCGCGTAGCCGCGCCGGGTCCCGTGTCCGCCGCCCGGCGGACACGGGACTTCTGTGCCCGCGCCGGCCCGTGCCCGGACGGGCGGAGGAGAACCCGCTCACGCGGTGAGAAGAGTGGAAGGCGCCCCGGTGCGCCGGTCCCCCCACGGGCCGGCGGCCAGGGCGCCTTCCCATGTCCCGGTGCGGATTCCCCCCACGGGATCCTTGCCGGGCGTCTGTGAGAACCAGCGCCTGAACCGCTGTGAGCGACGACGAGCAGCACTCGTCGTACTCCTGGTCGTGCTCTGTACTGCCGTACTGCTGTACTGCTGTGCGATCTGCCGGGACAGCGCACGTCCGGGAGGGCCGCTCAAAGCTTCCCGGTGTACGTGCCCCGGCGACGCATCTCCGAGGACGTCCCCCAAGACATCCCCAGACGTCAGTCCGCGCCCCCCAAGACGCTTCCTGACATCGCCAACTTAGACCTTCGAAGCCCTTCGAGGGTTACGTTCACATCACTGTGATCTGTGTCTCTTGCATATGTCCCTTAGGTACGCAAGAGACCTGATATGGCGATCGAGGCCCAAGCGTAAAAATGATGCGCGAGCCTTGTGAAGAGCTTATGTGAGGCGCGCGCCGGACTCCAAGGGGTCTCCTGGTCCGGACTCAGTGAAATGTGCGCAGCCGGAGGCTGTTCGTCACCACGAACACCGAGGAGAACGCCATCGCCGCCCCCGCGATCATCGGGTTGAGCAGTCCCGCGGCGGCCAGCGGCAGCGCGGCCACGTTGTAGCCGAAGGCCCACACGAGGTTGCCCTTGATCGTGGCCAGCGTCCGCCGGGACAGCCGGATGGCGTCCGCGGCCACCCGCAGGTCCCCGCGCACCAGCGTCAGGTCGCCGGCCTCGATGGCGGCGTCCGTGCCCGTGCCCATCGCCAGGCCGAGGTCGGCGGTGGCGAGCGCGGCGGCGTCGTTGACGCCGTCGCCGACCATGGCCACGGTGCGACCCTCGGCCCGCAGCCGCTCGACGGCCCTGACCTTGTCCTCGGGCAGCACTTCGGCGAGCACGTCGGCCGGGTCGATCCCGACCGCCCGCGCCACCGCCCCGGCGACCGCGCGGTTGTCACCGGTCAGCAGCACCGGCCGCAGTCCCAGCGCCCGCAGCCGCCGCACGGCCTCCGGGCTGGTCTCCTTGACCGTGTCCGCCACGGCGACCACACCCCGGGCCGCGCCGTCCCAGCCGACCACGACGGCCGTGCGCCCGCCCGCCTCGGCCTCGTCGCGGGCCCGGGCCACCTCCTTGGGCAGCTCTTCGAACAGGCGCCCGACGACGACCTCGTGACCCTCCACCCGTCCGCGCACGCCGCGCCCGGGGACGTTCTCGAAGCGCTCGACGCCGGGCAGCGGGCCGACGCGCTCCTCGGCGCCGGCCGCGACCGCGCGGGCGACCGGGTGCTCGGAGGCGTGCTCCAGGGCGCCCGCCAGCCGCAGCAGGTGCTTCTCGTCGACGCCCTCGGCGGCGTACACCTCCTGGAGGGTCATCCGGCCGGTGGTGACCGTGCCGGTCTTGTCCAGGACGACGGTGTCGACGCGCCGGGTGGACTCCAGCACCTCGGGGCCCTTGATGAGGATGCCGAGCTGCGCGCCCCGCCCGGTGCCGACCATCAGCGCGGTCGGCGTGGCCAGGCCCAGCGCGCACGGGCAGGCGATGATCAGCACCGCGACGGCCGCGGTGAACGAGGCGGTCACCTCACCGGTCGCGAACAGCCAGGCGAGCAGCGTTCCCAGGGCGATGAGCAGCACGACGGGCACGAACACCGCCGAGATCCGGTCGGCCAGCCGCTGCACCCGGGCCTTGCCGTTCTGCGCGTCCTCCACCAGCTTCGCCATCCGGGCGAGCCGGGTGTCCGCGCCGACCCGGGTGGCCTCGACCACCAGCCGGCCGCCCGCGTTGACCGTGGCGCCCGTGACCGTGCCGCCGACGACGACGTCCACCGGCACGGACTCGCCGGTCAGCATCGAGGCGTCCACCGCCGAGGCGCCCTCGACGACGGTGCCGTCGGTGGCGATCTTCTCGCCGGGGCGTACGACGAACCGGTCGCCGACGGCCAGCGCCGCCACCGGGATCCGGACCTCGCGGCCCTCCCGCAGCACCGACACGTCCTTCGCGCCGAGCTCCAGCAGTGTGCGCAGCGCCGCGCCCGCCCGCCGCTTGGAGCGGGCCTCCAGGAAGCGGCCGAGGAGGATGAAGGCCACCACTCCGGCGGCGACCTCCAGGTAGATCGTGGAGGCCGCGTCCGTCCGGGAGACGGTGAGGCGGAACTCGTCGTGCATGCCGGGCATGCCCGCGTCGCCGAGGAACAGGGCCCACAGCGACCAGCCGAACGCGGCGAGGGTGCCGACCGAGACGAGGGTGTCCATGGTGGCGGCCCCGTGCCGGGCGCCGGTCAGGGCCGCCCGGTGGAAGGGCAGGCCGCCCCAGACGACGACCGGCGCGGCCAGCGTCAGCGCGAGCCACTGCCAGTCGTCGAACTGCAGGGCCGGGACCATGGACAGCAGGACGACCGGGACGGCGAGGAGCGCGGAGACGGTCAGGCGCTGCCGCAGGGCGGCGAGCTCGGGGTCCGCGGCCCTCGCCGCCTCGCCCCCGGCGACGGGCTCGGGTTCAGGCGGCGGCGGCTCCTCGGCCGTGTAGCCGGTCCTCACCACCGTGGCGATCAGGTCGGACACCGCCACCCCCGGCGGGTAGGAGACCTTCGCCTTCTCCGTCGCGAAGTTCACCGTGGCGGTGACGCCGTCCATCCGGTTGAGCTTGCGCTCCACGCGGGCCGCGCAGGAGGCGCAGGTCATCCCGCCGATGAGCAGCTCGACCTCGGACGCTTCCGGGGCCGTGGGCGCGGCTGCGCCGGTGGTGGTGCTGGTCATGTCCGTACTCCAGGGGGCGGACCGGGCCGTACGGGACCAGTATCGGCCGACCGGTACGGCCCGGCGTCGGGAGACCCCTCCCGGGGCGTCTCCCGTGGATGCGTGCCGGGGCGCGTCGCCTCAGACGCGGCCGACGAGCTCGAAGCCCGCCTCGTCCACGGCGGCGCGCACCGCCGCCTCGTCGAGCGGGGCGGCGGAGACCACGGTGACCTCGCCGGTCGAGGCGACGGCCTTCACCGAGCCGACACCGGGCAGCTCGGAGATCTCGGCGGAGACGGCGCCCTCGCAGTGTCCGCAGCTCATCCCGCTCACCTTGTAGACGGCGGTGACGGTGTCCGGGGTGTCGGTCTGGGCGGTCATGGCGCTCTCCTCGTCGTGGCGTGTGGGACCCGTGTGGCCCACGGAGGACTCATACCATCCCATTATACCCCTATGGGGTATTACGGAGGCCGGGGCGCGCTTTCGCCGGAGATGCGGACGGTGCGGGGAAGGCGCGGGGAGGGGCCGGGCGGCCGTCTCGGTGGCGGGACCTCCGGTGGCGGCCACGGGCCACGGACGAGAGGGGGCGGGGCCCCGGCGGTCCCGATCCGCAGGAGCAGGGTCGCATGCGGGACCTCGCGCCCCCCGGCGATCCGGCCCGGCATGTCGGACCCGCGCATCAGTGCGAGGAACAGCGGGGCGGCGGCCATGGGGGCGCGGGGAGGCCGGCGAGTCGGCGAAAGACGGGTGCGGTCGCCTGACGCGGTGGGGCCGGCGTGGCGCGCTGCGTGTGACATGGCGCGGCGGGGCGGGGCCGGCGTGGCGCGTGTAGGGCAGGCCTGACGCGGCGGGGCGGGGCCGGCGTGGCGCGTGTGGGGGCAGGCCTGACGCGGTGGGCCCGGCATGGAGCCGTGGGGTGGGCGTGAGGCGGAGCGGCCGGCGTGGCGCGGCGGGGGTTCGGGCGGCGCGGTGACCGGCCGTACCGGACAGGCGTTAGCGTTCGGTGCGGAAGGCGATCCGCGGAGGGAGACGGTCTCCCGGGCGCCGGAGCGGACGGCCGGGCACGGTCATGGGCGGTCATGCGCGGTCATGACGGCCCCGGGCGGTGATGGACGGCCACCGGCCGGTCCCGGACACCTCTCCATCCGTGGTCCAGGGCCCGGCGGGAAGGCGAGGCGGCGGATGCGGGCGGTGGTGTTCGAGCGGTTCGGGGAACCGGCCGAGGTGCGGGAGGTGGCGCGGCCGGAGCCCGCGGAGCACGGGGTCGTGGTGCGGGTGGAGGCGACCGGGCTGTGCCGCAGCGACTGGCACGCGTGGCAGGGCCACGACCCGGACGTGACCCTCCCGCACGTGCCCGGTCACGAACTCGCCGGTGTGGTCGAGACGGTCGGCTCCCGGGTGAGCCGGTGGCATCCCGGCGACCGGGTGACGGTCCCCTTCGTCTGCGCCTGCGGCGCCTGTGCCGCGTGCGCGGCGGGCGACCAGCAGGTGTGCGAGCGGCAGACCCAGCCCGGCTTCACCCACTGGGGCTCCTTCGCCCAGTACGTGGCGCTCGACCACGCCGACGTCAACCTGGTCGCCGTGCCCGCGGGTCTCTCCTTCGCGACCGCCGCCTCGCTGGGCTGCCGGTTCGCCACGGCCTACCGCGCGGTGGTCCAGCAGGGGCGGGTGGCCGCGGGCGAGTGGGTCGCCGTGCACGGCTGCGGCGGTGTGGGCCTGTCGGCGGTGATGATCGCGGCGGCGGCCGGGGCGCGGGTGGTGGCGGTGGACGTGTCGCCGCGGGCGCTGGAACTGGCCCGGACGTTCGGCGCGGCGCTGTGCGTCGACGCCGCTGAGGCGCGGGACACGGCCGAGCGGTGCGCGAGGCGACCGGCGGCGGCGCCCACCTCTCCCTCGACGCGCTCGGCTCGCCCGCCACCTGCGCCGCCTCCGTGAACGGCCTGCGCCGCCGGGGCCGGCACGTCCAGGTCGGCCTGCTGCCGTCCGCGACCGGCACCACCCCGGTCCCCATGGCCCGCGCGATCGCACTGGAACTCCAACTGCTCGGCAGCCACGGCATGGCCGCGCACGCCTATCCGGAGCTGCTGCGTCTGGTGGCGGCGGGCACCCTGCGCCCCGACCTCCTGGTGACCTCGGCCATCGGACTGGAGGCGGTCCCGGACGCGCTCGCCGCGCTGGGCACGGCACCGGGGGCCGGGGTCACGGTCGTCGAGCCGTGGCGCCGAACGGAGACGGGGCCGTGACACCGGCCGGTGCCGGGACCGAGGAGAGAGCGGCCCCGGGACCGAGGAGAGAGCGGCCCCGGGGCCCGGGCGGGGCTCAGTCTCCGCCGTCCCCGCCGCCTCCGCTCCCGCCGCCTCCGCGCCGGCCGCGGTTTCCGGGCCGGGCCGCTACCCAGGCCCGGACGGTGTCGGCGTACCAGTAGGGCCTGCCGGCCTCCACGTGGTCCGGTGGCGGAAGCAGACCGTGCTTGCGATAGGACCGCACGGTGTCCGGCCGCACCCGGATGTGCGCCGCGATCTCCTTGTACGACCAGAGGCTTCGGTCGGTCATGTACGTACCTCCCCAGTGCCCGGCGAACGACGGGGGCCGGGCGGCGGCATGGGGCTGTGGCCCGCCTGTGACAGAGGGACAGCGTTCCTGAGACATCTGTGACAGGAGAGTGGCGTTGGTGACGTGGCCGATGCGAACGGGGCGTCTTCCGGCCTCTTCGGTGCCGCTCGTCCGAATGTCCGGACAAAGCATTGACAGTCCGCCGCGTCCGGCACTACAACCGGGGGAGTCGCACACACACGTTCGGCGCCCGCCCCGGCGAGTGGAGCACACTGCCGGCGAGCGGGCGGTTGTACGGTGCAGGTACATGACGGACGGAGCACGCGGAGTTCCAAGAACCGGGTGGTGAGCGCACGTTGGGTCAAGGCACGTGGGCGCTCGGCGCCGCCCGGTCACCGATCGCCTCCGGCGCGGGAGGCCGCTTCGCCCTGGCAGGAGCGAAGTGCGAGCGTCGACTCCCCGCCCGCTACGGCCCCGCGCCGGAGGTCTCCGACACGCACACGGCCCGGTCCGCGGCGTTCCGGACGCGCGAAGGCCCCGGCCCGGAGGGTCCACTGGACGTCCACGGCTCCGGTGCGGAGGGTCCGGCGACACGCGCACGGCCCACCCGCTCACGGCCACGCCGGGGCACGGCATTGGACACTCCCACATGTGTCTACACGGACACCGAAACCGCAGACACAGTGTCGGGCGCGCCCCGGCCGCGGCCCTGGTGGGATGGGTACGTGACCGAGACCGCGGCCCGACCGCCGGCGCTCGGGGCACATGAGCTGCACGAACGGCACGTCTCGACCCGACGCCGCCATCTGTGAAGGAGTAACCGGGCATGACGAAGATCGTCAACCACTGGATCGGCGGGAAGACCGTCGAAGGCGCCTCGGGGACGTACGGGCCGGTCACGGACCCGGCGACCGGCGCGGTCACCACCAAGGTGGCGTTCGCCTCGGTCGACGAGGTGGACGCGGCGGTGGCGGCCGCCCAGGACGCGTACCTGACCTGGGGCCAGTCCTCGCTGGCGCAGCGCACCTCGATCCTGTTCAGGTTCCGCGCGCTGCTGGACGCCCACCGGGACGAGATCGCCGATCTGATCACCGCCGAGCACGGCAAGGTGCACTCCGACGCGCTCGGCGAGGTCGCGCGCGGCCTGGAGATCGTCGACCTGGCCTGCGGGATCAGCGTGCAGCTCAAGGGCGAGCTGTCGACGCAGGTGGCGACCCGGGTGGACGTGGCCTCGATCCGGCAGCCGCTGGGCGTGGTCGCCGGCATCACGCCGTTCAACTTCCCGGCGATGGTCCCGATGTGGATGTTCCCCATCGCCATCGCCTGCGGCAACACCTTCGTGCTGAAGCCGAGCGAGAAGGACCCGTCGGCGTCGGTGCGCATCGCCGAGCTGCTGTCCGAGGCGGGCCTGCCCGACGGCGTGTTCAACGTCGTGCACGGCGACAAGGTGGCCGTCGACCGCCTCCTGGAGCACCCCGACGTCAAGGCGGTCTCCTTCGTCGGCTCGACCCCGATCGCCCGCTACATCCACACCACCGCCGCCACCAACGGCAAGCGCGTGCAGGCGCTGGGCGGCGCCAAGAACCACATGCTGGTCCTGCCGGACGCCGACCTGGACGCGGCGGCGGACGCCGCGGTCTCGGCGGCCTACGGCTCGGCCGGCGAGCGCTGCATGGCCATCTCCGCCGTGGTCGCGGTCGGCTCGGTCGGCGACGAGCTGGTGACGAAGATCCGCGAGCGCGCCGAGAAGATCAAGATCGGTCCGGGCGACGACCCGGCCTCCGAGATGGGTCCGCTGATCACCGCCGCCCACCGCGACAAGGTGGCCTCCTATGTGAAGGGCGCCGCCGACGAGGGCTGCGAGGTGGTCCTGGACGGCACCGGCCACACCGTGGAGGGCTTCGAGGACGGCCACTGGATCGGCCTGTCGCTGCTGGACCGGGTGCCGACCACCGCGAAGGCGTACCAGGACGAGATCTTCGGCCCGGTGCTGTGCGTGCTGCGCGTGGACACCTACGAGGAGGGCGTGGCCCTCATCAACGCCTCGCCGTTCGGCAACGGCACCGCCGTCTTCACCCGGGACGGCGGCGCGGCCCGCCGCTTCCAGCTGGAGGTCGAGGCCGGCATGGTCGGTGTGAACGTGCCGATCCCGGTGCCGGTGGGCTACCACTCCTTCGGCGGCTGGAAGGACTCGCTCTTCGGCGACCACCACATCTACGGCAACGACGGCACCCACTTCTACACGCGCGGCAAGGTGGTCACCACCCGCTGGCCCGACCCGTCCGAGGCCCCGGCCGGCGTCGACCTCGGGTTCCCGCGCAACCACTGACGCCCACCGGCCGATCCGTGCCCCGCCCCGGCGAACGCCGGGGCGGGGCACCTTCGTGTCCGCGGGCTCGCGCGTACGGGCCCGGGCGGGCCGGACCCGAAGAGGAGGCGGACGGGGACGGCCCCGAGCCGCGCCGACCCGGCCGTGACCGCGTCGGCCGTGACCGCGCCGACCCGCTTCCCGCCGCACCCCCGTGCCCACCCGCTTCCCGCCTCCACCCACTTTTTTGTGCGTACTTGGCAGCGGCCGACGGTGCGGCGAACCTGGTTGCGGGCGGCCGGCGGCCGCCGGATCACGAGGGGACGGAGGGGGCGTTGAGTCAGGAGACCGGCTGGGGCCCGGTGAGCCTCGCCAAGCGGCGGTGGCCCCAGTCGGACAGGGGCGCCAGCGCCTCGGAGAGCTCGCGGCCGAACGCGGTCAGCGAGTACACGGTCTTCAGCGGCAGCACGTCGTGCACCTCCCGGTGCACCAGCCCGTCCGACTCCATCTCGCGCAGGGCCTGAGTCAGGACCTTCTCGCTGAGGCCCGGCAGCCGTCGGCGCAGCTCACCGGGGCGCTGGGGGCCGGACTCCAGCAGCCAGAGAAGAGCGGTCTTCCACTTGCCGTCGATCACGGCGATCGCGGCGGTCACTCCGCAGACATTCGTGTCCTGAGCACGACTGCGCGTCATCTTCGCCCCATTCATCCATGTTTAATTGCATTCATATGAAGGGTGGATCATGTCCAAGCACTCCGAACAGTCTGCCGTCACCGTGCTCGGCCTGGGGCCGATGGGCCGGGCCCTGGCCGGTGCGTTCCTGGGCGCGGGACTGCGGACCACGGTCTGGAACCGGACACCGGGCCGGGACGCCGAACTGGTCGAGCGGGGAGCGGCCGGCGCCCGGACGGCGCGGGAGGCGGTCGCCGCGAGCGAACTGACCGTCGTCTGCCTGGTGAACTACGACGCGGTGGACGCCGTCCTGCGGCGCGAGGAGGTCGCCGCCGCGCTGAAGGGCCGCACGGTCGTCAACCTGACCGCGGACACTCCGGGCCGGGCCCGGGAACTGGCGGACTGGGCCGCCGCGCACGGCATCCGTTACCTGGACGGTGCGATCATGACGCCGACCACGACCATCGGAACGCCCGCCGCGGTGTTCATCCACAGCGGCCCGGCGGAGTTCTACCGGGAGCACCGGCCCGTGCTGGAGGCGCTGGGCGGGACCCACACCCACCTCGGCGAGGAGATCGGCCGGGCGGCGGCGTACGACATCGCGCTGCTCGACGTCTTCTGGACCGCGATGACCGGCTACGCGCACGCCCTGGCGGTGGCGCGGGCCGAGGGCGTCACCGCGCGGGAACTGGCGCCGTTCGCCCAGGGCATCGGCGAGATCCTGCCGCCGCTGTTCGGCGAGATCGCCGAGGACGTGGAGAGCGGCGGCTTCTCCGGCGAGGGCAACCCGATCACCTCGGCGGTGTCGTCCATGGCGCACATCGTGCACGCCTCCGAGGCGCACGGCATCGACGCGGGGGTGATGCGCGCGGCCGAGGGCGTGGTCCGCCGCGCCATCGCGCGGGGGCACGGCGCGGACGGGTTCAGCCGGATCGCCGAGGTCCTGAGCCGCCGCTGAGGGCCGTAGGGAGGCCGGGAGGCCGGCGGCGAGCCTGCGGAGCCCGACCGGAAGCCGGCGGCGAGCCTGCGGAGCCCGACCGGAAGCCGGCGGCGAGCCTGCGGAGCCCGACCGGAAGCCGTCGGCGGGTCCCTCGGATCCCGACCGGAAGCCGTCGGCGGGTCCCTCGGATCCCGACCGGAAGCCCTCGGTGAGCCCTCCGGAGTCCGTCCGGAAGCCGGCGGCGAGCAAGGGCCCGGTCGGTGGCTGCGGGTTTCCCCGTCGTCACCGAGTGTGGCACGAGGCGCTGTCGCGGCCGTCCGGATACCGGACGGCCGCAACTTTTTTTACGCCACGCCTGCGATTCCCGTGCGGACGGGATGAAACGGGTGCCTGAGGCAAGTGGATGCGTTCGCCTTCGAAAACAAGGTCACAGTTCGCCGGGGCTTGATGAATGCCCTGGCGAAGCCTCGGTACCTGCGAAAACGATCCGATGCTCCGCTGATTGCAACTGCGGATTCCGAAGGTAAACAGCCATTGACGTGATGGTTTTCGTCGGGGTTCCATGCTGGCGCCGGGAGCGGACGAAGAGACGAAGAACCCATGAGCGAAGCCGCCGGAGGCGATAGCGCTCCCGAGCCCCCATCATCTGTTGCACGAGTCGATCGGAACCGCCGCATGACCGACACGCTCCGCCCTGTCGACAACGCCGTCGCTCAGGCGAACGGAAGCCCCGCAGGGAAGACGGACAGTCCCCAGCAGCTCAAGCGCTCCATCGGGGTCGTCGGCGGCACCCTCCTCACCCTCTCGTGCGTGACGCCCGCGTCCACGCTCTTCGTGGTCGTGCCCGACCTGTTCGGCTCGCTCGGCACCGCGACCGCGATGACGATCGCCATCGGCTCGCTGCTCTGTATCGCCGTGGCGTTCTGCTACTCGGAGCTGGGCACCCTCATCCCCAGCGCGGGCGGCGAGTACGCCATGGTCTCCACGATGGCCGGGCGGCTGGCGGGCTGGCTGGTCTTCGTGCTGTCCCTGCTGGTCGTCGTGATCGTCCCGCCGGTGATCGCCATGGGCACGGCGGACTACCTGACGCCGATCGTGCACCTCGACCCGGCGATGACCGGTGCCGGCGTGATGCTGCTGGCCACTCTCGCCGGTCTGCTGGACCTGCGCGCCAACGCCTGGATCACCGGCATCTTCCTGGTCCTGGAGGTCATCGCGGCCGGCGTGGTCGCCATGCTGGGCTTCGCCCACAGCCAGCGCGGGGTCGGCAGCCTGGTCTCCATGCAGGTGGCCGACTCGGCCGGCCACACCGACCCGGTGACGGCCATGCTGGTCATCTCCGGGCTCGCCATCGCCCTCTTCGCCACCCAGGGCTTCTCGACCGCCGTCTACCTCTCCGAGGAACTGGAGAACCCGCGCCGCAACGTGGCCCGCACGGTGCTCGCCACCCTCGCCATCTCCTCGGTGATCATCCTCGTGCCGGTCGTCGCCATCACCATGGGCGCCTCCGACCTCAAGGAGCTGACCAGCGGCGACCTCAGCTCGATGGTGACCGCCTGGTCCAACTCCGCGGTCGGCACCTTCGTCAGCCTCTGCGTGGCCCTGGCGATCATCAACGCCGGCATCGTCATGGTCATCCAGAACTCCCGCGTGCTGTTCGCCTCCGCCCGCGACAAGGCATGGCCCGCGCCCGTCAACAACGTCTTCTCCCGGCTGGGCCGCTTCGGCTCCCCCTGGGTGGCCACCCTCGCGGTCGGCGTTCCCGGCGCCGCCCTCTGCTTCGTCAACCTGGACACGCTCTACGGCGTCACCGGCGTCTCGGTGACCGGCATGTACATCCTGGTCGCGGTCGCCGCCCTGCTGTGCCGCCGCGGCGCCCACAAGCACACCTCCGCCTGGCGCATGCCGCTGTGGCCCGCCATGCCGATCCTGCTGATCGTGGTGCTGGTGTACATCCTCACCCAGCAGGAGGTCGGCTACCTGCTGTGGACCGGCGGCATCACCGCCGTCGCCACCCTGTACTGGGCCTTCTACCTCCGCCCGCGCCGCGACACGCGCTGGCTGGTCTCCATCCCCGCCGACGAGCAGGAGTAACCCGGCGAACTCCCCCGACAGCCGGCGGACGTCCTGCGCCGGCGAAGGCCCTCCACGGTGTGGAGGGCCTTCGCCGTACCCGCACGGCCGTGCCCGCTACCACGGCCGCGGTACGCCGTCCCGCGGCCGTACTCCCCGAGGAGGGGGCCGGGTTCGGCCCAGCGGTGGCACCGGTTGTCGGCGGCGACCCGTACCGTGGAGCCATGGATCTTCGAGGGCTGCTCCGACGGCCCCGGCGGTGGGCGGCCGCCGGGGCCGCCGTCGTCCTGCTCGCCGGGGCCGGCACCTGGACGGCGGTCGCCTCCGACGACCCGCCCGCAGTGCACCGCGCCGACCGGGTCATGAGCATGGGCGGCGGGGTGCGCGTCGACACCTCGTACTTCACCCCCGCCGGCGCCGGCCGCCACCCCGCCGTCCTGCTCGGACACGGCTTCGGCGGCAGCAAGGACGACGTACGCCGGCAGGCCGAGGACCTCGCCCGGGACGGGTACGCGGTGCTCACCTGGTCGGCGCGCGGCTTCGGCAGGTCCACCGGGCGGATCGGGCTGAACGACCCCGAGGCCGAGGTCGCCGACGTCTCCCGGCTGATCGACTGGCTGGCCCGGCAGCCCCAGGTCCGGCTGGACCGGCCCGGCGACCCCCGGGTGGGCGTGGCCGGGGCCTCCTACGGAGGCGCGGTCTCCCTGCTCGCCGCCGGGTACGACCACCGGGTCGACGCCATCGCCCCGGCGATCACCTACTGGAACCTCGCCGACGCGCTGTTCCCGAACGGCGTCTTCAAGAAACT
This sequence comes from Streptomyces sp. NPDC015220, assembly GCF_043079345.1. Classification (NCBI taxonomy): domain Bacteria; kingdom Bacillati; phylum Actinomycetota; class Actinomycetes; order Kitasatosporales; family Streptomycetaceae; genus Streptomyces; species Streptomyces sp. NPDC015220. The sequence goes on along the minus strand of NZ_JBIBUK010000001.1, from coordinate 888,274 downwards.
CTGGGCGGGCGTCTTCATCAACTCCGGCGGCGGCTGCGACAGGTTCGAGGCCGAGCTGTGCCGGATGTACCAGCGGGTCGCCGAGTCCGGGCGGCCGGACACCCAGGCGCGCCGACTGCTCCAGGAGCGCTCGCCGTCCGCCGTGGCCGGCCGCATCAAGGTGCCGACGCTGCTGGTCCAGGGGCAGACCGACTCGCTCTTCCCGCTCGGGCAGGCCGACGCGGCCGCCGAGGCGATCAAGGCCAACGGCGCCCCCGTGGCCGTGGACTGGATCGCGGGCGGGCACGACGGCGGCGACCTGGAGGGCAGCCGGGTCGGAAGCCGCGTGCGCGACTGGTTCGACCGCTACCTCAAGGGCGACCGGGGCGCGGGCACCGGCCCGGCCTTCCGGATCAGCCGCACCGGAGGCGTCGACTCCACCGACGGCACGACCCGGCTGCGGGGCGCGAGCGCGGACACGTACCCGGGACTGGCGAGCGGAGAGCGGTCCATCGCCCTGACCGGGCGCCGGCAGCGGTTCCAGAACCCGGCCGGAGCCAACCCGCCCGCCGTCTCCTCCCTGCCCGGCATCGGCGGCGCCGACGGCTCGCTCGCCCAGCTGTCCGCGCTCGGCGTCGGCGTGTCGCTGGACTTCCCCGGCCAGTACGCCGCCTTCGAGTCGGCTCCGGTCGGCGGCGACCTGCGCATCACCGGATCGCCCACCGTGACCGTGCGCGTCTCCTCGACCGGCGACGACGCCGTGCTCTTCGCGAAGCTGTACGACGTCGGGCCGGGCAAGGCCCGGCCGGTGCTGCCCGCCCAGCTCGTGGACCCGGTGCGGATCGAGGGCGCCAAGGCGGGCAAGGACGTCACCCTCACCCTCCCGGCCGTCGACCACCAGGTGCTGAAGGGGCACCGGCTGCGTCTCGTGCTCGCCTCCACCGACCTCGCCTACGCCTCCCCGGCGAACCCGGCGACGTACACCGTCGCCCTGCGCGGCGACCTGAAGGTGCCGACCGCACCCGCGGTCACCACCGCGGCGGCGCCGCTGCCCGCGTGGGTGTGGTGGCTGCCGGTCGCGGGCCTGGCCGCCGCGCTCGCCCTGCTGCTGACCGCCCGCCGCCGCACCGCCACGCCCGCCCCCGACCCCGGGCTGGCCCACGTCCCGCTGCTGATCACCGGCCTGAGCAAGCGGTACGCCGGATCGGCCGACCGGTACGCCGTACGGGACCTGTCCTTCCGCGTCGAGCGGGGCCAGGTGCTGGGCCTGCTCGGGCCCAACGGCGCCGGCAAGACCACCACCCTGCGCATGCTGATGGGCCTGATCCGGCCGGACGACGGTGAGATCCGTGTCTTCGGCCACGCGATCCGGCCCGGCGCGCCCGTCCTCTCCCGGGTCGGCGCCTTCGTCGAGGGCGCCGGCTTCCTGCCGCACCTGTCCGGCCGGGAGAACCTCCGGCTGTACTGGCGGGCCACCGGCCGGCCGGCCGAGGACGCCCACCTGGACGAGGCACTGGAGATCGCCGGCCTCGGCGACGCGCTGGCCCGCGCCGTACGCACCTACTCCCAGGGCATGCGCCAGCGCCTGGCCATCGCCCAGGCCATGCTGGGCCTGCCCGACCTGCTGATCCTCGACGAGCCCACCAACGGCCTGGACCCGCCCCAGATCCGCGAGATGCGCGAGGTGATGATCCGCTACGCGGCCGGCGGGCGCACGGTGATCGTCTCCAGCCATCTCCTGGCCGAGGTGGAGCAGTCCTGCACCCACCTGGTCGTCATGGACCGCGGGCGGCTGGTGCAGGCCGGCCCGGTGGGCGAGATCGTCGGCTCCGGGGACACCCTGCTGATCGGCACGGCCACGCCGATGGACGGGCCCGTCGCGGAGAAGGTGGCCGCCCTGCCCGGCGTGGCCTCGGCGGTACTCACCGAGGACGGCATCCTCGTCCGGCTGGAGCCCGGCGGCACGCCGCAGGCGCTCGTCGCGGAGTTGGTGCGGCTGGACGTGCCCGTCGCCTCGGTCGGCCCGCACCGCCGCCTGGAGGACGCCTTCCTCACCCTGATCGGAGGTACCGCATGAGCACGCCCACCCAGGACACCGAGCCCGTCGAGGCGGCCTCCGGCTACCGCGCGGGCCGCACCCTGCCGCTCCGCGTCGAACTGGCGCGCCAGCTCAAGCGCCGCCGCACACTGATCATGGGCGGGATCCTGGCCGCGCTGCCCTTCGTGCTGGTGGCCGCCTTCGCGATCGGTGGCGACCCGGGCGGCCGCAACAACCGGGTGACCCTGATGGACACGGCCACCGCCTCCGGCGCCAACTTCGCCGCGGTGAACCTGTTCGTCTCGGCGGGCTTCCTGCTGGTGATCCCGGTGGCCCTGTTCTGCGGGGACACGGTCGCCTCGGAGGCGAGCTGGTCCTCCCTGCGCTACCTGCTCGCCGCGCCCGTGCCCAGGGCCCGGCTGCTGTGGTCCAAGCTGGTCGTCGGGCTGGGGCTGAGCCTGGCCGCTATGGTGCTGCTGCCCGTGGTGGCGCTGGCCGTGGGCACGGCCGCCTACGGCTGGGGCCCGCTGCGCACACCCACCGGCGGCGTGCTCGACGCGGGCACCGCGGCCCAGCGGCTGGTGGTCGTCGTGGCGTACGTCTTCGTGTCCCAGCTCGTCACCGCCGGGCTGGCGTTCTGGCTGTCCACCAAGACCGACGCGCCGCTGGGCGCGGTGGGCGGCGCGGTCGGCCTGACCATCGTGGGCAACGTCCTGGACGCCGTCACCGCCCTGGGCGACTGGCGGCACTTCCTGCCCGCGCACTGGCAGTTCGCCTGGGCCGACGCCGTGCAGCCGCAGCCGGAGTGGGCCGGGATGATCCAGGGCACGGCCGTCTCCGTCAGCTACGCGCTGGTGCTCTTCGCCCTGGCCTTCCGCGGCTTCGCCAGGAAGGACGTGGTCTCCTAAGGCCTCTCGTTTGGATCATGTTGGGCTCGCGGGGTCTGGTGCCGCACCTCGCCGCGTTGTCGTCGGTTGCCATGGCTCCGCCATGACGCCCTCCTCCGCCTTGCGATGCTCCCCCACCGCCTGAACGGCGTGGGAGGCACCCCCATCACCAGACCCCGCTCCCTGATCCGGCATGTTCCGAACGAAAGACCCCGGGCCCGCCCGGCGCACTCCCGCCGTCCGCCCCGGCGGGGCCTCGCGGCGCCGGGTGCGTGCTCCGGGGGCCCGCTGTCCGGAAGCACGGGGGCGCGGGGCAGGCGTGAGTTCGTCGGCCGGGCCCGCGGCCCGTCGGCGCGGACCCGGTCCAACCGGGTGAACTTGCGCCACCAATCGTCATGTGTCGGGTTGATGAAGCAGTAGGGCATGCGGCGCCACGAGAACTCGGTCTCCCGGTTCCAGGGCCGGCCTTCCCCATTCTTCACACAGGAAGACACCACATTGCGACAGACCCTGAGCAGGGGAGTGTTCGCGGCGGCCGCCGCCACGGGCATTCTGTCCCTGTCCGGCACCTCCGCCTTCGCCGACACGTTCGCGTCAGGAACCGCCGAGGACTCCCCCGGAGTGCTCTCCGGGAACAACGTGCAGGCACCGGTCGAGGTGCAGGTGAACGCGTGCGGCAACACCGTCGACGGCGTCGCGGCGCTCAACGGCGCGTTCGGCAACTCCTGCGAGAACGGACCGTGCGAGGCCGAGGACCGGTCGGATTCCTCGTACGGCGACTCCGGCTACGGCAAGGAGGAGGAGTGCGAGACCACTCCGCCCACCTCCTCCGCGCCGACACCGCCGCCCACGCGCTCCCACAAGCCCCGTCCCACACCGCCGCCCACCCGCGCGCGCCACACTCCGCCCGCGGCCGTGGAGAAGCCCCACGAGCCGCCGCAGCTCGCCCAGACCGGCGGCAAGGCCACGGCGGTGGCCGGAGCCGCCGGTGCCGTGCTGATCGCGGGCGGGGCGATGCTCTACCGGCGCGGCCGCGCCGCCATCCACCGGTAGCGGCACCGCACCCGGGTGCCGGCCCGACCCGTCCGGCACCCACCCCCCACTCGGACGACCGAACGCACCCCACCCGAGTGGCACCCCCTCCCCGTCCCGGCGCGCCCCCCATGGGCAACAGCGTCGGCATGGGCTGAGCCCGGACACGGCCGCGCGAGCGGTCCGGCCGGACCCGCGTTCCCGGTTCCCGGGCCGGCGGGACCTCCTTCGCCGAGCCCGGGGCGACTCGTCGCGGACGGCGTTCCGTCGTCTCCGGCCGATCGCCCGGCTCCAGAGCGACCCGACCGGCCCCACGGGCCATCCGGACCGGAGCCCTCTCCGGGGGCCCGGGAAACTCCTCGGCGGCCGGACGACGGTCCGCCGCCCGGCCGCCGAGGAGTACGCCGGGACCGGCGCATCCGGCCCGGGCCGCCAGGGGCGCGGGAACACCCGGCACCGTGGCCTCGACGACCCGGTGAGCACCTCCGCCGCCCCGCCCCTGTCGCCGAGCCCTGCCGGAGACGGCACATCGGCCCGCGCACCGGAGTCACCTCCCCCCGGAACCCCTGGCGGCCCCTTGGAATGCCCGGGACCACCGCGCTCTCGGAGAGCGGAGTACCTGGGCGGCGGCGACGAAGGTGACGTGACTGCGCCGGCCCGCCAGGTGCGGTCCTCGAACGGGGGCGGCGAGCGACGACACCGACGCGCTCCGCGCCTGGGACCGCACTCCGGACCGCGCACGCGGGCGCGTCTCCCAGCCGGACTGGGCGTCCGGGGCGGCAGCCCGGGCCGGCAGCGCATCCCGTGACCGGGGGGAAGCCCCTCCCGAACGGTTCGCCGGCGTCCCCGTCCCGTGTTCCCCGCCTGCCCCGTGCCCCGCGCCTGCCCCGTGCCCCGCGCCTGCCCCATGCCCGCACCCGGCGCCCGGTGCGCTCCGGACCGGAGCGCACCGGATACGCGAGGTGTCGTCCCCGGGCGGGCGCACGGCCCACCCGCGCGGACGGCCCTACCCGGACGGGCCTCCGCGGACCGGCACGGGATCGGACCGGCACGGGATCGGACCGGCACGGGATCGGACCGGCACGGGAACCACCGGGGCACGACCCGCCGCCGACCGGTGCGGGCCACGGTGGGAGGCGGCCCCCGCAGCGGCGCGAGTCATCGCGCGACGCGGCCCGCCCCGGCATCGGTCACCCGGCGGGACCGGCCCCGGCCCGATGCGCGGATCGCCCCCCGGGACGGCCGGCCCGGTACGCGCCACCGCCCGAGCCGGCCGGCCGGTACGCGTCACCGCCCGGACCGGCCGCCCGTACGCACGACCTCCGGATACGGCGCCGGCCCGGCGCGGACCTCCCCGTGAGGTGGTCCGCGCCGGGCCGGGCGGCGTCGTCCGGATCCGGCAGCCGTCAGTGGCGTACCGGGGAGGGCGAGGTGTTGCGGGTGCCGCGCCGTCCCGGCACCGGGACCGTGACGCCCGCCGGAGTCGTTCGCAGCCGGCGGCGCACCCCTCGGACCAGAGCCCCCGCCGTGAACGTCGCGCCCTGGACGAACCGCATGGCCGGGCCGAAGCCGGAGGCGGTCACCAGGCCGGCGAGGAACAGGCCGGGGTGGGAGGACTCGAAGTCGCGCCCGACCTCGGGAGAACCGTCGGGCAGCGCCGCCAGCGTCGCGCGCAGGTCGGGGGAGATCATGCCGAACCGTTCGCAGCTCGTCCGGAACCCGGTGGCGGCGATGACGTGTTCGGTCTCCACGGACCGCACCGTGCCGTCGAGGCTCACCGTCTCCAGCCGCAGGCCGCCGGGGATCGCGGCGGCCGAGGCGACCTCGTGGCCGGGCAGCAGCTCCACCGCCCCCTCCACCCGGTCCCGGACCCACCACGCGCCCGCCGGTCCCAGCGCGGTGGCCGCGATGCGCGCCCGGGTCGGCTCCGGCAGGCGCCGGAAGAGGTTGGGGCGCTCGGAGTAGAACCAGTTGCGCCAGCCGGGTCCGAGGCCGCTGTGCGGGGAACGGACCGACTGCCACCAGGAGCGTTCCAGAACCGGCGGCAGGTCGTTCCACCGCAGCCGGTCCGCCCGCGCCAGCACCCTCACCCGCGAGCCCTGCTCGGCGAGCAGGGCCGCGGTCTCCAGGGCCGCCTGGCCGCCGCCGATCACCGTGAGGTCCATGCCGCGGAACCGGGCGAGGTCGCTGTGGTCGCTGCTGTGCGTCACCAGGGAGGGGTGCAGCCCGCGCAGGGCCCGCGGCACCTCGATGAACGGCATCACGCCGACCGCCATCGCCACCGTCCGCGCCTGCACGGCCTGCCCGTCCTCGGTGACCACCGTGAAGCCGCCGGTGCCGGAGGAGACCTGGCTCACCATGCGCTCGTCCACCTCCGGCACGGCGTTGCGGGCGAACCACAGGCCGTACGCCGCGAACGTCTCCACCGGGATCGGCTCGGCGTGACGCGCCGTCAGGCCCTGCTCGGCGCAGTAGGCGTCCAGGCGCCAGCGGCCGTTCGGGTCGGACAGGTTCGACGCCCACGGCTCGGACTTCAGCAGCATGCCGCGGGGCATGTGGTCCCGCCAGGAGGCCATCGGCCGGCCGAACACGCGAAGGTTCAGCCCGGCGCTCGCGGCGTGGGATGCGATCGACAGGCCGTACGGGCCCGCGCCCACCACCACAAGGTCGTACTTCATCGACTGCTCGCTTTCTCGTTGTCGGTCAGGGAGGGCAGGGAGGGTGAGGAAGAGGAGGCCGCACCGGGGGCCGGGCGGGGGATCGGACGGGACGCGGGCGCCACCGCGGTAGCGCTCAGCCGCTGCCGCAGCCGGCGGGAGACGTGGCCGCACCAGAGGGCCCACATCGTCCAGCCGGGGACGCGGTCGTCCCGGGCGTACCAGGCGAGCTCGCGCCCGCCGGACGCCGTGCGCAGCGCGGCCAGCGGCGCGTAGTTCTCCACCACGAACGCCCGCCCGGCCAGCGGGGCGGGCGCCGGCAGCGGCCGCCCCGTCAGGTCCAGGTGCAGGGCGCGTACGACGTCCAGCCCGGTGCCGTCGGCGAAGAGCCGGAACTGCGCGCCGGGGCGCGGGTTGAAGTCGAGCAGGTGGTAACGGCCCGTCACGGCGCAGCGCCGGAAGTCGAGGTCGAGGACGCCGCGGTAGCCGAGCTCGCCGACGAGCCGCTCGGCCAGGGCCTGGAGCTGCGGATTGGGCGTCCAGCGGCCCACCGCGGTCAGCCCCGCGCCCCGCGGCCAGGACAGTTGTTTGCGGCCCGGCCCGCCCGCGTGGACGGCGCCCGAACGGTCGGCGTAGCCGTGGAAGAACCAGTCCAGGTCCTCGCCCGGCGGCAGGTACGCCTGGAGCAGCAGCGGGCTGCCCGCCTCCTCGGTGCGCAGGTACAACTCCCGGGCCTCCCGCTCCGAGCGCACCAGCACCGTGCTGCGCAGGTCGCCGCCGGCGGGCAGCAGCCAGGGCCGGCTCCACTTCGCCACCACCGGCAGCCCGAGCCGGCGCGCGTCCTCGGCGGCCCGCGCCGCGCTGTCCGGGACCAGCGTCACCGGGTGCGGGACGCCCGCCGAGGCGCACACGGCGGCCAGTTCCGCCTTGTCGGCGACGCGCTCGGCCAGCGTGCTCGGCACCGCCGGGAGGAGGTAGGCGGGCGCGAGGTCGTCCCGCATCCGGCCCGCCGCCACGGCGCTGGCGTCGTCCATCGGGACCAGCACGGCGGGGCGGCCGATCCGGTCGGCCACGCGGCGCAGTACGGCGCGGATGTCGTCCAGGGACGCCCCCGGAGGCGGCGGGGAATGCATGGCGTGCGCATAACGCGACCTGCGGACGGGGCTCCGCGTCTCATCGGCGACGACATGGACCTCCACTCCCGCCCGGCCGAGCGAACGCACGGCTCCGAGCGTTCCGTGGTGAAAGGGATTCCGGTCGATCCGCAGCACTACGGCGGGGACGCGGATGTCGAGCAGCGGCACTGGCTCTCTTTTCCTGGCGGTTTCTTCGGATCGGCTCACCCATACGGGCGAGAACGGCACTCGAAAGCCGCGACGGCGGTGGCGCCACCGGCTTTCCTGTGCCTGACTTCATATGACTGGCCGTCAATATGGGGAACATGGGCGGGATTCCGGACCGGGGCGACGAAAGGAACACGTATGGCACCGGAGCAGAGGCGGACGCGGGTCCGGCGGCTGGCACTGGGGGCGGCGGTCGCCGTCGTGTCGGCCACCCTGGCGTGCGGTCCCGCGGTGGGCGTGGAGGTGGTGCGAGCCACCGATCCACGCCCTCCGGCGCCCAGCCCCGTGGTGCCCGAGGTGACCGTTCCGGCCGTCCCCGAGGTGCCCGGGGCGACCGTCCCGCCCGTGCCCCAGGCACCCGCGGTGACCGTCCCGGCCGTCCCTCCGGTGCCCGTGATCACGCCCTCGGTCCCGACGCCGCCGGCCGTCGTCCGGCCGCCGATGGCCATGCCCGCGCCGGTCGCCCAGCTCCCGGCCTTCGGCGCCTTCCTCAGCTCCGACGCCGGTGGCGTGGCCCGGCTGCCGCAGCTCAGCCACTGGCTGGGCGGCGCGGACCTCCGCGTCGGCCACACCTATCTGCCCGGCGACAGCTGGGCCGACATCGAGGGCGCGCCCGGTTTCCTCCAGGCGTGGGCCCGCTGGCGCGGCGAGAGACCGGACCGGATGCTCGTCCTCAACGTGCCCCTGCAGGAGCACAACGAGGCGGGCGTCCCCGACGCCGAGGTCGCACGGCTGCTGCGGCAGGGCGCGGCGGGGGCGTTCGACCACCACTTCCGCGTCCTCGCCGAGCGGCTGGTCCGGCTCGGGGTGCCGGACACGGTTCTCGTGCTCGGCTGGGAGATGAACGGCGCCACCTACACCCACCGCTGCGGGCCGGACCCGGAGGCGTGGAAGAAGTACTGGAACCGGATCGTCACCGCGATGCGCTCGGTGCCGGGGCAGAGATTCCGCTTCGACTTCACGCCGAGCCGCGGACTGGACGCCGTTCCCTGGACCCAGTGCTATCCGGGCGACGACACGGTCGACATCGTCGGAATGGATTCCTACGACCAGCCGGCCGGTATCTCCTTCGAGCAGCAGGTGAACGAGCCGTTCGGACTGCGGGCCCACGTGGAATTCGCGAAGGCCCACGGAAAGCCGTTCTCCTACCCGGAATGGGGGCTCTTCCGCAACGGCGACAACGCCGAGTACATGCGGCACATGCTGGCGTGGATGGACGAGCACAGGCCGCTCTACAACACGCTGTCCGACTACTGCCCGCACGGCGTGTGGCAGTGCCCGGCCAATCCCAGGGCGTCCCACGTCTACCGGTCCTTCCTCTTCGGACGCGCCGACAGGCCGGCCCCCGTCCCGACCACGACCCCGACCCCGGCGCCGCGGCCGGACACGCCCGGCACCCCACCGCCCCCGGCGAACTGCACGACGCTGAACCTGGGCAGCTGGGTGGAGCACTGGCTCGGCGGCAGGCTCTGCGTCCGCTTCGACGGGTGGTCCTAGTGCCGCGGCGGGTTCGGATCCGTCCGCCCGTACGGGCCCGGCCGGGAGCACCGTCGTCACTTCCGGCCCTTCGCGTCGGCGGCGACGGCCGGCGCGGGCACCGCGGCGGCGGGCGCCGGGTCGCCCTCGTCCCGGCCGGCCCGCCGGGGCCGGGCCAGCAGGGCCAGGCCGCACAGCAGCCCGCCGGCGCTCGCGCCCACCAGGGCGGTCACCCCCGACGAGGCGGACGTCGGCTCGGTGGGTGTCATCGCCCGCGAGAACTGCACCAGCTGCACCTGGGTGCTGCCCTTGGCGGCGTTCGCCTGAAGGGTCAGCGCGCGGGAGACGGCGTTGGCCATGTCCGCGGCGAGAGCCGGGCGCGAGGAGGTGGCGGACACGGCCACCATCGGAGCGTCCGGCGAGGTCGCCGCCTGCACGTTCCGCTGGAGCGTGCGCACCGGCACGCCCGCCTGCTTCCGCGCGTCCGCCAGCACCGCCGGCTGGGTGGCGACACGGCCGTACGCCTGCGCGAAACCGAGGGCCGAGCCGGGGTCCGACTTCTTGGTCGGCACGGCGACGACATAGCTGGTGGCCGTGTACGTCGCGGGTGTCAGCATGCCGTAGGCGCCGCCGAGCAGGCCGCCGACGAGAGCGCCGGCCGCGAGCACGGACCAGGACGGCAGCTTCCTGACCCGGTCCAGGGACAGGTGGCGCCGGCGGGTCGGGGTGTCGGTCATGACGGGCTTGCTCCCAAAGGTGAGGGGGACGACGAACTGGAGACCGCGGCGGCGTACACGTCCATGAGCCGGGCGGCGCTGCGGGTGATGCTGTAGCGGTGCGCGGCCTGGGGCGCGATACGCGGCGCGGAACCCGAGGCGCGGGCCTCGGCGATCGCACGGGCGTACGCCTCGGGGCCGCCGCGCACCCGCCGGGCGTCGCCGGCCGCCGACGGCGGCAGGTCCTCGACGGCCGGGCAGGAGGCGTAGCGGACGGGCAGGCCGCAGGCCAGTGCCTCCACGACCGCCAGGCCGAACGCCTCCTCCGTGGACGGGGCCGCGAGCAGGTCCATCGCGCAGGTGAGCGAGGGCAGGTCGGGGCCCGGGGAGCCGTCGGGCACGTACGGGCGTTCCCCGGTGAACAGCACGCGCCCGGCCACACCGGCCTCGCGGGCCGTGCGGCGCAGGACGTGCTCCTCCGGGCCGCCGCCCACCAGCAGCAGCCAGCAGTCCTCCGGGAGGAGGGCGAGCGCGCGGACGAGGACGTCGAACCGCTTGCCCGGGGCGAGCCGGCCGACGCCGCCGACGACGTACGCGCCCTCCGGCAGGCCGAGGCGCCGGCGGGTGCGCTCGCGCCGCTCCTGGTCGAAGCGGAAGCGGTCCAGGTCGATGCCGTTGGGGATGACCTCGATGCGGGGCGCGGGCACCCCCCAGTGCTTGAGCCGGTCGGCCACCGTCGGGGAGACGGCGACCGTCGCCGAGCCGAGCCGCTCGCTGGCGAGGTAGAGCGCGCGCACTCCCGCGGTCAGCGGGCGGCCCTCCATCTGCGAGTCGCCCAGGGAGTGTTCGGTGGCCACGACAGCGCGGACCCCGGCGACGCGCGCGGCGAGCCGGCCGTACACGCAGGCCCGGTACAGATGGGTGTGCACGAGGTCGTAGCGGCCCGCGCGGATCAGCCGGACCAGGCGCGGCAGCGCGGCCAGGTCGCGGTTGCCGCCCATGCCGAGGTGCACGACGCGGACGCCGTCGGCGGTCAGCCCCTCGGCGACCGCGCCGGGGTGGGTGAGCGTCACCACGTCGCAGTCGACGGGCAGGTGACGCAGCAGCAGTCGCAGCTGCTGCTCGGCCCCGCCGACGCCGAGGCCGGTGATGACGTGCAGGGCCCGCATCGTCGAGGACGGCCTCGCGGCCGCGGCCGCGCCCGTCGTGGTGGTCGCGCTCATCTCACAGGCCCTCCACCGGGCGCCGGCGCAGCCGGTGCAGCCGGAGCTTGAGGTGCAGGCGCAGGGCGGTGTCGTTCTGCCCGACGTGCGCGCGCGGCAGGGCGTGCGGGCCGGTCAGCGGGCCGGGGTCGATGGCGCAGGCGTATGCGTAGCCCGCCTCGCGCACCGCCTCGACGACGCGGGCGTCGATCGTGCCGTAGGGGTAGCAGAAGCCGTCCGTGCGGACGCCGGTCAGCTCCGTGAGTTGGGCCCGGCTCTCGGCGACCTCGGCCCGCAGCGTGCTGTCGTCGGCGCGGGTGAGGTCGACGTGGGTCAGCCCGTGCGAGCCGATCTCCACGCCCTCGGCGGCGGCGTGCCGGATGCCGTCCGCGGCGAGCAGCGGTCTGCGCGGGCCGAGCGGGTCCCAGGCGTTGTCGCCGCCGAGCCGGCCGGGCAGGACGAAGAGGGTGGCGCGGCAGCCCCAGCGGCGCAGCAGCGGCAGGGCGCTGGTGACGAAGTCGGCGTACCCGTCGTCGAAGGTGAGCCCGATCAGGCCCCGGTCCTCGCCCCGGGCGCGGGCGGCGAGCAGCTCGGTCATGGACACGCCTCGCAGGCCGCGCCGGCGCAGCCACGACAACTGCCGCTCGAGCCGCTCGGGGGTGACCGTCACGCGGTACGGGTCGTCCGAGCAGTCGCCCACCGAGTGGTACATCGCCACCCACGGGAACGGGCCGGAGCGGGGGACCGGGGGGCGGCCTGTGACGGCGGAATCAACGGATGCGGCCATGTGTGAGCCTTCGTGTGACGGTGCGTACGGAGCGCAGTGCGGAGGTGCGGCCCTGGGGTCCCAGGGCCAGGGTGAGCGGGACGAAGACGACGGCGACGGTCAGGCAGCCGGCCACCAGGCCCGCCGCCGGCGAGCCGGGCCGGCTCGCCACGAACGCGCCCGCGACCGTGGCGACGACCGCGGCGCGCACCGGCCTGCTCAACTCGGCCAGCACCTGCCGGACACGCACCGAGACGCTGTGCGCGTCGGTGCGCCGGCCCGTGCGCAGGCCCGCGAGGAGCAGGGCGGCGGTGACGGTGATGCCGAGGGCGTTGGCGGCGGCGATGCCCGCCACGCCGAAGGCGCCCACGGTGGCGGCGCCGGTCCAGGAGGTCACGGCGATGCCCGCGGCCATCGCGCCGACGGGGTACCAGGTGGCCCGGCCCGCCGAGAAGTAGGTGCGCACCAGGGCGCCCACCAGGGTCTGGCCCAGCAGGCCGAGCGCGTACACGCGCATGACGTCGGCCGTGGCGGTGGTGTCGCCGGCGGTGAAGGCACCCCGCTGGAAGAGCAGTTCCGTCATCTGCGGGGCACAGGCGATCACCACCGAGGTGCCCAGCAGCACCAGGCCGGAGGCCAGCGCCAGGTCCCGCTGCACCCGGTTGCGGGCCCGTTCGGTGTCGCCGTCCGCCAGCGCCCGCGCCACCACCGGGAAGGTGACGGTGCACAGCATCAGCGACAGCGTCATCGGGATCTGGGCGACCTTCTGCGCGTAGTTCAGGTGCGAGATGGCCCCGGCGGGCAGGGTGGAGGCGAGGAAGCGTTCGACGAGGACCTGCGACTGGCGGCACAGGGCGAACAGCAGCACGGCGGCGACCAGGACGAGCTGCATGGGCCGCTGCTCGGCGCCCTCCCCCCTCCCGCGCTCCGCCGGCGCGCGGGAGGTGAGCTGCCGCCACAGGGACGGCACCTGCACCGCCACCATCAGGCAGCCGCCCGCCGCGACCCCGACCGCGGCCGAGCGCACCCCCCAGCGCTCGCCGAACAGGAACATCGCGGCGACGATGCCGGTGTTGTAGGCGACGTAGATCGCCGCGGGCGCGAAGAAGCGGCGGTGCGCGCGCAGGGCGGCGCTGCAGTACCCGGCGAGTCCGAAGGCCAGCACACAGGTCGCCGTGAGCCGGGTGCAGTCGGCGGCGAGCCCGGGGTCGGGCAGGCCGGGGGCCAGCGCCCGGACCAGCCAGGGCGCCCCGCCGGCCACCAGCGCGGACACCGCGGCGAGGGCGAGGCAGAGCCGGGGCAGGGTGGAGCCCACCAGCGCGCGGACCGGATCGCCCGAGGCGCCCCGGGCACGGCGGGCCAACGCCATGCTGAACGCCGGGATCAGCACCAGCGCCAGACCGTCCTCGATGAGCAGGGTGGAGGCGAACTCCGGCACGGTCCACGCGACCAGGAAGGCGTCCGTGTCGCTGCCCGCGCCGAACAGCCGGGCCAGCGCCTGGTCGCGGACCAGGCCGAGCAGGGAGCCGACGATGGACAGCGACGCAGTGACGATCGTCGCCCGGGCGAGGAAGCCCCGGGAGGCCGAGGGCGCTTCGGCGCCGCCCGCGGACTCGGCGGCGGCGCGCGCCGCGGGGACGGCCGCCGTGGCGTCGGCCGGCGGCCCGGGGGGCGAGGGCTGCACTGTCATCGCGCCACGGCCTTCCCGGCGCGCTGCGGCGTCCCGGCGCGCGCCGCCACGGCCGCCCGCCGCCCGCCGGCCAGCGCCCACCACGCCGCGAGGCCCAGGGCCAGGCCGGTCAGCACGGTCGAGGGGCCCCCGATGTCCCCGTACACGAAGTCGGTCAGCAGCCAGACCAGCAGCCCGCAGGCGACGAGCGCGCAGTCCAGCCCGGGGCCGTGCCGCCGTACGCCCGGCAGCCGCCGCAGCCCGCACACCAGCAGCACCAGCCAGCTCCCGGCGAGCCCGGCCAGCCCGAGCACGCCCTGCTCGCTCAGCAGCAGCAGGTACATGTTGTGCGGCGACAGCAGCGGCTGCCTCCGGTACGTCGTTCGCGCGCCCGCGACCTCGGCGCCCGAGGACAGCGCCAGCGTGGCGTGCCCGTCGCGGTACTCGGGGAAGCCCTTCAGCCCGACGCCCGTCAGCGGGTGCTGACGCCACATGCCGACGGCGGACGCCCACAGGGTGTACCGGTCGATCACCGACTGGTCGGGAGCGTCGGCGACCTGGGCGATGCTGTCGATCCGCTCCTGCAACTGCGCCGTGCCGACGCCGAACCCGCCGACCAGGACCACGGCCGCGGCGGCGATGCCCGCGGCCGCTCCCAGCGCACGGCGCGGCCCCGCCAGCACCAGCTGCACGGCGCACGCCAGGGCGGTCGCGATCCAGGCGCCCCGGCTGAAGGAGAACGCCAGCGGCGCCAGCAGCGCCAGGGCGCACCCGGCGGCCGTCGCCCGCTGCCGCACCGAGGACCGGCCCAGCGCGATCCCGACCGCGCACACCAGGCCGAGGGCCACCGCCGTCGCCATGCCCATCACGTCCTGCGCCCCGAAGGTGCCGACCGCCCGGACGTCCTCGCCCTGGTAGGAGGCGCCGGTCCGGGTGAGGTACTGGTACACGCCGATGGCCCCCTGGACGAGGGCGAGTCCCACGAACGACCAGGCCAGCAGCCGGAAGGCGGACCGGCCGCGGATCAGCAGCAGTACGGCCGCCGGGACCAGCACGAAGACCTGCAGATAGCGGCCGAGTCCGGCGATCCCGGTCTCGGCCGATGACGCGCCCATCGCGGCCAGCGCCAGTCCCACGACCGGCAGGCCGAGCACCACCGCCGCGGCGCGCGACAGCGGGCGCCGCCGTTCGCGCAGCAGCAGCACCAGGCAGTACAGCACCATCAGGGCGGAGACCACGTCGGCGGGTTCCGCGCCGCCCGGCGTCACCGGCAGGGCCAGCAGCGCGACCACGGCCACCGCGGCCGTGACGGGCGGCAGCGCGCGGGCCCGGCGCGGGAGCGCTGTCAGGGCGAGACTCACGTCGTTCAGCTCCCCGTGGGACGGACCAGCGCGGCCGCGGTGCGCAGCAGGATGCAGACGTCCTGCCACAGCGACCAGTCGTCGATGTAGGCGTTGTCGAACCGGCTGCGGTCCTCGATGGAGGTGTCGCCGCGCAGCCCGTGGACCTGGGCGAGGCCGGTGAGGCCGACCCGCATCCGGTGGCGGGCGGCGTAGCCGGGGTAGGTCTGGCTGAACTGCGCGACGAAGAAGGGACGCTCGGGGCGCGGCCCGACCAGGCTCATGTCGCCCCGGAGCACGTTCCACAACTGGAGCAGCTCGTCGAGCGAGGAGCGCCGCAGCATCCGGCAGAACCGGCGCATCTCGTTCTCGTTCGCCACGCTCCACCGGGTCGCCGACTCGTGCTCGTCGACCGGGCGGTGGGTGCGGAACTTCAGCAGCGTGAACGGCTTGCCGTTCCGGCCGATGCGTTCCTGGCGGAACACCACGCCGGGCCCGTCGGTGACCCGCAGCACCACCGCGCAGGCCAGCAGCAACGGGCTGACCAGCAGCAGCAGCGTCCCCGACACGAGGACGTCCAGCGCCCGCTTGCCCAGGCCCTCGCGGCGCTCCGGGGACATGTCCAGCCGCCGGCAGGAGAACCCGGCCAGCCGCTCGCCCCCCGTGTAGGAGGGAGCGGCGGCGTCGAGCTCCCACACCGCGCAGCCGGACTCGGCCAGCGCCCGCAGCAGCCCCTCCTGTTCGGTGCGCGCGGAGGGGCCGACGGCCAGCACGGCTCTGACCCCGTTCTGGATGACCGCGCGCTTGACCTCCTCGGGGGTGGTCAGCACGGGCAGGCCCTCGCCGCCGTCCGGCTGCGGGGCGACGATCCCCACCGGCCGCACACCGCACCGCGGGTGCCGCAGCACGGCGGCGGCCACCCGCTGCGCGGTCGCCACCGGGCCGACCAGGAGCGCGGTCCGCGGGCGGCGCAGCAGCGCGGCGCGCCGCCGTCCGTGCACGGTGCCGCGCAGCGTGCAGCAGACCGCGGCCTGGAGCGCGAGGCCCGTCAGCACGGTGCGCAGGGACAGCGCGTGCTCCGGCCCGTACGCCGCGGCGAGCGCCGCGAGCGTCAGCCAGGCCACCGCCACCCGGCCCCACACGGCGGGCAGTTCCTCCAGCAGCCCCGCCACCGGCGGCCGGCCGCCGCGCGGGCGCGGCAGCAGCGACACGGCGATCAGCAGGGCGACGAGCAGCGGGTGCCGCTGGGCCTCGGTGAGCGCCACCGTGCCCAGCAGCGCGGCGACGCCGTCCGCCACGAGCAGCGGCACCGGCGAGGCCGGCCGCGCCGGGCGCCGCGCGAGGGACAGGCGGAAACCGGGGGCGGAGCCGCGTGGCGGCAGGATCGAGACGGGTGCGCTGATCTGGTCGTCCCGCGGCTGTACGCCGGGGGAGGGAACGGTGTTGGTGCGTTCGGCGGTCACGAGTGGTTCGACTCCCTGTGCTCGGTGGGCTGGACACCTTGTGTCGTCCGGTCCGCCTCGGTGCCGCGTCCGGTGTCGAGCGGCCGGCCGTGCTCGCCGCCGCGGGCCCGGGCGCGTCGGCCCACTCGGGACGGGGCCGCGCTTGCTCCGGCGGGCCGGATGCCGAGCAGCTCGCGGTAGACGTCCGCGATCTGCTCGGCGGTGTGCCGTACGTCGTGGGTGGACAGCACGTGCCGCCGGGCCCGGTCGCCCAGCGACGCGCGCAGCTGCGGGGCGAGCAGCAGCTCCGTGACGGTCCCGGCGAGCGCCGCCGGGTCCTCCGGCGGGACCAGGAACCGGGCGGCGCAGGACGGCGGCAGGCTCTCGCGGGCGCCGTCGACGTCGGTGACCACCACGGGCCGCCCGCACGCCATCGCCTCCAGCGGGGCCAGCGCCATGCCCTCCCAGCGGGAGGGCAGGACCACGAGATCCGCGGCCTGGTACCAGGGGACGCAGTCGGCGACGGCGCCGGTGAACAGCACGGACCCGGGGGCCCCGGCGCGCAGCCGGTCGCCGTCCGGTCCGTCGCCGACCAGCACGAGCCGGGCGTCGGGCACCTCGCGCACGACGGCCTCCCAGGCCCGCAGCAGGACGTCCTGCCCCTTCTGCCGGCACAGCCGCCCCACGCAGACGACGAGCGGCGCCGCCGGGTCGAGGCCGGCCGCCGGTGCGAGCCCGGCCCGCACGGCGCCGGCCGGGGCCGGGCGGAAGCGGTCGAGGTCGATGCCGTTGGGGACGACGGTCCACCGGCCGTCGATCCCGGCGCGCTCCCCGGTGGCGCGTTCGGCCTCGCTCACGCACACCACCCGCGCGGCCCACCGTGCCGCCCGGCGCTCCCACTTCAGGGCGAGGGCCGCGGTGACGCCGCCGACCGCCTCGAACGACCAGGCGTGCGGCTGGAAGACCGTCGGGATCCGGCCGCGCACCGCCAGCCGTCCGGCGAGCCCGGCCTTGGCGCTGTGCGCGTGCACCAGATCGGGGCGCACCTCGTCGATCAGCCGTGCCAGGCGCCGTACCTCCCCGGCGAGCGACGGGCCCGGCGACCGGGTCGCGGACCAGTGCCGGACGTCGGCGTCGAGGGCCCGCAGCCGAGCGGTGAGCTCGCTGTCCGGGCAGGCGGCGGTGACGTCCAGGCCGTCGGCCAGCTGCGCTCGGACCAGGTCGGTCACGACCCGCGCGACCCCGCCGTCCACCGGCTGGGTGAGGTGCAGGATCCGCGGTCCACGGCGCGTGGCCACGCCGGTGTTCCCGCTCACGGCGATGCGTGCGGCGGGCGGTCGCCGGGCGCTCACCGCGCGGTGTCGACGGCGGCGAAGAGCACGCCGGCCCACGCCGCGTCCCGCTCGGAGCTGAGCCGGAGGGTCATCCGGTCGCCGGCGTCGCGCAGCAGTCCGCCGAGGCCGAAGACGTCGGAGTCGTAGCCGAGGGTGTTGGCGTACGCCGGCACGCGTGCCGCGGGGGCGTCGCCGGGCTCGCTGATCGTGGAGTTCAGGACGTCGTCGGCCGGGTTGGCGGAGTCGGTGAGGTCGACGGCGGACCCGGAGCGGCCGGTGGTCAGCGTGAGGTAGTCACCCGTGGTGCCCCGGTCGCCGTTGTACGCGACCAGACCGGCGCGGCCGCCCGCGCCCGACGGGAAGTCCAGACCGGTCAGCCGCATCTCCTGGTCGCCGCCGGACCGCAGCGGCGCGAAGCCGTCCCAGATCGCGAGGTCGCGCAGCGGCTCCGCCGGGTTCTCGTACGCCACGACCAGCGTCCAGCCGCCCCAGGCCCCGGCCGCCGACTTCCCGCCGGCCACGTTGACCTGCGCCACGGTGTACAGGCCCGACCCGCTCTCCCGTACCAGCCGGGTCACGTCCGCCGAGGCCTGGAAGGCGTCCGCGCCGTCCGCCACCCGGTGTCCGATGGCGGTGTCCGCGACGACCTCCTTGTACGCCCCGCCCGGCTCGGCGATCAGCACCCGCCCGTTCTCCTCCGACGGCTTCTGCTCGCCCACCCGCAGGTTGCCGCCCCAGTACAGGCGCGCGTACGACACCCGCGAGCCGGCGGGCATGCGGACTTCCGCGGAGGAGGAGTTGTACGTGTTGGGGTCCCCGTCGACGTCGATGTAGAGCGTGTCGAAGTCGCCGTTCACCCCCCGCTCGCCCGTCTGCGCGGCGGAGCACGAGGGCCCGCTCTGCCCGGACGCGGAACGGCAGGTGACGGAGGAGTTGGCCGCGCGCACGATGCCGCCGTGCTGGAGTGCGCGGTAGCGCTCGTCGAACGCGAGGCGTCCCGCCTCCGGAGCGGCCGAGGCGACGGGCGCGGCGGCGGGGGAGCCGCCGGGCACCCACAGCGCGCCGAGGGCGAGTACGCCCACCGTGGCGCGGCGCAGCAGCGGACCAAGGGAATGGCGCATGACTGTCGTTGCCCTTTCGAAAGCAGGCGGCGGCGACAGCAGCGGCATGAGTGCGGTGTGTCCGCCTGGAGGTGCGTGGGGAGGCACGCAACTCTAGTTGCCAAAAGGGCGAATATGTCGAAACCGGACAAGTGTGTCGGAATGGTGAAACCAGCTCGTGCACTCCCGACGGCGCACCGGCGTCTCGCCCGCCGCGGCGCACCGGCCTTCCGCCCCGGGCGGCGCGCCGGTCCGCCGTGCAACCGGCCGGTGAAGCCGCCGCGTGCGGCGCGCCGCCGGGGCGGGCGGCCGGCGCGGCTCCCCCGGACGGGCCCGGTCCGGTCGGCGCAGCACACCGCTCCATCAGGAACGACCGGACAACGGGGGAGACACGGGAGGGCCGGAAGGCCCATGACCGGTCGCGGGCGGGCAGGGGGCTTCGACGGCGGCCCGGAGACCACCCGCCCGGCGGAAGGAACCCTCCACGGCCGCCGCCGTTCGGGTCCTTCCGGCGGCCTTCGGACCTTCTCCCCGGCTTGCTTCCGGTTCTCGCCGCCCGGCGCGCCGAGCCGCGGTGCGGGCGGAGATCTCATATGAGGACTTGCGACTTTCGGCCCCTCCGGTTTCCGCCCCGGCCAGGGCTCGTTAGGCACGGCGACAGACTCTCCCTCCGGCGACCTGCGTTGCCGAAGAAAGGAACACGATGAAGTCCCTGAAGGCTGCCGCCATCGTTGCCGGGTCCTTGATCGCCGCGAGTGTCGGTACGCCCGCGTTCGCCGCCGACGTGGCGACCACCGGCCTCAGCGGCAACGTGAACACCCGCCTCCCGCTCGAAGTGGCGCCGCTGATCGAGAAGTCGGACCTGCCCCGCACCGGCAGCAACGGAACGCTGGTCCGCACGGCACAGGGCGCGGCGAACGCGCTGAACGACGCCCGGCCGCTGCACCACACGAGCAAGGACGCCACGACCGCGCTGCAGGACGCCAAGCCGTTCCACGGCGGGCTGGCGCTTTAGGGCACGACGTCGCGCGGAGGGACGGTCCCGGGCGGAGCCCGAGGGCCGTCCCTCCATGTGCACGGCCACCGTCCCGCCCGCGCGGTGGTGACCGCATGGGTGTTCGGCGGCCACGGCTTACGGAGAACCCGACCGCACGAGGAGTGAACCATGGCCGTCAGCACCGGCGGAGCACCGGCGGACGCCGAGGAGGGAGCACGGGATCCCGCGGGGGCCGGACCGGCGGGCAGGACACGACGGGACGCGGCCCGTTCCGTGTTCTTCTGCGCGCTCGCCGCCCTGGTCCCGGTGGCCACCGCCTCCCGGTGGTCGAGCCCGGGTCCCGCGCCCGGCGGCACGCCGGACGGCGCCGCTTTCGACGAGACCTATCGCGGTCACCGCATCCGCGGGCTGCGGACCCCCGCCCGCGGGGCGGCCGCGGACGCCCGGTGGCACGTCACCGTGGACGGCCGCCCCCTGCACCTGATGCGCCGCGCCGACGGCACCTGGCTGAGCATGGTCGACCACTACCAGCCGTACCGGACACCGCTGGAGGCCGCCCGCGCCGCCGTCGACGAACTCGGCCCGGGCCGGCGGCTGCGCGACGTGGCCCCGGGGCCGGCGGACGCGGGACGGACGCACTCGGAGGACCGGCATGGCGTACGTGCGTAAGGACGTCGGCGCGCTCACCCGCGCCGAACGGCGCCGGTTCGTCAACGCGCTGCTGGAGGTCAAACGGCGCGGCGAGTACGAGGAGTTCGTGCGCACGCACATCGAGCACTTCTCCCCGGACGGCGAGAGCGGACTGCGCACCGCGCACATGGCGCCCTCCTTCCTGCCCTGGCACCGCCGCTTCCTGCTCGATCTGGAAGGCGCGCTGCGCCGGGTGGACTCCTCGGTGACCGTGCCGTACTGGGACTGGACGCGCGACCGCACGGCCGGCTCCGCACCCTGGACGGCGGACCTCCTGGGCGGCGACGGGCGCCGCCCGGACCAGCGGGTGACGACCGGTCCGTTCGCCCACCGGGAGGGCAACTGGACCATCAAGGTGGGCGTCACCGACGAGGCGTACCTCACCAGGGACCTCGGCCGCTCCCACGACCCGATCGAACTGCCCACCAGGAGCGAACTGGAGTGGGCGCTGAAGGACCCCGTCTACGACGCGGCGCCCTGGGACTCGACGGTGGGGCGGGGCTTCCGCAACAAGCTGGAGGGGTGGGGCACCGGCCGGGGCAGCGTCTCCTGGCGCAACCACAACCGGGTGCACCGCTGGGTGGGCGGGACCATGCTCGGCGCCGCCTCCGTCAACGACCCCGTCTTCTGGCTGCACCACGCCTTCATCGACCTCCAGTGGTACCGCTGGCAGCGCAGGCACCGCGGGGCCCGCTACCTGCCCGCCGCACCGCCGGGAGCCGGTGACGGACAGCACGACCGGATCGTGGCGCGGCACCAGAGGCTGCCGCCGTGGGACGTCACACCGGACGAGCTGGAGGACGTCGGCCGGATCTACCGGTACGCCTGAGACACCACGCGAAAACGCCCGGCCGGGGGAAACCCGGCCGGGCGCTTGTGAGAAGTGCCG
The DNA here is from genome assembly GCF_043079345.1 of Streptomyces sp. NPDC015220. Lineage (NCBI taxonomy): Bacteria > Bacillati > Actinomycetota > Actinomycetes > Kitasatosporales > Streptomycetaceae > Streptomyces > Streptomyces sp. NPDC015220. The sequence continues at coordinate 866,717 of NZ_JBIBUK010000001.1, read as the reverse complement.
TCAAAGCATGTCAGTTGCCGTAGCCGTGCTTCTTGTGGTGGCCGCCGTTCTTGCAGACGTTGCCAATGGCCGGGTTGAGACCGCCAATCACGTTGACGGTGTTCCCGCACACGTTGACGGGCACGTGGACCGGGACCTGAACCACGTTCCCGGACAGGACGCCGGGCGAGTTCTTCGCCACGGCCGAGGCGCCGGCGCCCGCCGAGGCGAGACCGGCCCCGCCGAGCACCACGGCGCCCGTGCCGAGAGCGATGGTGGCGGCCTTCGCGATGCGAGACATCACTGTTCTCCTTGTTGATTCGGGGAGGTGCGGCAGCAGGACGCGCGGCCGCACCTCCCCTTCAACGCGGAGATCCCCTACCGGTCACGGCGAAACTCCCCGGATCACCCCTTTCGAAGGGGATGGGGTTGCTTCGCCGGGTCGACGGCGGTTCTCATCGGTGAGCCTCGGACGCGGCGCGGCGGCTCGGGTTGGGACGGCGCGGCCCCGGCTGCGGCCGGAACGGCGCTGTCCCGGCTCCGTCGGCGCGGCTCCTGCCCCGTCGGCCCGGTCCGTCGGTCCGGTCCGTCGGTCCGGTCCGTCGGCCCGGTTCCCGCCCTGTCGGCGGCTCAGGCGCGCCGGTTCCGGATCCCGTTCCGGATCCGACGGGCGCGCGACGCGCCGCCCGCGGCCCGCAAGACCCGCCGCGACCTGCACTTTTGAGAAAAGTTACGCGTATGGGCGTTTCGCCTGTCAAAAGCGGCGAAATCTGTCTAGTCTGACGACTGTCAGTGATCAGCCCATAACGGGCTGTAGTGACGCGAAAAGGAGAGGTAATGCGCAAGTTCCAGAAGGCCGCGGTCGTGGTGGCCATGCTCGGCAGCGTCGGCTTCATCGGTGCCGGTGCCGCGCAGGCCCACGGTGGGGACGAGCCGGCCCTCAAGGTCGACAGCCACCAGTCCAACTCGTGCGGCAACGACACTGTTCAGGGCGTTCTGAACATCAGCCGCGTGAACGTCCAGGTTCTGGACATCCTGTCGAACCAGCCTGTCGACCAGGGCGTCTCGACGGCCTGCTCGAACGGCTTCGCCCTCGGCGGCTGACGATCGCTGACTAGGTGATCCGGGCAGGCCCCGGGACCCGGACTCGGTGTCCGGGGCCCGGGGCCCGCCCCTGGCTCTCGCCGGTTCAGGCTTGATTGTCCCTGTCGTCCAGTTACGGGGGATAGACCGCAAAAGGAGTATGCACATGCTGAATTCACGGAAGATCGCAGTCGCGGCGGGAGTGCTGTGGAGCGTAGCCCTGATCGGCGGCGGCGCCGCCCAGGCCTTCGCCCATGACGGTTCCGGCGGTTCCAGCGGCTCCGGCTCGTGCGTCCAGGACGGCAGCGGCAACGTTCGCTGTGAACAGAAGATGGTGTACCGCGACGAGCGCGGCAACGTGCACGTCGTCGCCGACCAGTCGCAGAGCTGCACGGGCGGCCCCTGCGGCAGCACCTTCGTCGTCGGTGACAGGAAGTCCTGACACCCGACCGGGGCGGCCGACGCGTCCCTGACCACGTCGGCATCCGTCGATCGGACATGCCCCACGCAGCGAGACGGCCGGGACCCGTACGGGTCCCGGCCATCGACGTGTCTGCGTTCCGGCCCGGGTGCCGGACGGCGCCGTGCTCCGTCCGGGTGCACTTGTCCGGCCGGCCGCGCCTTCCCCGTCAGGAAGGCGCGGCCGGCGGGGGTCACCTTCCCGGAGGATGGTGCGGCGCTGCGCCCCCGGCAGGACCCGAACCCGCGGCCGAGCGCTTGGAAGACACGGGCACAGGTGCGGCTGTCGACCGGGCCGGACGTCGGCTGACGGTCCCGGCGGAAAGCGTCGGCCGAACTTCGCCACGGCCACCCGCGAAAGCCCGGTGACAGCCGGACGGCCCCGGACCCTCCCTTGCTGGACAGGGGAGTGCCCGCGGCCTCGTCGCGTCTGGTGAACACGCCCTGACCAGCAAAAAGCCCTGTGGCACGACCGTGGCGCGCGTCCGCCCGGGGACGCGCAATGAATGACGGGCCCGGCATCTGTGGCTGCGGCACCGCTGATGCGCGCACCCCCGCGCCGAATCTAGACTGAGGAAGGTGTGAAACGTCGCGATCAGGGAGATATGCGTCATGTCCACGCGAGGCAACAAACGACGTGCGCGTAAGAAGAGGAAGGCCAACCACGGCAAGCGTCCCAACGCCTGAGCCGACCGAGCGCGCCGCCGGGGGCGATCACGCTGGAAGCGCCCCGGCAGGATCGACGAGTGATCGCGGCCCCGTGAGCTTCCGGCGCGTCGGGCGGTCTGTGGACCTGTCGGCTCACCGAACGGCTCGACGACGGCATCCCGCCCACGCGGGTGGTCGAGTGGGCCGAGTCCGCCGCCTGCGTCCGGTGCGTCGAGGGACAGGCGGCGGAAGAACCTGGGGTCTCACTGGCTGCAAGCACACTCGGCTGCCGTCGGTGCCTCCTCGGCGGCCTGGCCGGTGCAGCAGCCGTCGCCGGAGGCGTTGGGATCGGCGCTCTTGCCGAGGGTGTCGGCGTCGGCCTTGACGGCGTAGACCTCCCAAGGCTCTCGACCGGGGCCGTGTACCCAGACCTTGTCCTGGAGGGCGTAGCAGCAGGAGGTGTCGTTCTCCTCGAAGGTGGCCAGGCCGGCGTCCTTGAGCCGGGTGGTGGCGGCGTTCACCTGCTCGGTGGACTCGACCTCGACGCCGAGGTGATCGAGGCGGGTTTCCTGTCCGGGCTCACCCTCGATCAGGACGAGCTTGAGCGGGGGCTCGGCGATGGCGAAGTTGGCGTAGCCGTCGCGCCGCTTGGCCGGTTCGGTGCCGAACAGCCTCGAGTAGAAGGTGATCGACGCCTCCAGGTCGCTGACGCGCAGGGCGAGCTGAGCGCGGGACATGGCACGACTCCCATCGGTTGATTTGACGTCTGTCGATGCAAGGTTCCGCGCTGCGTCGAAGGATGTCAACATAGAGGCATGTCGAATCAAGAACTGGTGGTGCCCGGTCAGAGCGACGAAACCGCAGCCTGCTGCCCCGGGCTGTTGACTGCTCCCCTGGACGAGGACCAGGCCGTCGAGTTGGCGAAGGTGTTCAAGGCGCTGGGCGATCCGGTACGGCTGCGCCTGCTATCGATGATCGCCTCGCGGGCGGGCGGTGAGGTGTGCGTCTGTGACCTGACCCCGGCTTTCGACCTGTCCCAGCCGACGATCTCGCATCACCTGAAGCTGCTGCGGCAGGCCGGTCTGATCGACTGCGAGCGGCGCGGCACGTGGGTCTACTACCGGCTCGTCCCGGAGACGACCGACCGCCTCGCCGGCATCCTGACCCGTCCCGCGGGTGAGCCGTTGCCCGACCGTACCGCGCCTGCCGGGGCCGCCTCGTGAGCGCTGCCACCGCTGAGGGGAACGTCGCCGGGCGCCTGTCGTTCGTGGACCGCTACCTGGCCGTCTGGATCCTCGCCGCGATGGCCGTCGGGCTCGGCCTGGGCCGCCTGGTCCCGGGCCTGGGCGATGCGCTGTCGAAGGTGACCGTGACCGGGGTGTCCTTGCCGATCGCACTGGGTCTACTGGTGATGATGTACCCGGTGCTGGCCAAGGTCCGCTACGACCGTCTCGACACCGTCACCCGCGACCGCCGACTGCTGCTGCCGTCCTTGCTGCTCAACTGGATCGTCGGCCCGGCGCTCATGTTCGCCCTGGCCTGGCTGTTCCTGCCGGACCTGCCCGCCTACCGCACCGGCCTGGTCATCGTCGGCCTGGCCCGCTGCATCGCCATGGTCATCATCTGGAACGACCTGGCCTGCGGCCATCGCGAAGCCGCGGCCGTCCTGGTCGCCCTGAACTCCGTCTTCCAGGTGATCGCGTTCTCGGCGCTCGGTTGGTTCTACCTCTCCGTCCTGCCCGGCTGGCTCGGCCTGGAACAGACCGGCCTCGATGTGTCGGTGTGGGAGATCGCCCGCAGCGTGCTCGTCTTCCTCGGCATCCCGCTCGTGGCCGGCTACCTCACCCGCCGTATCGGCGAGAGGGCCAAGGGCCGCACCTGGTACGAGACCAGGCTCGTCCCGCGTATCGGCCCGTTCGCCCTGTACGGGCTGCTCTTCACGATCGTCGTCCTCTTCGCCCTGCAAGGTGATGCGATCACCTCACAGCCGCTGGACGTCGCCCGCATCGCCCTGCCGCTGCTGGCCTACTTCGCCGTCATGTGGGCCGGGTCCATGGCCCTGGGCCGCGCGGTCGGCTTGGACTACTCGCGTGCGACGACGCTGGCCTTCACGGCTGCGGGCAACAACTTCGAGCTGGCCATCGCGGTCGCCGTCGCCACCTTCGGTGCCTCTTCCGGCCAGGCCCTCGCCGGCGTCGTCGGCCCCCTCATCGAGGTACCGGTACTGATCGGCCTCGTCTACGTCGCCCTGTACGCCCGCCGCTACTTCACCGCCGACGCCGTCTCCACACCGCAGCAAGACCCCGCCCATGCCTGACCCCGCCGCACTGCCGTCCGCGCTGTTCGTCTGCGTCCACAACGCCGGACGCTCCCAGAGGGCGGCCGCCTTCCTCACCCGCCTCGCGGGCGACCGCGCGCATGGCAGAGGCAGGTATCGGCATCTCCGCCGAGGTGCCCGTTGTACAGCGCGAACGCATGCCGACAAGTCAGGCCCCGGAGCACTCCGGTGCCTGACTTACGCCCAGGCCGACATGACGGAGAAGCGGGCTGCCCTCGACAGGCTGGGCGGTCTGCTGGCCGACGATTGACGGGGCCGTTGCCGTCAGCGTTGCCGTCATGGACGCGAAACGCCCTGGAGGGAAGATCCCCTCCAGGGCGTTTTCACTGATAGGAGGTGGCGCCCCCGGCAGGACTCGAACCTGCGGCCAAGCGCTTAGAAGGCGCCTGCTCTATCCACTGAGCTACGGGGGCCTGGTGTGGTGGCCTCTGTCGTGGTGCCCGTACGGGCTGATCCGTGACGTTGCCGGGGACAAGGATAGGGCTCCCGGGTCCTCGTCCCTGTCGCTTCGCCTCCGTGGCTCAGTGTGGAGGTTCAGTGAAGCGATCCCGATAATCGCAGGCAGGTACGAATCGTGCATCGCTTTTCGCGCCTCGCGCACCGGGTGTTGTGCACTCGTTATGCCTGGACTGTGCCCTCGCCCCACTGATCCCTTCCGTCCCTTCTGTCAGTCGGCACGCAGACATGCTCATATGCTTCAGAATTCCCTCAAAATTGGGCATTCTGCACATGTGGTGACCTTGGACGTACGGCCTCAGCTGCTCGACGCACTCTCCGCCCTGCGCGACCGTGTCGCCGCCGCGCGCTTTCCGCTCCCCGTCGTGGGAGCGCCACGCGCGCGTGCCAACCGCGACGAACTGCTCGCCCAGCTCGACGACTACCTGGTGCCCCGGCTCCGCGACCCCGACGCGCCGCTGCTGGCCGTCATCGGTGGATCGACCGGCGCCGGGAAGTCCACCCTCGTCAACTCGCTCGTCGGACGGCGGGTCAGCGAGGCGGGAGTGCTGCGCCCGACGACCCGCACCCCGGTGCTGGTGTGCCACCCGGAGGACCACCACTGGTTCAGCGGCATGCGCGTGCTGCCGGGCCTCACGCGGGTCTGGGAGCCCCAGCAGGGCAATGGCGACGACCCGCCGCCGCCCGACGACGACCCGCGCCTGCTGCGCGTGGAGACGGTCGAGACGCTGCCCCCCGGCCTGGCCCTGCTCGACGCCCCCGACGTCGACTCGCTGGTCGCCGACAACCGTGTCCTGGCCGCCGAGCTGCTCTGCGCCGCGGACATCTGGGTCATGGTCACCACGGCCGCCCGGTACGCCGACGCCGTTCCCTGGCACCTGCTGCGCACCGCCAAGGACTACGACGCGACGCTGGTGACCGTGCTGGACCGGGTGCCGCACCAGGTCGTCTCCGAGGTCTCCCGGCAGTACGGGGCGCTGCTCACCAAGGCCGGGCTCGGCGACGTACCGCGCTTCACCGTGCCCGAACTGCCCGAGTCGGCCTGGGGCGGCGGACTGCTGCCCGCCACCGCCGTGGCGCCGCTGCGCGCCTGGCTCGCCCAGCAGGCGCAGGACCCGGCGGCCCGGCAGTCGGTGACGGCCCGCACCGCCCACGGCCTGCTGGACTCGCTGAAGTCCCGGATGCCCGAGCTGGCCAGCGCCGCCGCGGCGCAGTACTCGGCGGCCCTGCGGCTCACCGCGGCCGTGGACGGCGCCTACGACGGCGAGTACGCGCGCGTGCGGGGCCGGCTCCAGGCGGGGGCGGTGCTCGCCGGCGACGCCCTGAAGCGGTGGCGGGCCTTCCCGCTGGACTGCACCGCCGGCGAACTGCTCGACGCGCTCGTGGAGAGCCTGGGCGCGCTGCTGCTGTGCGCCGTCACCGCCGCCGACGAGCGTGTCGACGACGCCTGGCGGCGCGAACCCGCCGCGAACGCCCCCGGACTCGGTGACCGCGAACCCTCGGTGGAGAGCGCCGAGCACCGGATCGGGCTGGCCGTGCGGCGGTGGCGGCGGGAGCTGGAGGAGTACGCCGAGGACGAGGTCCGCGAGCTGGACCGGAGTGTCGCGCCGGACCCCGAGGTCGTCGCCGCGCTGGCCGCCACCGGACTGCTGGGGGGCCGACGGGCGCGCTCCGCGGGCGAGGGGCTCGCCGAGCGGATCGGCGCCCACGGAGCGCTCCGGCTGCGCGACCGTGCCGGGCGGCTGCTCGCCGACTACCTGGACCGGGTGATGCACGTCGAACGGGAGCGCCGGCTGGCCCCGCTCGACGCCCTCGAGGTGCAGCCGGAGCCCCAGGCCGAACTCATCGCCGCGCTGTCCGTACTGCTGAAGGAGAGGTGACCGGTGACCGCCGTCACTGATCAGGACCAAACGGAACACACCGCCCGGACGAAGGGCACGGCCGACGCGGACGGGCGGGGCGCACTCGACGCGGAGGGAACCGCGAGCGCCGAGGGAGCCGACGGCGGCCCGCGCGGAGCGGGCGCGGAGCGTCCCGCGGGGAGCGGGGAGCCGAAGACCGCCGAGAGCGCCGACGGCCCCGTCGGCGGCGGTGGCCTCGGCGGCGCCGGAAGTGCCCGCCGCGCCGGAGCCCCCGGCGCCAGGGCCCACGGCGGTGCCGGGCGTCCCGGGCCGGACCGCTCCCCCCGGGCCGCTGCCGGACCGGGCGCCGCCGCGCCGGGCGACGGCCGTCCACGGACCGGACCGGACCGCGCGCTGGTGAAGCCCGAGCGCGGCCACGCGCGTGTGCCGGACGGTGACCGCCACGCGCGTGGGCACGACGGGGACGCCCGCGGGAACACGGAGCCCGAGGGGGTCTGGGACGACGGGCTGATCGCGCGCCGGGTCACCGAGACCGCCGCCGCCGAGCTCGTCGTCCCCGTGGAGCCCCGTGTCACCAGGTCGCTGCCCGCGCCGCCCCTCGCGTACGACGGCCCGCTGCGCTCACGGCTGGACGCGCTGCGCGAACTGGTCGGCCTGTCCCGCACCCGGCTGGACCCCCGCACCCTCGCCGAGGCGGGCCGGGTCCTCGACGAGGCGGCTGCCCGGCGCCGGCTCTCCGGGCAGCACACCGTCGTCGCCATCGCGGGCGCGACCGGCAGCGGCAAGTCGCAGCTCTTCAACACCCTGGCCGGAGTGGCCATCTCGGAGACCGGCGTGCGCCGGCCGACCACCGCGGCGCCCATCGCGTGCAGTTGGAGCGACGGCGCGGCGAGCCTGATCGACCGGCTGGGCATTCCGGGACGGCTGCGCAGGCGTCCCGTGCAGGGCCCGGACGCCGACCCGCAACTGCGCGGCCTGGTCCTGGTGGACCTGCCCGACCACGACTCGGCCGCCGTGCAGCACCGTGAGCACGTGGACCGCATCCTCGGGCTCGTCGACGCGGTCATCTGGGTCGTCGATCCGGAGAAGTACGCCGACGCCGTCCTCCACGAGCGCTACCTGCGCCCCCTGGCGGGCCACGCGGAGGTCATGTTCGTCGTCCTCAACCAGGTCGACCGGCTGCCGGGGGAGGCCGCCGACCAGGTCCTCGACGACCTGCGGCGACTGCTCGACGAGGACGGGATCGCCCTCGGCGAGCACGGCGAGCCGGGCGCGACCGTGCTCGCGCTCTCCGCGCTCACCGGGGAGGGCACCGGCGAGCTGCGCGAGGCGCTCGGGCAGTTCGTGGCCGAGCGCGGCGCGGCGGCCCGGCGGATCTCGGCCGACGTGGACGCCGCGGCGGACCGCCTGCGGCCCGTGTACGCCGCGCGGCGGCGGCCCGGCCTGAGCGAGGAGGCGCGCGAGGAGTTCGCGGCCCGGCTCGCGGACGCGGTGGGCGCCGTCGCCGCGGGCGAGGCGGCCGAACGCGCCTGGCTGCGCAACGCGGGCCGGGCGTGCGGAACTCCCTGGCTGCGGCTGTGGCGGTGGTACCAGGACCGGCGCGAACCGCCCACCGGCCGGCTGCCGGTGCGCGCGCAGCCGGACGAGGAGGCGACCGCGCGGCAGCGCGTCGAACAGGCGGTGCGCACGGTGGCCGACCGGGCCTCGGCCGGCCTGCCGGCGCCGTGGGCGCAGGCGGTCCGCGAGGCCGCGGTGCGCGGAGCCCAGGGCCTGCCCGAGGCACTGGACGAACTGGCCGCACGCGCCGGGCTGCCCCCCGGGCGGCCGCCGCGGCCGGGCTGGTGGCCGGCGGCGGTCCTGGCGCAGGCGTCGATGACGATCCTCCAGGTCGTCGGCGGCCTCTGGCTGGTCGGTCAGATCGCCGGGGTGCTGGCGCCGAACCTCTGGGTGCCGGTTCTGCTGATGATCGCCGGCATCGTCGGCGGGCCGATCGTCGAGTGGAGCTGCCGGATCGCGGCGCGCGGACCGGCACGCCGGTACGGCCAGGACGCGGAGCGCCGATTGCGGGAGGCGGCGGCGGGCTGCGGCCGCGCCCGGGTCCTGGACCCGGTGGCGGCGGAGCTGCTGCGCTACCGGGAGGTGAGGGAGCAGTACGCACGGGTGAAAGGGGCGGGGACGCGGTGACGGGGGAGCGGGAGGGCCGGCGGAGGGGAGGAGCCCTGCGCCGGCCCTCCCGGTGTCCGGCGGAGGGGAGGAGCGCTCCGTCGGCCCTCCCGGTGTCCGGCGGACCCGTTGCCGGCCGGTACCGCTCGCCCCACCGCTCCGGCCGGCCCCATCGGTCTCGCCGGCCGAGGCGCCGGTTCGAGGGGGACGGAGGGCGACGCCACCCGTGCGGGTGAGGGAGTTGTCCACAGGCGGACGGTGGTCCACAGGGCTCTGCGGGCCCGGCCCGGCGGCGGCAGTCTGGTTCCGCGGCGATCGCGACGGACGCGGTCGGCACGCGGCGGACGAAGCCGTACGGGACGGGCCCGTGCGCATGCCCGCCCGGCCCGGACGGCCGGACGAGGGAGGGGTTCTGTGATGAACGAGACGATGATCTGCGCGGTGGGGAACGTGGCGACGCAGCCGATGTTCCGGGATCCGGGGTCGGGCGCGTCGACGAGGTTCCGGCTGGCGGTCACCTCGCGCTACTGGGACCGCGAGAAGAACGCCTGGGCGGACGGGCACACCAACTTCTTCACCGTGTGGGCCAACCGTCAGCTGGCCGCGAACACCATGGCGTCGCTGAACGTGGGGGACCCCGTCGTCGTGCAGGGCCGGCTGAAGGTGCGTACGGAGACCCGTGACGGCAACACCCGGACCTGGGCGGACATCGACGCCGTGGCCATCGGGCACGACCTGTCGCGCGGGACGGCCGCCTTCCGTCGCTCCGGCCGGCAGGAGCCGACGGCGGCCACCGGACCGGCGGCGGCCGCCGGACCGGGGGTGTCCGCTGGACCGGGGGTGTCCGCTGGACCGGCAGTGCCCGTCGGGCCGGCCCGGCCCGAGCCGGCCTGGGAGACACCGGCCGCGGACACCGTCCCCCGACAGCAGCGGGAACCGGCCGCGGTGACGTGAGGCGAGGAGCCGGCCGGCCCACCGGCCCGCCGGACCACGGATCGACCACGGACCCACCCCGGGCCACACCGGTGGTTTTGTCGACACGCCCGCCTCGTGGGCGGTACTTGGCGATAACGATTCCGATTCGGATCAGTCGTCTGACGATGTGACAGAGAACCGTGGTGCGCAAGATCCCTAGGATGCCGGACGTGGCTCCATGAGCCTGGAGATTCTGCTGGTGGGACCGCACCCCCACGCCAACCGGTCCTGCTCGAAGGGGAATTCTGTGTGTGCTTCGTACTCCGCGCCGTCCACGCACGGGCGAGGGGCGTGCCGTCTGGCCGCCGTGACCCTGGCCTCCGGACTGGTCGTCGCCGGTGTGCTGGCCGCCGCCGGCCCGGCCGCCGCCGACGGGCGAGGGCAGAGCCAGGGCGGGGCCACCGCCACCATGGGCGGCCTGAAGACGTACGGCGCCGCCGTCATCCATGACGCAGGCGGGGACCGCCAGGTGTCCGCGGGCCTGTTCGAGATGTCCGTGGACGGCGGCGGCACACTTCAGACGTACTGCGTCGACCTGCACAATCCCACGCAGCGGGACGCCAAGTACCGCGAGACGGCCTGGAGCGGTACCTCGCTCGCCGCCAACAGGAACGCCGGAAGGATCCGCTGGATCCTTCAGCACTCCTACCCGCAGGTGAACAACCTGGCGGCACTCGCCGCCAAGGCGGGAGTCGGGAGCCTCACCGAGCAGGACGCCGCGGCCGGCACCCAGGTGGCCATCTGGCGCTACTCCGACGGCGCGCGCGTCGACGCCGTCGACCCCAGGGCCGAGAAGCTCGCGGACTACCTCCAGAAGAGCGCCGGCGACCTGGCCGAGCCGAAGGCCTCGCTGACCCTCGACCCGCCCGCCGTCTCCGGCCGCCCCGGCGAACGGCTCGGCCCGGTGACCGTGCACACCAACGCGGGCGGCGTCACGGTGACACCGCCGGCGGACGCCGCCGACGGAGTCCGGATCGTCGGCCGCAACGGCAAGCCGGTCACGTCCGCCAAGGACGGCAGCCGGCTGTACTTCGAGGTGCCCAAGGCCGCCGACGGCGACGCCGCCCGCGCGTCGGGCAGCACGAGCGGCTCGGCCCAGCTGACCGTCCAGGCCTCCACCATCGTGCCGGTCGGCCGCGCCTTCACCTCCGACAGCCGCAGCCAGACCCAGATCCTGGCCGGGTCCAGCGAGTCGACGGTCTCCGCGACCGCCCGTGCCACCTGGGCCGCGGAGGGTGCGATACCGGCCCTGTCCGCGGCCAAGGACTGCGCCGAGGGCGGCCTGGACATCAGAGTGGTCAACAAGGGCGACGAGGCATTCGCCTTCGCGCTGATGGGCACCGACCACAGCGTCCCGGCCCGCACCGCCAGAACGGTCACGGTCCCGCTCCAGGAGGACCAGGCATACGACTTCACGATCACCGGCCCCGGCGGCCACGCGCAACGGTTCACCGGTGTCCTCGACTGCAAGGTCCAGGGCAGCGGGATCGGCACGAAGACCCAGATGCTCGGCGAACCCACCCCGGCGATGGCGGGCGCCGTCCCGGAGGGCACCAACCTGGCCGAGACCGGCGGCACCGACACCACCCCGCTGATCGCCGCCACCGGCCTGAGCCTCCTGGTACTGGGCGCCACGGCCCTGAGCATCGTCCGCAAGAAGAAGGCGACGCAGGACTGAGCCGGCCGGCCCGGCAGCGGCACCGGGCTCGCCGCCCCGCGGCGTGCGGCCACGGGAGCCGTCGTACCCGCCGGCCGTCAGTAGCGGTGATTGGGCCAGTGCGGATCCGTCCAGCGGTCCTCGCCGGTGAGTCCGAGCAGTCGTATCCGGTGCCGCAGATCCGCCGATGCGCCCGACTCACGGAGCCGCACCGCAGCATGCCGGAGGAGCCAGGCGACCAGTTCGGCGCGCGTCCCCTCCTCGTCGTCCTCGTACCAGCCGACGCGCCACGGCAGACCGTCCCCCAGGAGCTCGTACTCCCATTCCGCGACCGCCTCGGCGAGACGTCGGTCACTGAGGTGCCCGGTCTGCTTCTCCCAGTCGGCGAGCCAGGGGCCGAGCGTCCCGGACGCCTCGGCACACATCACGAAGACCTGGTGCGCCGGGACGGCGGCGTCCGGATCGGTGAGGCTCTGCTCCCACCAGGCATGCAGGAACTCGCGTACCGGATCGGCGTGATCGTCGGGCCACCGCTGCCAGCGGCCGCGGGCGAAGGAGTGTCCGGCCTCCTCCAGTCCGAACACGGTCTCCGCGCGACCGGTGACCAGGGCCCTGGCGAACTGCGGCAGGATACGGCGCAGCACGGCCGCGTGATCGTCCCAGTCGACGGCCTGCCAGGTCCGCCGCAGGAGGTCCGGTTCCAGTTCCACGTCCGGCGTCTTCAGAAGGGAGAGCTCCTGCGCACTGCCCCAGTGGCATTCGCAGTTGTGCTCGTCCGGACCCGCGGTCATGCCGCGGAAGGTGAGGGAAAGTCGGTCCAGGGCGGCGCTGAGGCGGCGGCGGGCGGGATGGTCGGCGGGACGCATGATGTACCCGGGCCTTCAAGGACTCCGTACGGCTTCCGCCGACCGAAGATCGCCACCCTACCCGGTGCGGCGGGGCCTTGATCCGGCCGCCCGGGAACGGGTGCGGACCGCGCCGAGCCGACAGCCGCTGGGGCCGCCCCTGGGCCGTGCGAGGGTGTCCGAGGCCGACCGACGGTGACCGGCAGTGCCGGGCGAGCCGAGCCCCGCCCGGAGAAACCTTAGATCACAGGCCCCGGACCGCATGGGTTTCCGTCCAGGGGTGGCGGTCAGGCAAGATGGGGTGTATCTGCCCACTGCCAGATTCAAGCTGCCGGACGGTTTCTCTTGGCTGAGTTCATTTACACCATGCGCAAGGCGCGCAAGGCGCACGGCGACAAGGTGATCCTCGACGACGTCACCCTGAATTTCCTCCCGGGTGCCAAGATCGGCGTCGTCGGCCCGAACGGTGCCGGTAAGTCGACCGTGCTGAAGATCATGGCGGGGCTCGAGCAGCCCTCCAACGGTGACGCGTTCCTGTCGCCCGGTTACAGCGTCGGCATCCTGCTCCAGGAGCCCCCGCTGAACGAGGAGAAGACGGTCCTGGAGAACGTCCAGGAAGGCGTCGCCGAGGTCAAGGGCAAGCTCGACCGGTTCAACGAGATCGCCGAGCTCATGGCCACCGACTACTCGGACGCCCTGCTCGACGAGATGGGCAAGCTCCAGGAGGAGCTCGACCACGCCAACGCCTGGGACCTCGACGCCCAGCTGGAGCAGGCCATGGACGCCCTGGGCTGCCCGCCCGGCGACTGGCCCGTCACCAACCTCTCCGGCGGTGAGCGCCGCCGGGTCGCGCTGTGCAAGCTGCTGCTCGAGCAGCCCGACCTGCTGCTCCTCGACGAGCCCACCAACCACCTCGACGCCGAGTCCGTGAACTGGCTGGAGCAGCACCTGGCCAAGTACGAGGGCACCGTCGTGGCGGTCACCCACGACCGGTACTTCCTGGACAACGTCGCCGGGTGGATCTGCGAGGTCGACCGCGGCCGCCTGCACGGCTACGAGGGCAACTACTCCAAGTACCTGGAGACCAAGGCCGCCCGGCTGAAGGTCGAGGGCCAGAAGGACGCCAAGCGCCAGAAGCGGCTCAAGGAAGAGCTGGAGTGGGTGCGCTCCAACGCCAAGGGGCGGCAGGCCAAGTCCAAGGCGCGTCTGGCCCGCTACGAGGAGATGGCCGCCGAGGCCGACAAGATGCGGAAGCTGGACTTCGAGGAGATCCAGATCCCGCCGGGCCCGCGCCTGGGCAACGTCGTCGTCGAGGTCAACGACCTGCACAAGGGCTTCGGGGAGAAGATCCTCGTCGACGGCCTGTCCTTCACCCTGCCCCGCAACGGCATCGTCGGTGTCATCGGCCCCAACGGCGCCGGCAAGACCACCCTGTTCAAGATGATCCAGGGCCTGGAGACGCCGGACACCGGCGACATCAAGGTCGGCGAGACCGTCAAGATCTCCTACGTCGACCAGGGCCGCTCCAACATCGACCCCAAGAAGACGCTGTGGGAGGTCGTCTCCGACGGGCTCGACTACATCAACGTCGGCCAGGTCGAGATGCCGTCCCGGGCCTATGTCTCCGCCTTCGGCTTCAAGGGCCCGGACCAGCAGAAGCCAGCCGGCATCCTCTCCGGCGGCGAGCGCAACCGGCTCAATCTGGCGCTCACCCTCAAGCAGGGCGGCAACCTGCTGCTCCTCGACGAGCCCACCAACGACCTCGACGTCGAGACCCTGTCCAGCCTGGAGAACGCCCTGCTGGAGTTCCCGGGCTGCGCCGTGGTCGTCTCCCACGACCGGTGGTTCCTCGACCGAGTGGCGACGCACATCCTCGCCTACGAGGGCGACTCGAAGTGGTTCTGGTTCGAGGGCAACTTCGAGTCGTACGAGAAGAACAAGATCGAGCGGCTCGGCCCGGACGCCGCGCGTCCGCACCGCGCCACCTACAAGAAGCTGACCCGGGGCTGATCGATCTTGCGGCACACCTACCGCTGCCCGCTGCGCTGGGCGGACATGGACGCGTACGGCCACGTCAACAACGTGGTGTTCCTCCGCTACCTGGAGGAGGCGCGCATCGACTTCCTGTTCCGCCCGGACAAGGATTTCCGGCAGGGGTCGGTGGTGGCACGCCACGAGATCGACTACAAGCGGCAGCTCGTCCACCGGCACGCGCCGGTGGACATCGAGCTGTGGGTGACGCAGGTCCGAGCGGCCTCCTTCACCCTCGGCTACGAGGTCAAGGACGGCGACACGATCTACGTCAGGGCCTCGACGGTGATCGTGCCGTTCGACTTCGAGACGCAGCGGCCGCGCCGGATCACCGAGGAGGAGCGGAAGTTCCTCCAGGAGTACATGGACGACAGCGAGGAGGAGGCCGTCGCCGCATGACGGTCCTCCACCTCGCCGACGACACGGAGGCGGCGGACCTCGCCGCCTTCCTCTCCCGGCTGCTCCACTACGACCGGGCCGCCGCGGTGCGGTTGCAGGCGGCGGGCACGGCGCTCGCGGTGTTCGGACGGCCGACGTCCTTCGAGGTGCTGGCGGTGCGCACGGTGCGCCTGGCCAAGCCCTACGAGGACGGGCTGGACGTCACCCTCGACGTGACCGTCTCCGCGGGCGATCTCCTGGAGTCGGTCGACGACACGGCGGCCACGGCCGCCGTTCCGGCCGCGGTGACCGGTCCGCCCTGGGCGGGCGTGCTGCCGCCGCGCGGCGGCTGGCGCCCGGAGCCCGGCCTGCCCGCGGCGGACGCCCTGCGCGCGGTGCTCTCCGCCGCCGTCGCCGAGTTCCGCTCGCGTACGCGGGGGCTGCCGGACGAGCGGCGCACCCGTGCGGAACTCGACCGCATCGGCCGGGAGATCTGGTCCCGGACGGTCGGGGAGACCCGGCTGCCGGTGCGTGCCGTGCACGCGGCGCAGTCGCTGGGGTTCCTGCGCGCCCCGTCGGCCGGGCCCGCGACGACCGCGGCCGTACCCGGGGGCTCCTCGTCGGCCGTACCCGGGTCCGGGTCGCCGGAAGAGGCCGGGGCCGGAGGCGGGCCCGTGCTCTTCTCCTCCGGGGCCTGGCTGCGGCTGCGTACGCCGTACGGGTCGATCGCCGTGCGGCAGGCGGGGCTCGGGACGCTGGGCGTCAGCGTCCGCTGAACCGCGCTTCGTCAGACGTCGAAACGCGGGCCGGGGGCCGGGGCCGTTAGAGTCCTCCGCCGTCGTCCTCGGTTTTCCGCCGTCGTTCTCGGTTTTCCGCCGTCGTTCTCGGCTTTCCGCCGTCGTCCTCGGCTTCGCGCCGAGGTCCTCCGGTCGCCCCGCCGGAATCCCTGAAGCGTCCGCCGGATCCGCTTTCGCTGTCCGGCTCGTTCGCACCGGTCCTCGGTCGGGTCGGCGTGCTCCCCGGCCGGCTCCCGCGGCGCGTGGTGTCCGTGTCCTCGGTCGGGCCGGCGCGTTTCCATGCCGGTCCGCCCGCGTTCCTCCGACGCGTGGTGCCCGTGCCCTTCCGCCGGGTTCGCCGGCGCCCCGGGCCGGATCCGTCGGCCGGGGCCGTTCAGTGCTGTTCGCTGTCGTCCGGGCGCACCGCGATGTGGTCCGGCTCCAGCTCCAGCGCCACCCGGTCGCGCATGCCGAGGGCCTGGGTGTACTCGGCGGGCAGTTGCAGGCGTCCGGCCCGGTCCAGCATGGCGTACTCACGGCTCACCACCCGCTCGTCACCGGTCGCCGCGTCCACCTCGCTGCGGCGCAGCACCTCCGTGGAGGTGCGGCCGTCGCGGATGGCGACCGTGCGGCGGACCTCGTCGGCCACCGCCTGGTCGTGGGTGACGATGACGATGGTGGTGCCCAGATGTTCGTTGGCCGTGCGGAAGGCGGCGAAGATCTGCTCACCGGTGTGGGAGTCGAGCTCGCCGGTGGGCTCGTCGGCGAGCAGCAGGGCAGGGTTGTTGGCGAGGGCCACCGCGATCGCCACCCGCTGCTGCTGGCCGCCGGACATCTGGTGCGGGCGCCGTTCGCGGCAGTCGTCGACCTCCAGCAGCCGCAGCAGCTCGAGCGCGCGGTCGGCCTGGGCGCGGCGGGTGCGTCCCCGGTCGCCGGACAGTTGCATGGGCAGGGCGACGTTCTGCGCGGCGGTCAGGTACGGCAGGAGGTTGCGGGAGGTCTGCTGCCAGACGAAGCCGACGACTTCGCGGCGGTAGCGGAGCCGGTCCTTCGCGGTCATGGCGAGCAGGTCGTGGTCGCCGACCCGGGCCGCGCCGGCCGTGGGCGTGTCCAGACCGGCGAGGATGTTCATCAGGGTGGACTTGCCGCTGCCGGAGGCGCCGACGAGCGCCAGCAGCTCACCCTCGCGGACCAGGAGGTCCAGGCCCTGGAGAGCCTGCACCTCCACTCCGTCGGCGGTGAAGATGCGGACCAGACGGTCGCAGCTGATCAGGGCGTCGTGTCCGTAGGCCGGCCGGGTGCGGTCCGCGGTGGCGCGCCGGGCCAGGTCGGCGAGGGTGGCGTTCGTCGTCTTCGTCTTCTGCGTCATCGGGGGGCTCCTGCACGGCGGCTACGGCGCATACGAGGGTGGTGGCGGCCAGGGCGCACGCGAAGGTCGTGGCGGCCACGGCGTGCGCAAGGGGCGTGACGGTCGCGGGGGACACCGCGGTCGCGGGGGACGCGGCGGTCGCGGGGGACGCGGCGGTCGCGGCGGGTACGGTGACCGGCGAGGCCGGGGGAGCCGACCGGGTCACCTGGGCCACGCGGGTTGCTCTGGCGGCTCGGGTGATTACGGTGGTCCCAGTGACCCAAGTGGTCAGGGTGGCCCTGGCAGGGGCGTCCCGGGTGCTCGCTCCGGACGGGGTGGGCCGTGCGGTGATCGTCGGGGCCGGGGCGGACCGGGCGGGTTCGGGGCCTGGGGCGGATCGGCCGCGCCTCCCGGTTCATCCGCCGTCCCCCGCCCGCAGTTCCCGCACCGAGCCCCTCCGGCTCGTCCACCACGCCTGTCCGACGGCGATGCCCACCGTCAGCAGCAGGACCGCCGCCGAGGGCAGGGCGAGGGACAGCGGATCGGTGCGCAGCGCGTTCCCGCCGGAGGCCGTGGCCGGGGGCAGGGCGATGGCCGTCAGGTCGATGCCGGGGGAGAGGAGCCGGATGGTCGCCCAGCCCGTCAGCGCGCCGCCCGCCGCGGCGAGAAGCGCCTGGGGGAGGGACTCCAGCACGAGCAGGCGCCGGCCCTGGGCCCGGGTGAGTCCCATGGTGCGCAGCCGGGCCAGGAGCGCGGTCCGCTCGGGGGCGGCCCGCAGCAGGGCGAGGAGCAGGGCCAGCACCGCGTAGCCCGCGCCCGCCGCGACCGCCGTGGTGTAGATGCGCTCGGCGCCGGACTGCAGGGGCGAGTCGACGTAGCGGGCCCGCTCGACGGACCGCAGGTGCACGGTGGCGGAGCTGCCCGCCGCCCGGCGCAGGGCGTCCGCGTCCAGGTGGTCGCCGGTCAGCAGCAGGGTGCTCGGCCGGGCGGCCCCGCCGCTCAGCCCGGCCCGGTCCACGACCAGGAAGTCGGCGCCGGGGACGGCCGGCGTCCGGTCCCGGACGACCGCGATCCGGACGGTGACCGTGGTGCCGTCGCCCAGTCGTACGGGGAAGGGCCGGGTGCCGTACGTGCCGGCGACCGACGGGGACGCCAGCGCCGGCAGCGGGGTGCCGCGGCCGGCGGCCGGTTGCCGCAGCCGCTGCGCCGGGAACGCGCCGACCCCGGTGCGGGCGGCGAGCGCCGCGTAGTCGGCGGGGACGACACCCGCCAGCGGCGTCTGGGTGAGGTGGGCGCCGGCCTTGGCCTGATAGTCGACGCCCACCTCGGTGAGCCCGCGCACGCCCGGCGTACGGCGGACCCGGCCGACCGACTCGGCGGACAGCGCGTCGGCCACCTCGACGCGGGCGTCGGCGCCCACGCCGAGCAGGGCCGTGCGGTCCCGGGCGTCGGCCACTCCCGCCAGGACGGAGCCGCCGAAGGCGGCGGTGGTCAGCGCGGTCAGCAGCGCCAGCAGGGGCAGCGTCGCGGAGACGGACGTACGGCCCGCGCGGGCCAGCGCGAGATGGCCCACCGGCCCGCGCAACCGGCCGGCCGGGCCCATCAGCCGGCGCAGCGGCAGCGGGTACAGGCGGACCAGCACCAGGGCCGCGATCACGCCCACCAGCACCGGCGCCAGTGACACCAGCTGGTCCCCGGACGGTCCCGCCGCCGCGGTCGCCCCCGTCGGGTCCGTCGGGTCCGTCGCCCCCGTCGACGCCGGGCCGCCCGAGACACCGCGCCGCCGCAGTGCCTCCACCGCCCCCGCGGCGATCACCAGCAGCGTGAGCTCGGCGACCGTACGGCGCCGGGACGGACGGTGCGACACGGTGTCCTCGCGGGGTCCGTGCAGGCGGACCGCGCGGTGTGCGGCCGCCGCGCGCAGGGGCAGCGCGGCGCAGGCGACGGCCGTGACCGCCATCGCGGCGGCGATCGCGGAGGTGGGGCGGCCCCCGGGCACGACCAGCAGGGCCGCGCCGCATCCGAGCGCCCCCGCGGGCACGGCGACGACCGCGGTCTCCGCCAGCAGCCGGCCGGCCAGGCCGCGCAGCGAGGCGCCGCGGGCGCGCAGCAGGGTGAGTTCGGCGCGGCGGCGGTCGACGGCGAGACCGCCGGCCATCAGCAGGACGACGACGGCGACGGCCGCGCCACCGACGACGGCGACCGAGACCAGCGGGCCGACTCCCGAACGCAGGCGGTCGTACTCGCCGAGGATGTCGTCGAGGTCGGTGCCCGCCCGCGCGGTCTGATCGGTGACCGAGCGCACCTGGGCCAGGCCCGGCCCCGACTCCAGGGAGGCGATGGCCGACTTCAGCCGCCCCAGGTCACGGGCGTGCAGGGCGCCGGCGCCGAAGGCCGGCTGCCAGTAGCGCACCGGCCGCCCGTCGGTGCCCAGCAGGGCCGGGGCCGCCTCGGGCGGCAGGAGCAGGGCGCCCAGCCAGTACTTCGGCGGGTTGAGTTCGGGCGCGGGGACCTCCATCAGGGCCGGGGTGCTCATCAGCGGCTTGGCCGCCCAGTAGGCGCCGCCGGGCCCGCGCGGGGCGACGATGCCGGTGACCCGGACGGACAGCGCCGGGCCCGACGCGGCGGTGGGCACGTGGATGACCGAGCCCACCTCGATGCGCAGGCTCCTGGCCGTCGCCACCGACACGGCGGCCTCCACGACGGTGGTCCGCGCCGTGACGCCGCTGGCCCGCGGCAGCCGGCCCGCGCGCACCGAGGAGTGCTCGCCGAGACCGTGCTGGGCGACGAGCCGCACCTTCGCGGGCAGTCCGCTGGGCTGCGGGATCCAGCGGTCGAAGACCGCGAGGTCGTTGCTGTTCAGCACGCCGTACGAGGACTGGTCGAGGTCGGTGGCCAGCGGCCGCGGTACGGCGCCGAGGACGCCGGTGAACTGGCGGCCCAGCGCGGGCGGGAGCAGCGACTGCTCCCGTTGCCGCGGCGTGAGCCGGGCGTCGGGCGCGTCGGCGACCACCGACAGGGTGGTGCGGGCCGGCGTCGCGCGGCCGACGGCGCGCGCCAGGCCGGCGTCCTCGTACCGGTCGAGCGCGAGCGGGAAGGCGGCGGCCAGGCACGCGGTCACCGCGACCAGCAGGGCGAGGGCGGCAGCGGCGCCCGGCGCGGTCCGCAGCCGGACGCGGACCCAGCCGGCGACGACGGAGTTCACCTCACTCACCTCCGCGGTCTCGAAGGGACACCGCCGGTTCGGAACGGCGCAGGGTCAGCGCCGCCGTGACGAGGAGCGGCGCGGCGGCGATGGCCGCCAGCAACAGGGCCACCCGGCCCGGCGGCAGTTCGACCAGCACCGCCGGCACCGGTTTCGCGGCCTGTCCGGTCAGCACGATCAGCGGGATCAGGGCCCGGGTCAGCACGGTGCCCAGGGCCGCGCCGGCCACCAACGCCACGGCCACCAGCACGCCCTGCTCGGCGGCGAGCATCCGGGCCAGCTGGCGGCGCGGGGCGCCCAGCGCCCGCAGCACGGCGAACTCGGCGTCCCGCTCGCGCCGCGCCCCGGCGGCGTTCACCGCGAAACCGAGTGCGGCCAGCGCGGCCGCGACCACGGCCGCGGCGGTGAACGCGGCCGCGGGCCCGGCGCCGAACGGGTCGTCGCGCAGCTGGGCGGCGATCTCGTCCCGGACGACCACCTGCGCCGGATCGACGTCGGGCAGTGACCGCAGCGCCGCGGCGACGTCCGCCGCGCGGTGGGCGTCGGTGCGCAGCCACCACTCGGTGGGCGCCGCGCTCACGCCGTAGCGGGACTGCAGCAGCCGGTTCACCGACCGCAGGTCCATCAGCAGGCCGCCGCCGTCGTGCGCCGCGTCCACGGAGTCGCCCGGAATCACGCCGCGGGCCGTGGTCGGCAGCGCCCGCACCGCACGCACGATCCGCACTGGGACGTTCTGGCCGGCGACCATCACGTCCAT
Source organism: Streptomyces sp. NPDC015220 (assembly GCF_043079345.1). Taxonomy (NCBI): domain Bacteria; kingdom Bacillati; phylum Actinomycetota; class Actinomycetes; order Kitasatosporales; family Streptomycetaceae; genus Streptomyces; species Streptomyces sp. NPDC015220. The sequence goes on along the minus strand of NZ_JBIBUK010000001.1, from coordinate 845,757 downwards.
GCGCTGTCCCGGCCGGGCGCCCGCCGCGGCCAGGAAGCCGTCGGTCGCCACCGCCCGGACCTCCGGCTGCGCGGGCTGGACGGCCCGCAACCGCACGCTCACGCTCGCCGAGGACGCGCCCCGAGCCCGCTGGTGCGGCAGGTAGCCGGTGCCGTAGGCGACGGTCAGCGGACGGGACGAGGCGACCTCCGGCCGGGTCGGCACGGTGCCGGCGCCGGCCGAGGCGGCCGTGTCGCCGCCGGTCGAGACCGCCGTCCAGGCGGTCGGCAGCGGAAGCCGCCGCGCCGTCCCGTCGGCTCCCGTGGCCTCGACGCCGAACACCGTGAGACGGTGCCGTTCGGCCCGGTCGACGGGCTGTGCCACCTCCAGGTCGAGGCCGGTCAGGGTGAGCGGTCCCGTTCCGGCGGGCAGGTCCAGGTCCAGCGGGTGGGGTCGGCCGTCGGCGGACAGCGGGCCGGCCGGCGTGCGGTACGGGACGCCGTCCCGGTCCTCCAGGGTGACGGCCACGCCGACCGCCGCCGCCGAACCGCGCAGCGCCGCCGTCAGCCGCAGCCGGGCCGTGCCCGCGGGTACCTTCGCCCCCACGGCCGCGCCCTTCGGCGTGAGCCCCGCCAGCAGCGGCCGCACCGGCTCGTCCGCCAGGTCGCCGCGCATCAGCACCGAACCGACGGCGTGCGCCGTGTCCAGCGCGAGCACGGTCGCGGTGCGGTCGCCGGAGAGCGCGAGCGTGCTCCGGGCGGCGGGCGCGACAGCGCGTACGTGGGCCATGGCCGCGTACTGGCCGGTGCGGCCCAGTTCTCCCTCGCCGGCGGCGAGCACCCGCACCGGCGCGCCCGCGGTGAAGTCGGCCTGGTCGCCCTGCGAACGGTCCCGGGAGGCGCCCTGGCCGATCGCCAGCATGCCCAGGGCGACGGCGAGCACCAGCAGCAGCACCGCGCCCGCGCCGCGCGTGGGGCGGCGGCTGAACTGCCAGCCCGCCAGCGCCGCCGGCAGTCCGCGTCCGCCGGCCGCCCGGCGCTCGGCGAGCCGGGCGGCCGGCGGCAGCAGCCGCAGGGTCAGCACGGTTCCGGCCAGCAGGGTGAGCGCGGGCGCGGTGACGAGCAGCGGGTCGATGCCGAGCGTCCCCGTCCGGTCGCCGCCGACCGCGCCGGAGGGCTGCCGGTCGAGCTGCCAGTACGCGAGGGCGGCCACCGCCAGCAGCCCCAGGTCCGCGCCGGCCCGCAGCGGCGCGGGCAGCGTCCGGGCCCGCCGGGCGACCGCGAACGAAGAGGTCAGCACGGGCAGGGTCACCGCCAGCGCGCAGCCCAGCGCCACGCCGGCCGCCACCAGCCACACCCCGGGCCGTCCGGTCGCCGGGACGTCCGGGTGCAGGCCGATCCGGGCCAGGGCGCCCTGCCCGGCCAGCAGCCGCGTCAGCGGTCCGGCCAGCAGCGGGGCGCAGACGACGGCGGGCACGGCGAGCAGCAGCGCCTCCGTCGCGGCGAGGCCCGCGATCCGGGCCCGGGAGCCGCCGCGCGCCCGCAGCAGCCGGGTCTCAGCGGCGCGTTCGCTGCTCAGCAGCCGGGCCACCAGCAGCAGGGCGTACGCCGCGAGCAACGTCAGCTGGAGCGCGGCCACCAGCAGGGTCGAGCGGGCCACGAGCAGCGAGCGGTCGGTCCGGTCGAGGCCGGCGGGCAGGGAGGTCGTCACCTCGGGCGCGCTGTCCGTCGCGGTCGTCCTGCGCAGGGCCCCGGCGGCCTCGCGGACCGTGTCCCGCAGAGAACCGATCCGCCCGGTCGTCAGCGTGGAGAAGTCCGCCGACGCCTGCCACGCGGCCGGTCCCGCGCTCACCCTCGTCCCGGTGAGGACACCGGGGTCGGCCAGCAGCGGCCCGTACATCGTGAAGCCGACCTTGCGGATGCCGCGGCCGCCCAGGTCGTCCAGCCGCCAGTACGGCGCGTCGGCGTGGGCGGGCCGGTACAGCCCGGTGATCCGGACGCCGACCGCCGGGCCGCCGAGCCGGTCGGTGAGGGTGAACCGGGCGCCCGGCTCCAGGCCGAGGCGCCGCGCGGCGGTCTGGGGCAGGGCTGCCTCCAGGTCGCCCGTCGCCGTCGACCGGGGCAGCCGCCCGGTGACGAGCCGTACCTGTCCGGGGTCCAGGGCCGCGAAGTACGTCAGGTCCGGTTCGCCGGGGGCGCCCGCACTTCGGGTGCGGGGGAGTTCGGCGGCGGGCCGCAGCGAGCGGGGGAGGGCGTACGGACCGGACCTGACCAGCGTGCGCACGGTCACGGGCAGTCCGCCGAAGGCCGCGCGGGACTGTTCGCGCACGGCGGCGTCCAGGGCGGGGCGTGAGTCGGGCGCCGCCTCGCTCTGGACGACCAGGGTCGCGTCGGCCGCGTTGCGCGGATCCCGCAGGGAGTGGCGCAGCGCGGCGTCGCCGATCGCGCCCGAGTACGCGGTGAGGGTCGCCAGCACCGCCGTGGTGAGCAGGACCGTGACCAGCGCGGCGGCCAGCAGCAGCCGGTGCGCTCGCGCCCGCGACAGCACGAACCCCGTGAATCCCCCCACCCGGCTCCCCCCCCGTGGTCGTCCGGACCTCCGGGTGATGCTGTCAGAGCGGAGGGGCCACGAGTAAGCGTCTCTTTACCGAACTTGATCGGATCGTGACCGAAATCCGGCGTCGCGCGACCGGAATGCGGGACTCAGCCGGCGTGACGGGCGTGACGGGCGTGACGGGCGTGACGGGTCAGTCGGTCAGCCGGCGGTGTTGATCATCGACGCGGCCGCGTACGTCAGGTAGTTCCACAGCGTCCGCTCGTGCTCCTCGGACAGGCCGAGCTCGTCGACCGCGACCCGCATGTGCCGGAGCCAGGCGTCGTGCGCGGCCCGGTCGACCGTGAAGGGCACGTGGCGCATGCGCAGCCGCGGATGGCCGCGCCGCTGGCTGTACGTCGTCGGACCGCCCCAGTACTGCATGAGGAACAGCCGGAGCCGTTCCTCGGCCGGACCGAGGTCCTCCTCCGGATACATGGCCCGCAGCTCGGGATCGCCGGCGACCCCCTCGTAGAAGCGGTGGACGAGCCGGCGGAACGTCTCCTCCCCGCCGACCTGCTCGTAGAACGTCTGCTCCGGAAGCGTGCCGCGCCGGATCTCGGTCACGTTGGATTGCCTCACAATGTCGTTCCGGTCCGCCCCGAGGCTGTTCGGCCGGGGCCCGGGGGCCGTCCCCGGGATTCGCGGTACCCGTCCATGGTCTCAGACGGCCGGGCGGAGGACTCCGGACTTAGGTCCACCGGGCGGAGCCGGACGGCGGTGCTCGCCACGCGGCGGATCGCGCAGCACAGTGGAGTCATGGGCACGCACGGCGACGGCAGGGACGACGAGGGCTGGGCCGGGCTGGCCGCCGCGGCGCGGGCGGCGCTGGTACGGGAGATCGACGCGAGCGGGGCCTGGGCTGCCGACCCGGTGTGGCGGGAGGTGTTCGCGGCGGTGCCGAGGCACCTGTTCGTGCCGTACTACTACGTCGCCGGCCCCGGCGGCTACGAGCGGCGGTGGGGCGAGAGCCCGGACCGGACGGCGCGCGAGCGCTGGCTGCGCGGCGCCTACGCCGACACCCCGCTGGCCACGCGGCTGCGCGACGGGGAACTGGTCTCCTCCAGCAGCCAGCCCTCCCTCATGGCCCGGATGCTGGCCGAGCTGCGGGTGGCCGACGGCGACCGGGTCCTGGAGATCGGCGCCGGCACCGGATACAACGCGGCCCTGCTCGCCCACCGGCTCGGCGACGACGACCTCGTCACCAGCGTCGACCTGGAACCGGAGATCACCGAGTCGGCGCGCCGGCACCTGGCGGCCGCCGGGTACCGCCCGGTCGTCGTCACGGGCGACGGCGCCCGCGGGGTTCCCGAACGCGCCCCCTTCGACCGGATCGTCGCCACCTGCGCGCTGCCCTCGGTGCCGCGGGCCTGGATCGCCCAGTGCTCACCGGGCGCGCGGATCCTGACGCCCATCGCCACCGGCCTGGCCGCGCTGACCGTACGGGACGCCGCGCACGCCGAGGGCCCCTTCCTGGACACTCCCGCCTATTTCGTGCCGCTGCGCGGCGCGGGCGGGCCGGAGGCGCCGGCGCCGCGGCTGGACGGGCTTCCCGCGCGGGCCCGCGAGGACGAGCTGTTCCGCTTCCTGCTCGCCCTGACCCGCAGCCGCGTGGACGCGCGGGACGCGTACGAGCTGTGGCGGCGCGAGGGCCGCCCGGAGCGCGAGCGCTTCGGTATCACCGTGAGCGGCGAGCACGCCTGGGCGTGGCTGGACGACCCGGAGGGGCCGTACGCCTGGCCCCTCCCGGACTGACCGGCGCCACGACTCAGCCGCGCCGGACGGTGATCGTCGTCCACGCGCCGACGTGCACCCGGTCGCCGTCCCGCAGCGGCACCGGCACGAACGGCTGGATGGGCTCCTCGGAGCCGTTGACCGTCGTGCCGTTGGTCGAGTTCTGGTCGACCACCGACCAGCTGCCGTCGGGCTGCTGGACCAGCACCGCGTGCTGGTGCGAGACACCCGGGTCCTCCGGCGGCACCGACAGGTCGATGTCGGGGGTGTCGCCGGTGGAGTGCCGGCGGCGGCCGATGGTGACCTGGTTGCCGGTGAGCGCGCGCTGCTGCTCGGGCGAGTACGCGGGCAGGTTCAGACCCGCGGCCTCCGGACCCGAGCGGTGCATCATCGCCATGAAGTACTCGCGGTCCGGGCCGATCGTCGCCGTCCACGTGGCCGGCTGCTGCGGCTGCTGCGGGAACGGAGGTCCGGGCGGGGCCTGCGTGGCACCGGGCTGCGGGTAGCCGTAGCCGCCCTGCCCGGCACCGGGCTGCGGGTAGCCGTAGCCGCCACCCGGCCCGGGGCCTGCGGGACCGCCCGGACCGCCGGTGCCGCCGGGGCCCGTGGACGACGGCGGGGAGATCACCCAGTCGTCGTCACCGCCGAAGGACGGGCCGCCGGGGTGCGGCCGGTTCGTCTCCTGCGGGAACGGGGCCGGGGCCTGCGTGGCACCGGCCTGGGGGTAGCCGTAGCCGCCCCCCGGCCCGGCGCCGGGACCGCCCGGGCCACCGGGACCGCCGGGACGACCGGGACCGCCCGGCGCACCGGGGCCACCCTGCGTACCGGGGCCGCCCGGACCGCCGGGACCGCCCGGGCCGCCGTGCGGCGGCGTCGGGCCGGGCGGCGGCGGGACCGGCCGCGACGGGTCGGGGCCGAAGCCGGAGGGCCCGGGAGGCGGGCCGGGAGGACCGCCGAAGGGACCGGGGCCGCCGGGACCGCCGGGGCGGCCGTGCGGCTCGGCGCCGAACGGCGGGGCCGGCGGGATCGGCTCCGCCGGCCGGTTGACCTGGGACGGCCGGGAGCCCTGGTAGTCGTAGGGGTCACCGCCGCCGTAGGGCGGACTGGGCGGCTGCGGGAAACGGGGCCCAGGTCCGGGAGCGCCGGGACCACCCGGGCCGCCGCCCCCCGGACCACCGGGACCGCCCGGACCACCCGGCGCACCGGGACCGCCCGGACCGGGCGCCTGCGGGCGCGGAGCGGCCGGGGTGTAGGAGGTGGCCGTGTTCGTCAGGAAGTTCCACCGGCACTCCTCGCAGAACGGCGCACCGCCCTCACGGGGCGTGCGGCACTGCGGGCAGAGCTCCGGCCCGGAACCGGGAGCCGCGGACGGGTGCGGACGGCCACCGGGCGCCCCCGGACCACCGAACCCGCCGGGACCGCCGGGACCGCCGGGCGCCCCGGGACCACCGAACCCACCGGGCGCCCCCGGACCACCGGGCGCGCCAGGACCCCCCGGACCACCGGGCGCGCCGGGGCCCGGTGCGGGCGGGAAGCCGTAGCCGCCGGCCGGGGGCGGCGGGGGAGGAGGAGGCGGCACGGCACCGGCCATGCGGTGACCGCAGACCTCGCACCAGTCGTCGGAACCCGACTGGTGTCCGTTCGGGCAGGTCGGCATGTCGGCGCTTCCCCCTCTCCTTTTCCGGTCGTGGCGACCGGATTTCTCCCACCCCGAGGGGCCGGGCTCGCTGTCTGTGGCTGTGGTCCTGCGTCACTTCTTTACACGAACAGTCTTTGTGGACCGTGTCTCGAGAGTCATCTCGTCGGCCTCCGCGACCTTCGCCTTCAGTCGCACAGTACCTGCCGCGACGTCGACCACGTCCACCACCTTCGCAAGCAGTTTCGCAGTATCCGCGTTCCCCGAGACGTCGGCGAGCTGGACCGCCCGTCCCAGTTTGGCCGTGGCTCCCTCCACATCGCCCGCTTTGCGAAGGTCGAGGCCCTGTTGGATGACTTGTGCCAGTTCGGCCTGACCGGTGTAGTGGGCGACGTGCGGGTTGATGGAGGTGGAGGCGGTCATGTCGTCGGTCCACACGGCCCGTACCAGGCCCTGGGCGCCCAGGTTCTGCGCCGTTCCGTCCGGTTGCGGGACCACCAGGGAGACCCGGGCGGCCAGCATCTCCTGGCCGACGTCGGCGGCCGGCACCTCGACGCACAGGTGGTAGTCGCGGCCCTCGTCGCCCCAGGAGCCGGTGGGATAGTCCCCGGCGCGCGGGCCGGCCTCGGTACGACGCCCGGTCAAGTCGGCCACGGTCGGGGCGACTTGCTTGACGAACCTGATCGTCGAGCCGACCGGGGTCCATACCCGCAGGGCGACGTCGGCGACCTCCTTGCCCATCGCCGTCTCCATCATCCGGGTGAAGTCGGCGGCCAGCGCGGCGGGGTCGGCCACGATGTCGGCGGTGCCGAGCAGCGCGGAGGCGATCCCTGTGACTTCTTTCACTTCCCAGTCGGTGCCCACGCCCCGCGCGTCACAGGTGAAGCGCCCGGCGCACGCGTCGAGCGTCGCCCTGAGGTCCTCGGGCGACTCGTGCTCGTTGCGCCCGTCGGTGAGCAGGATGCCGTGCCGGATGGTGACGTCGGCCGAGGACAGCAGCCGGTCGGCCAGCCGCAGCCAGGTGCCGATGGCCGTGCCGCCGCCCGAGCCGAGCCTGCGCAGCGCCTGCTTGGCCTGCTCGCGGGTGGTGGCGTCGGCGACCGCCAGCCGGCCGCCGCCCGGGTAGACCTCCGTGGCCACGTGCGTGCCGCCGATCACCGCGAAGTGCACGCCGTCGCGCAGGGTGTCGATCGCGGCGGCCGTGGCCTGACGGGCGTTGCGCATCTTGGTCGGCGGGTAGTCCATCGAACCCGAGCAGTCCACCATCACCGCCACCGCGGCGGACGGCCCCTGATCGGACGTGTACAGGCGCGGCGCCAAGACCGCGCTCCCGATCGTGCCTCCGCCGGTCGCCTTCACCGTGACGATGGCGTTGACCTCCCGGCCGCCCTCCGGCAGGTACTCGTTCTGGTACACGTCCATCGAGAACCGCGGCGCGCTGGACTTCGAGAAATTGGCCATTGCCTACCAGATCCCCCTCCGGAACCCCGCCGAGCGGGGCTGACGACTGCGAACGGACCGGTCCCCTCCGGTCCCTGGAGCTTCCCCGTGGTGAGGCCCGGGGTCTGTCGCCGGATCACTCAGGGCCCGCCGATCCGGCCCGGTCCGGACGAGAGACCCCCGCCCCGGCTCCCATCACGTGCCCGGGCGTCGCTTTCCCTCAGGCCGATCCTGCCCCCTGCGGCGGGACCGGGAACGGCACGAGGGCCACTGTTACGTTGTCGTGGCCCCCGCCGTCCAGGGCGTGGCCGACCAGCACCCGGGCGCTGTGCAGCGGACGCACGGCCGCGTCCGGGGGCAGGGCCTCGGCCATCTCCCCGGCCGTCTCGGCGTAGTTCCACAGCCCGTCCGTGCACACCACCACCACACCGGGCCGGTCCGGCTCGAAGGACGCGGTGTGCGGCTCCAGTTCGTAGGCGTCCGCGCCGAGCCAGCCGGTGATCGCGTGGGCGCGCTCGTCCGCGTACGCCTCCGCCTCGCTCATCAGGCCCGCGGCGACCATCTGCGCGGCCCAGGAGTCGTCCTCGGTGAGCCGGGCCGCCGGCGCGGCGCGGTCCACCGGCACCCAGTAGGCGCGGCTGTCGCCGACCCAGCCGACGACCAGCAGCCCGCCGGTGACCACGGCGCCGACGAGCGTGCAGGCCGGCGCGTTCTGGTGCGGGGAGTGCTCACGGGCCCCCGCGGGCTCCTCGGCCAGCGCGTCGACCGCCCGCGCCGCGGCGACGATCGCCTCGTGCATGGCCTGCTGCGGGTGCGTGCCCCGGGGCAGGGCGGCCAGCAGGAACTCGCTCGCCGTCCGGGAGGCGGCGAGTGAGGCCTCGTCGGGGCGGGTCGCGGAGGACACCCCGTCGCAGACGATCGCCACGGTGGCGGGCGAGCCGTCGGGCAGCGCGGCACAGCCGATGGCGAAGGCGTCCTCGTTGCGGTGGTGGCGCAGACCCCGGTCGCTGACCGCGGCCAACGGGCCCGCCTCCCGCTCCATGTGGTCGCGTTCGCGCGGCTGCGCGTGCCCGCAGTTCTCGCAGTAGCCGTCGCCGTCGACCCGGCCCGCGCGGCACGCCACGCAGACCGCGGCGCCGGCGTCCGGGGCGACGGCCTCCGCGGCCTGCCGCGGGTCCGGCGCCTGCAACGGGTACTCCTCGGGCTCCGCGGGGTGGTCGAAGCGCACCCCCGGGCCCGGCGACGCCTGCGGCCGCGCCGCCTGGTGCGCGGGCGGCGGCTGCGGCGGCTGCGGCCACCCGGCGCCCTCCGCGCCCCCGTCGGCAGGCGCGGACGGGCGCGGCACCGCGCCGTGACCCATCCTCAGCGTCGGCGTGTCGGGCGACTGCGCGGCGACCGTGGACAGGTCGTAACCGCAGGCGCCGCAGAAACGGTCGCCCGACTCGAGCGGCTCCGCGCAGCTCGGGCAGTTCGACAGGGCGGCCTGCTGGTGCATCTGGGACATCAACTACACCCACGTCCGGGGGCGGTAACGATTGGCACGTTCCACCAGGTCGATCCTCTCCTTGCCGCCGGGCGCCAGCCGGGCCAGCGTGCGGTACGAACGCTCCAGTCCGAAGCGGAGTCCCCGCTCGTCCAGGTCGCTGCCGAGCAGCGCCCGCCGGGGGGCCGCCTGCGCGGCCCGTCCCCCGGAGAGTATCCAGTCCAGCGCGCAGCCGAGGACTTCCGCCGACAACAGCTCGCGCCGCGCCGGGTCCAGACCGTACGCACGCAGCGCCTCCACCTGTCCGGCGGCGGCCGTCAGGTCCTCCAGGAACGGCGTGTCGGAGGCGAGCGCCGTACGGTGCCGCAGCCGTGCCCGCACGGCGGCCACCCGCGCCGCCGTGTAGTGGATGGAGGACTCCGGAACCGACTCCAGACTCCGTACGGCCCCCCGCCGGTCCCCGGTGGCCAGCCGGACCCTGGCCAGGCCGAACGCGGCGCTGACGTAGCTCGGGTCGGTCTTCCACACCAGGCGGTAGTACTCGGCGGCGTTGTCGAGCTGGCCGAGGACCTCCGCGCACAGCCCCAGCGCCAGCTTGGGCGCGATCTCGCCGGGGAAGGCGTCGTAGAGCGCGTCGAAGGCGAGCGCCGCCTCCTCGTGCTCGGCGGTGACCAGGGAGACCACGCCCCGGTACCAGACGACCCGCCAGTCGTCGGGATGCCGCTCCTCCAGCGCTCGCAGCGTCTTCAGGGCGGTGCCCGGCTCGCCGGTCTCCAGCCGGGCGCGGACCTGGCGCAACCGGGTCTCGATCGACTGGGCGGGCGCGGCGGCCAGGGCGTTGATCAGCTCGCCCGGCGCCGACGCCAGCAGCCCGGCGAGGAAGCCCGCGTCGGGATCGGCGGGATCGACGTGCGGGACGGGCAGGGCGAGGGCCGCCGCCGGCACGTCCACCGGCTCGACGGGCACGGGCACGGGCACGGGCGCGCCGGCGCCCGGCGCGCCCGCGGGCGCGTGGCCCGGCGGGAGCGGCGGCGGCCCGGACGCCGCCCGGGCGCTACGGGTGCGCCCCGCACGGGCCCCGAGCCGGGACACCTCCCCCGTCGGCGCCGGGAACAACTCCGTGTCCGTGACCCTCGTCTCGGGGCCGAACAGGGTCGACAGGGCGGGCCGGGCCTGCCCCGTCTGGAGGGAGACGACCTCCCGGAGCACCCCGGTCAACTGCTCGGCCATCTCCTGCGCGGAGGCGAACCGGCGGGCCGGGTCCGGGTCGGTGGCACGCACCAGCAGGCGGTAGAAGGACTCGTACCGCCGGAAGACCTCGACGGTGTCCGGGTCGGGCAGGGAGTCCGCGAAGGCGGTCGTGTAGCCCTGGAAGTCGAAGGTGAGGACGGCGAGCGTACGGCCCACCGTGTACAGGTCGCTGGCGACCGACGGGCCGACCTCCGCGACCTCCGGCGCCTGGTAGCCGACGGTGCCGTAGATGGCCGACTCCTCGTCGTCCATCCGGCGCACCGCGCCCATGTCGATCAGCTTGAGCTGGTCCTCGGTCTGGATCGCGTTGTCGACCTTGAAGTCGCAGTACAGCAGGTTGCGGCTGTGCAGGTGGCCGAGCGCCTCCAGCGCCTCGATGCCGTACGCGCACGCCTGCTCCACCGGCAGCGGATCGCGTCGGCCGTCCGGCGTGCGGCGGGAGTTGGCGATCTCCTTCAGCGACTTGCCGCCGACGTACTCCATCACGATGTAGCCGTCGAGGGAGCCGGTGCGCTGGTCGAGGTGCTCCACGAAGTTGTAGATCCGCACGATGTTGGCGTGCTCGATCTCCGCGAGGAACCGCCGTTCGGAGATCGCCGCCGCCATCGCGTCCTGGTCGCCGGTGTCCAGCAGGCCCTTGAGCACCACCCACCGGTCGGAGACCGCCCGGTCCACGGCCAGGTAGACCCAGCCCAGCCCGCCGTGCGCGAGGCAGCCCACGACCTCGTACTGCCCGTGCACGATGTCCCCGGACCGCAGCTTGGGCACGAACGAGTACGGGTGGCCGCACTTGGTGCAGAAGCCCTCGGTGCGCCCCGGCCGCTCGCCGCGGGCCCGGCCGACCGGCGCCCCGCAGTCCGAGCGCGAGCAGAACCGCTTGCGCTCGGGCACCTCCGGGTTGTCCAGCACCATCGAGTGCGGGTCGGGCCGCGGCACCTGCGGCACCCGCACCAGCCCGGCGCCCAGCCGGCCGCGCGCCGAGGAGCCGGCCGAGGAGCCGGAGCTGCGCACCGACACCGAACGGCTGGTCGGCCTGCCCGACAGGGAGCGCGAGAGCCGCCCCGACACCGAGCGGCGCGACTTCGACGACTGCGACGACGTACCCGAACCGCGGCCGCCGCGCCCGCCGGCGGCCGAACCGGCGCTGCCCGCCGACCCCCGCGAACGGCTGCCGCCGCCGGTGATCCCGGTGGGCGGCGAGGCGACCATGCCGGTCGACGACACGACCGGGGCGAGACCGCAGGTGTCGCAGTACAGCTCACCGCCGCCGACGTCCTCGTACCTCCCCTCGCAGTCCGGCCGCTGGCAGTTCTGCCCCGCCTGACTCATGACATCCCCCCGCCGTCGCCGTCCTGGGGGCCGCCCTGCCGCGGCACCCGCGCGCCGCCGAGCAGCTCGGCCGCCGCCTGCTGGTAGCGCAGCACGGCCTGCTCGGCCACCCGCAGGTCGCAGGGCGCGCTCCACAGCATGCGGCGCGCCGCGTCGTACCGTTCGACCAGCAGAGGGTCCTCCGCGAGGCCGTGCCGGGCGATCTTCGCCTTGTACGCGTCCAGCCGGCCGCGCAGTTCGGCACGGACCGCCAGCGGCGCGGTGACCGCCGTCAACGACTCCCGCGCCCGCAGCAGTTCGTCCTCCGCCTTCTGCTCCAGGGACTCCAGCAGCGGCGACAGGCGGTGCCACTGGGCCTGCCTGCGGTACTCGGCGGCGGCCGCGAGCTGCTCCTGCAACGCGGTCGGCGGTCCGCTGACCACCGGGACCTCCGTGGCGGCGATCTTCGCCAGCACCTCGCCGCGCGCGGTGCGCGCCTCGGCGAGCGTGCGGTCCGCGCGGGAGAGCAGGTCGCGCAGCTTGATCAGCCGCTGCTCGGCGTCCTGCCGCACCCCGAGCACCGCGTCGATCTCCCGGCGCACCTCCTCCAGCGCCCGCGCCGCACGGTCGTACACGGTGGTGTCCGGCCGGCCGCCGCCGGGCGCCGAACTGCCCTGCGCCGGCACCCAGTGGGCGAGCGGGTCGGAGACCACCTCCTCGCGCAGCCGGGACAGCGTGCGCGTGATGCGCTCCAGGTCGTCGCCGGCCGGGTGCTCGCCGGGTCGGACACCGACCGAGTGCGCGAGCCGGCGGGTGCGCTGGAGCTCGGCGGCGAGCAGGTCGATCCGGGCGGGCAGCGCCGACCACACCGCGTCGGCGGCGACCACCATGTCCAGGCCGGCCGCGTACAGTTCGTTCATCCGGTCCACCAGCGCGGCCAGCGAGAAGCGCTCGCTGAGCCGGCCCGCGCCCGCGCCGGAGACGGTGACGGACTCGCCGCGCAGCAGCTCGGTCAGTTCCGCCAGGTCCTCGCGGCTGGACCAGCGGCGGCGGGCGCGGATCTCACGGGCGGCGCGCAGCGCGCCCGTGTACGCGTCGAAGTACGTCCACAGCAGCGTTATCGACGCCTCCGTCGACGCCCAGCGCTCCCGGGTGACGCCGGTCAGCTCGGCGCCTTCGAGGAGTCTGCGGCCCGCGTGGTCCTGAAGGGCGAGGAGCGAGGTCTCGATCGCCTCGTGCTCCGCTCCGAGCCGCGCCAGCGCACGGTCCACCTCGTCCCGGTCGAGCACCGGCCCGGCGGGGTCCGTGCCGCCCATCGATCACCTCTCGCTGCTCTTCGTGTTCCGTCGGTCGTACGCCGGCCGGGGTCCGTCTCCCGCGGTGGGGCCGGGTCAACGGTAGGCCGGTGCCGGCGGGGTCGCCGACTGGGAGTCCTTACCCAGCGTGGGGGACAGCCACCTGTCGTACGACGCCTTCCAGCCCCCGTCCCCGCGGTAGTTCTCCAGTATTCGGTTGACCTGACGCACCAGGTCGTCGGCGCCCAGCTTCATCGCCACGCCGTAGTACTCCGTGGTGAAGGTGCCGCCCTTCAGCTGCACCGCGGGGTCCTGCGCGGCCTGGCTGGCGGCGAGGGCGCCGTCGGTCACCACCGCGTCCACGTCGCCCAGTTGCAGCCGCACCAGGCAGTCGAGCTGGTTGGGGACGGTGGTGGTGATGTCGGTGGAGGCGGGCAGCGTGCCGCTCCTGCTGTCGGCGGACAGGTGGTCGTAGGCCGTGGAACCGGTCGCCGAGCAGACCTTCTTGTCCGCCAGCGACTTGTCGTAGCCGGTGATCGTCGACGTGCGCGGGGCGAGGACCTGCTGGCCGGTCAGGAAGTACGGGGCGGAGAACGCCACCTGCTTCAGCCGGTCGCAGGTGATGGTCATGGTGCGCACCACCATGTCGACCCGGCCGCTCCTGATCGCGGGGACGCGCTCGTTGGTGGGGATGGCCCGGAACTGGACCTTGTCGCCGTCGCCGAGGATGTCCTTGGCGATGCGGTGCGCGAGGTCGATGTCGAAGCCCTCCAGCGCGCCGGAGGAGTTGTTCGGGTTGCGGTAGCCCCAGCGGTAGCTGTTCTGGTCGACGCCGACCGAGAGGTAGCCGCGCTGCCTGATGGCGTTGACGGCGGGGCCCTCGGCGGCGGACGGGGACAGGCTGCGGTTCTGGGCGTCGCCGTCCGTGCAGTCGCCGGCCCGGGCCTGAAGGCCCTGCGTCGTGCGCGGGCCGCCCGGACCGCCCGGGCCGGCGGCGCCGCCGCCGTGCGACTGGGTGCGCGGCAGCAGCAGGACGAACGCCAGCGCCAGGGCGCAGACGGCCGCCATCGCGCCCACGCCGCCCCAGCCCCGCAGACCGGCCCGCAGTCGTCGTACCCGCATCCGCACGCCTCCTTCCACCCCTGTCCCGCCCTCTCTCACCGGTACTCCGACAGCCTGCGTCCGACGCCCAGCAGGGCGCCCGCCGCGCCGAGGGCGGCGAGTGCCGCGGAACCGGCGGGCAGGCCGGCCATGGCGCTGCGTCCGTCCTGGGCGGCCCGCCTGAACTCGCCGGTTTCATGGGTGAGCGCCGTGGCCAGCGAGGCGTCGACGCTGTCGAAGCACTCACCGGTCGACTCGCCCTTGGCGGTGGTGCCGATGACCTGGTCGCGGGCCTTCTGGTAGTCGCCGGAGTCGTTGGCCTGCCGGGCCAGCGCGTGCCGGGTCCGCCAGACCTTCATCGACTGGTCCGCGACCCGCACCGGACCCCGCCCCGCCGAGTCGTCGGCGAGCGCGTCGGCCGCGGCGAGCTTCTTGCCCAGCGCGCCGATCTCCTGGTCGTACGCCCAGTCGTAGGCGTCCATGACCGTGCCGTCCGGCAGCGTTTTCGTCTCCGCGCCGCGGCTGACCAGGGTCAGGTTCTCGTCGCTGCGGGCCTTCAGGGAGGCGATCCGGGCGTCGTGCAGCACGTTCAGCGAGCGCACGCCGTGGTCGTAGGAGCCGTCGAGGCCCGAGCGGGCGAGGCTGTGGCCGACCACCAGCCACAGCAGGACGACGGTGGTCGCGGCGGCGGCGGCGACCAGGCCGTGGTTCAGCACCCGGTTCGTGTGCCGGTAGTCGCGGTGCTGGGCCAGGAGCAGGGCGGCCAGGGCGAGGACGCCGAGGGCGATGGCCGCCCAGGGGTAGGGGGTCGCGTCCGCGTAGTCGGAGCGCAGCCGCTGGTTCTCCTTCTGGTACAGGTCCTCGGCCGCCGGGAGCATCTGGTTCTGCATGGTGGTGTTGGCGGTCCGCAGATAGGCGCCGCCGACGGGGAAGCCCTGGCGGTTGTTGGCACGGGCGGACTCGACCAGGCCCTTGTAGCGCGGCAGCAGTTCGTTGAGCTTGGTGATGGTGGCCGCGGAGGGCGAGTTCGGGGCGGAGTTGGCGGCGGCGGTGACGAGTTTGGCGGCGGCGGTGCGCACGTCGGACTCGTAGCGCTCGCGGGTGGCCCTCGTCTCCTGGAGCCCGGCCAGGTAGCCGCTGGTCGCCATGGTGTTGGCGTCGGCCAGGGAGCGGTAGATGTCGGCGGCGTCGGAGCTGAGGGGCTGGCTGCGGTGCAGGACGTCGTCGGCGGCGCCCGCCCGGCCGGTGGTCTGCCAGGCGGTGACGGCGCCGAACGCGATGACCAGCAGGGCGAGCACGGCGCCGATGGCACGGAGCCGGCCGGGTTCGGTGACGGCGGCGGCGCGCAGCCGGTCGACGCCCTCGGCGAACGCGGTGCGGCGCGGGGGCGCCGGCGCCGGGACGGCCGGGGGCGCGGCGGCCGGGGGACCGGGCTGCGGCGGCACGGCCGGCCTCATGGGCGGGGCGCCGCTCGGTGGCGCCGCGCTGCCGTTCGGCGAGTGTGTCACTGCTGACCTCCCCCGTGGTCATCCGTCGCCGCAAGTATCCCTGCCGGCACCGGCGTCCGCACCGGCTTCACGCGATCTTGATCCGGATCGCGGCGAGGCCGCCGTGCGCCGCCCGGTGGTGTGCGCGATGCCGTGTGCCGCACCACCCCCTGCCCATGAACACGCCCTGGGAATCGGTTCGGTTCCACCCGCGCACGGATCCGCCGCCGACCCCGGCGGACGAACGTGCGCACAGCTGTTCCCGGGCGCGGTTCCGGACGACCGGTACGGACCGGCCGGCCCCCGGGCGGTCCGTACCGGCCCCTCCGGGAGCGTCGGCCCCGGCCCCGATGGTCCGGCCGGTCCGTTCCGGTTCCTCGGCCGGTCCGTTCCGGTCCTCCGGGTGGGACCGGCCCCGGTCGGACGACCGGGGCCGGTGCGCTCATCCCTCGAAGTACGCCCGCACCCGCTCCTGGACCTCTGCCGGGGCCCCCGTGTGGTCCAGGCCCAGCAGGACCGCGCCGAGCACCGGACGGGCCGTCACCACCCGGGGCACCGCCTTCGGGGCCCGCTCGGACAGCAGCCGGCGGATGCCGTCGTCCAGCAGGGGGTGGCGGGCCGCCAGGACGCTGCCGCCCAGGACGACCGGGACCGGGTCGCCCAGCAGGTCCAGCCGGCCCAGGGCGACCGACGCCATGGCCACCACCTCCTCGGCCAGCCGGTCCACGAGCGAACGGGCGATCGGGTCGCCGTCGGCCGCCGTGCGGAACAGCACCGGCGTCAGCTCGTGGCGGCGGTCGGGCTCGACGTGCTCCAGGTGCAGCGCCTCGATGAGCGCGTACATGGAACCCAGGCCGAAGTGGGCGGGCAGGGTGCGGGCGAGCGCGGTGGCCTCGCCGCGGCCGTCCTCGGCGCGGGCCGCGTACCACAGGGCCTCCGACGCCAGGCCCCAGCCGCCGCCCCAGTCGCCGGAGATCCGGCCTATCGCCGGGAACCGGGCGGTGCGGCCGTCCGGGCGCATGCCCACGCAGTTGATGCCGGCCCCGCAGACCACCGCCACCCCGCGCGGTTCGGCCACCCCGGCCCGCAGGATCGCGAACGTGTCGTTGCGGACCTCGGCCGTCGTGCCCCACGCGCGCGCGTGCAGGGCCGCCGCCAACTGCTCCTCCTCCACCGGGAGGTCGGCGTTGGCCAGGCAGGCCGACACATGGGCGACGGAGGTGACCCCGGCCGCCGAGTAGGCCCGGCCGACCGCCTCCGCCAGCACGTCCACCGCCGCCCCGACGCCCACGACCGGCGGCTGGAAGCCCCCGCCGCGGGCGGTGGCCAGGACGGTTCCGTCCGCCGCCACGACCGCGACGTCGGTCTTGCTGTTGCCCGCGTCGATGGCGAGGACGTCTGCGGTCAGGCCCACGCGAGGTGCTCCCGGTTGTGTGCGATCAGCTGGTCGGTGAGGGTCTCGGCGTACGCGTACTGGCCGATCAGGGGATGGGCGAGCAGCGCGCGGAAGACCCGCTCCCGGCCGCCGTGCAGCGCCGCCTGGAGGGCCAGGTCCTCGTACGCCGTCACGTTGGCCACCAGGCCCGCGTACAGCGGGTCCAGGGGAGCCACGGGCAGCGGCGTCGCGCCCTTGCGGCCCACCGCGGCCTGGACCTCGATCACCGCGTCGTCCGGCAGGAAGGGCAGCGTGCCCCGGTTGTAGGTGTTCACCACCTGGTACGGGCTGCCGCCCGCCCCTCGTCCGCCACCGCCCGCCGAGGGCCCCGCGGGGCCGCCGTCGCGGTCCCCGAGCAGTGCCGCCGCCAGGTCGACCGCGGCCTCGGAGTAGTAGGCGCCGCCGCGCTTGGCCAGCAGGGCCGGCTTCTCCTCCAGCGCGGGGTCCCCGTACATCTCCAGCAGCTCGCGCTCCATGGCGGCGACCTCGGCGGCCCGGGACGGCCTGGTGCGCAGTTCCCCGACGACCTCGTCGTGCGCGTAGTAGTAGCGCAGGTAGTACGAGGGGACCACGCCGAGGCGGTCCAGCAGCGGGCGGGGCAGGTGCAGGTCCCCGGCGATCGTGGCGCCGTGCTCCGCCAGCAGCCGGGGCAGGACGTCCTCGCCCTCCGGGCCGCCCAGGCGCACCCCGGTCTCCCAGGTGAGGTGGTTCAGGCCCACGTGGTCCAGGTGGACGTCGTGCGGCGCGACGCCCAGCATCCCGGCGAACTTGCGCTGGAAGCCGATCGCCACGTTGCACAGGCCGACGGCGCGGTGGCCGGCCTGCAGCAGGGCGCGGGTGACGATGCCGACGGGGTTGGTGAAGTCGATGATCCAGGCGTCCGGGTTGGTGCGGCGCACCCGTTCGGCGATGTCCAGGACCACCGGGACCGTGCGCAGCGCCTTGGCCAGGCCGCCCGCGCCGGTCGTCTCCTGGCCGACGCAACCGCACTCCAGCGGCCAGGTCTCGTCCTGCTGCCGGGCCGCCTGGCCGCCGACGCGCAGCTGGAGCAGCACCGCGTCGGCGCCCTCCACGCCCGCGTCCAGGTCGGAGGTGGTGACGATCCGGCCGGGGTGGCCCTGCTTGGCGAAGATGCGCCGGGCGAGGCCGCCCACCAGCTCCAGCCGGTCCGCCGCCGGGTCGACCAGCACCAGTTCGGTCACGGGGAGGGTGTCCCTCAGACGTGCGAAGCCGTCGACGAGTTCGGGGGTGTAGGTCGAGCCGCCGCCGACCACGGTGATTTTCATGCTTATCCCTTTACTCCGGTGAGCGTGACGCCCTCGACGAACGCCTTCTGGGCGAAGAAGAACACGAGGATCACGGGGGCCATGACCAGCACGGTGGCGGCCATGGTGAGGTTCCAGTCGGTGTGGTGGGCTCCCTTGAACGACTCCAGTCCGTAGGACAGGGTCCAGGCGCCCGGATTCTCCGAGGCGTAGATCTGCGGGCCGAAGTAGTCGTTCCAGGCGTAGAAGAACTGGAACAGGGCGACGGCCGCGATGCCCGGCTTCGCCATCGGCAGCACGACCCGCACCAGCGTGCGCAGTTCGCCGCAGCCGTCCACCCGGGCCGCGTCCAGGTACTCGTTCGGGATCGTCGTCAGGAACTGCCGCAGCAGGAAGATGGAGAACGCGTCGCCGAACGCCATCGGGACGATCAGCGGCCACAGCGTGCCGGACAGGTCCAGCTGCTTGGCCCAGAACAGGTACATCGGGATGACGACCACCTGCGGGGGCAGCATCATCATCGAGATCACCAGCATGAGCGACAGGTTGCGGCCCCGGAAGCGGAACTTGGCCAGCGCGTACGCCACCGGGACGGAGGACGCCACCGTCAGCACGGTGCCGAGGCCGGCGTAGACCAGGGTGTTCCGCCACCAGGTGAGGAAGCCCGGGGTGTCGAAGACCCGCTTGTAGTTGCCCCACTCCCAGGTGTGCGGGATCAGGTCGCGGCTGAGCGCCTGGCTGTCGCTCATCAGCGAGGTCAGCAGGAGGAACACGAAGGGCAGGACGAAGAAGAGGGCGGCCGCCACGGCGAGCGCGTGGACCGCGATCCACTCCAGGACGGCCCGTCGGCGGGCCGTGCGCCCGGCCGGCGGGAGGGGCGCCGCCAGCCCGACCGGTTTGTCGAGCACTTGGGTCATCGTCAGTCACCTGCCTGGATGAGACCGCCGCGGCGCCGCATCAGGAACGCGGTGAACACCATCGACAGGGCGAACAGCACCAGCGCCACCACGCAGGCCGAGCCGTAGTCGAAGCGCTGGAAGCCGAGGTTGTACACGAGCTGGGGGAGGGTGAGGGTGGACTTGTCGGGGTAGCCGGGCTCGAACTGGGTGCCGGCGCCCTGGATCACGCCCGAGGCGACCTTCCCGGCGATCAGCGGCTGCGTGTAGTACTGCATCGTCTGGATCACCCCGGTGACCACCGCGAACATCACGATCGGCGAGATGTTCGGCAGCGTGACGTACCGGAAGCGCTGCCAGGCCGAGGCGCCGTCCAGCTCCGCCGCCTCGTACTGCTCGGTGGGCACGTCCAGCAGCGCGGCCATGAAGATGACCATCAGGTCGCCGACGCCCCACAGGGCGAGCAGGGTCAGGGCGGGCTTGGACCAGGTGGGGTCGTTGAACCAGCCGGGCGCCGGGATCCCGGTCTTCTCCAGCATGGAGTTGACCGGCCCGGTGCCCGGGTTGAGGAGGAAGGCGAACGCCATCGTCGCCGCGACGGGCGGGGCGAGGTAGGGCAGGTAGAACAGGGTGCGGAAGACGCCGGTGCCGGTCTTGACCTTGGTGATCAGCAGGCCCACGCCCAGCCCGAAGACCACCCGCAGGGTGACCATGACCAGCACCAGCCACAGGGTGTTGCGCAGCGCCGGCCAGAACAGCGGGTAGTTCTCGAAGACGTACGTCCAGTTCTTCGCGCCGCTCCACGTCGGCGCGTTGAAGCCGTCGTAGTGCATGAACGAGAAGTAGACGGTGGAGATCAGCGGATACGCGAAGAAGACCGCGAAGCCGATCAGCCAGGGCGACATGAAGGCGAGTGTCCTCAACGCCGAACGGCGGCGTTTGGACGCCAGGGTGACGGTGCTCATCGTGCGCCTACTTCGCCTGCGCGATGTCCGTGTCGATCTGCGCGGCGGTCTTCCGCAGACCGGCCCCGAGATCCTTCTCCTTGCCGCTCTCGTAGTCGTAGCCGAACTGCTGCATCGACACCAGGTACTGGCCGCCGTTGACCGAGGCGGGCGTGGTGGTCGACTCGGGGTCGGCCGCGATGTCCAGGAACGTCTTGAAGCGCGGGTCGTACTTCAGCTTCGGGGACTTCAGCGCGGCCAGGGTGGACGGCACGTTGTGGATGTCGTTGGCGAAGCCGACCACGGCGTCGGTGTCCGTGGTGATGTACTTGACGAACTCCCAGGCGGCGTTCTGCTTGCGGCTGGTGGCGGCGATGCCGGTGATGGTGCCGGTGATGTAGCCCTTGCCGTACTGGTCCGCCTGGTCGTCCGGGACGGGCAGCGGGGCGACGCCGATCTCGAAGCCGGGCTTGGCGTCCGCCGCCATGCCCAGGCGCCACTCGCCGTCGAGCTGCATGGCGACCTGGCCGGTGTGGAAGGGGTGCTTGGGGCCCCACTCGTCGCCGAGGGTGGCGCGGAACCTCTCCAGCTTCTGGAAGCCGCCGAGGTCGTCGACCAGCTTCTTCTGGAGGGTGAAGCCCTTCTGGAAGGCGGGGTCCTTGGCGAGGTTCGACTTGCCGCTCGCGTCGAAGTACTTCGGTGAGAACTGCGCGAGGTAGTGCTCGGCGGTGGTCTCCCAGCCGTGGTAGTTCGGCATGAAACCGAGCTGCTTGAAGCCGTTCCCGTCGGGGATCGTCAGCTTCTTGGCGTCGGCCTCCAGTTCGGACCAGGTCTTGGGCGGGTTCTTGATGCCGGCCTTCGCGAACGCGGTCTTGTTGTAGTACAGCCCGTACGCGTCGCCCAGCAGCGGCGCCGTGCAGCGCTTGCCGTCGAACTGGGTGTACTCGTTCATCGCCTTCGGGAACGTCCGCTCCGGATCGACGTGCGCCTTCTCGAAGAACGGGTTCAGATCGACCAGCGCGCCCGAGGAGCAGAACTTGCCCACGTTGTTGGTGGTGAAGGAGGAGATCACGTCCGGCGCCTTGTCGCCGCCGGTGCGCAGCGCCTGGTTCATCTTGTCGTCGGTCATGTTGCCGACGTCGTTGACGTGGATGTTGGGGTGCGCCTTCTGGAAGCCGGCGATCAGCGCCTTGACGGCGTTCACCTCGTTCGGCGCGCTCCAGGCGTGCCAGAAGTTGATCGTCGTCTCCTTGGAGGCGTCGTCGGTCGCGCCGGAGTTCGACTGGCCGGTGCAGGCGGTGGCGAGCAGCGCCATGGAGGCGGAGGCGGCGAGAGCGAGGGCCGCTCTGCGTGACTTCCGGGACACTTCGGGCATGGCTGGATCTCCCTGGGGCGGGCGGGGCGGGCTGGGTGGACGGGGATGCGGAAAAAGTCAGCGGGAGGTGTCGAAGACCTCGTCGCGGGTGGCCGCGAGCGCGCTCTCCAGCGCGCCGCGCAGTACGGGGTGGCGCCGGACCTCACCGACCACCAGACGCGGGCGGGAGGCTGCCAGTTCCTCCAGCTCGGCCTGGACGAGGGCGCGCAGCACCTCGCCGCCGGCGGTCAGCGATGCGCCGCTGAGGACGACGAGTTCGGGGTCGAGGACGGACACCAGGGAGGCGAGACCGGTGGCGAGCCGGGTCGCGTACGTCGTCAGCAGCTCGTGGTGCGGGCCGGTGGCGTGGTCGGCGGCGCCCGCCACGAGCTCGGCGGCCACCTCGGCGTACGGGCCCGTGGGCACGTCCCCGATACCCAGCTCGCGGGCGAGCCGCGGGATCGCCTGGGAGCCGGCCAGCTCCTGGTAGCCGCCGCTGTTGGCCCGGGTCACCTGGCGGACCAGCGGGGCGCCGGGCACCGGCAGGAAGCCGACCTCGCCGGCGCCGCCGGTCCAGCCGCGGTGCAGCCGGCCGCCGAGCACCAGGGCGGCGCCGAGGCCCTCCTGGTTCCACAGCAGCACGAAGTCCCGGTGACCGCGGGCCGCGCCGAGACGCTGCTCGGCCACGGCGGCGAGGTTGACGTCGTTCTCGTACTCCACCGGCATCGGCAGCGCGGCGGCCAGCTCGTCGAGGAGCGCGGGGGAGTGCCAGCCGGGCAGGTGGGAGGCGTAGCGCAGCCGGCCGGTGTTGGGGTCGAAGGCGCCGGGGGTGCCGATGACCAGGCGGTGCACGTCGGCCCGGGTCAGCCCGGCCGCCTCCACCGCGCCGTCGAGCGCGTCGGCGACCTGCCGCGCGACGGGCCGCGCGGGGCGGCGGAGCGGGGTGGGCAGCTCGTACTCGCCGACCGTGCGGCCGGTGACGTCGGCCACGGCGGCGCGGATGCGCTGCGGGGTGACGTCCAGCCCGGCGGCGTACGCGGCGGCCGGGTTGACCGCGTACAGCTGCGCGTTCGGGCCCGGCCGGCCCTCGCTGGTCCCGGTGGCGAGGACCAGCCCGGCATCCTCCAGACGGGCCAGGAGCTGGGAGGCGGTCGGCTTGGACAGCCCGGTGAGCTTGCCGATCCGGGTCCGCGACAGCGGCCCGTGCTCCAGCAGCAGATCGAGGGCGGCCCGGTCGTTCATGGCACGCAGCACCCGGGGAGTACCCGGCGTGCCGGCGGTTCCTGCCATGCGTCTCGCACCTGCCCTGAACGTCATTGTTAGGAAAGTTTCCTGTTCGAGTGGCAGGAACCTAGACCGGGGAGCGAGGAGGCGTCAAGACGCGAAACCCCGCGGGCGACGCAGTCGTCGCCCGCGGGGATGGCGGCGGAGCCGCGGGGATGGCCGGGGGGCGCCGGACCGGTGGGCCGGCCGTGCCCCTATTTGCCCGCCGCCCGCTGCGGCGGGGCGATCGGGGTGGCGGCCTCCGCCTGGGGGGAGGCCGGGTTGGAGTAGACGGACGGGGCCGCGACCGCCGCCATCGGGTCCGGGGCCGAATCCTCCTCCAGCGGGGCGGTGGCGCCGCCCACGATGCGGATGTCGGCCGCGTCGAAGGCGCGCTTGATGCGCCAGCGCAGCTCCCGCTCGACCGCCGTCGCCTTGCCCGGCATGGTCTTGGCCGAGACCCGGGCCACCATCGAGTCGATCAGCACGCTGTCCAGGCCCAGCACCTCGATCGGGCTCCACAGGAACTCGTTCCAGGGCTCTTCCTTGCTCATCTTCTCGGCGACCTCGGTGAGGGTGGCCTTGAGCTTGTCCAGGTCCTCGCTCGCCCGGACGGTCACGTCGACACCGGCCGTCGCCCAGCCCTGGGAGAGGTTGCCGATCCGCTTGACCTCGCCGTTGCGGACGTACCAGATCTCGCCGTTGTCACCGCGCAGCTTGGTCACCCGCAGGCCGACCTCGATCACCTCGCCGGAGGCCACGCCCGCGTCGATCACGTCGCCGACGCCGTACTGGTCCTCCAGGATCATGAAGACGCCGGAGAGGAAGTCCGTCACCAGGTTGCGGGCGCCGAAGCCGACCGCCACACCCGCCACACCCGCCGAGGCCAGCAGCGGGGCCAGGTTGATCTGGAAGGTGGACAGCACCATCAGCGCGGCCGTGCCCAGGATCAGGAAGCTCGCCACCGAGCGCAGCACCGACCCGATCGCCGCGGAGCGCTGCCGGCGCCGCTCGGCGTTGACCAGCAGGCCGCCCAGCGCCGAACTGCTGTTGCCGCCGTGGGCGGTGCGGTTCATCCGGTCGATGAGCTTGGTGATCGCCCGCCGGACCACCACTCTCAGCACGGCCGCTATCACCAGGATCAGCACGACCCGCAGGCCGATCGCCAGCCAGGTCGACCAGTTCTCCTCGACCCAGCTCGCCGCCTGGTTCGCGCTCTGCTGGGCGTCCTGGAACGTGGGGACGGACACGCCCGGAGACTGCGAGGGGGACGGCGACGGCGACGCTCCGGCGGCCGACAGGACGGCGGGCAGGGACACGGCAGGTACCTCCAGGTGCGTCCGCCCTCCGGCGCAGCGGTCATACGCGGCGGTCAGTACGGGGTGGTCGATGTCGTCCGGGTCACGGACAGGTCACCGGTCGGGCAGAACCACCACACTAACGGGGCACGGTGTGGGGATTGCGGTGAAGTCCGCGGGAGACGGGGCCGGCGGCGCGCGCACCCGCCTCTGAACAGGCCGTGTGAAGAGGCGGTGGTCCGGGGGATGAATCAGGTGTGGTCGAAAACACTCCCAGCCCGTTACCGGGACATGGTGGCGCGTTCACCAGGCATGAGGGGAGACTGACTGCAGATCGTCCCGGCGCGAGCCACGCGCCGCCGGCGTACAAGGAGGCCCCCGTGCCGCATGTCCTGGTCCTCAACGCGTCGTACGAGCCCCTCGGCGTCGTACCGCTCCGCCGCGCGCTCGTCCTCGTGCTCGAGAACAAGGCAGTCTGCCTCGAGGAGTCCGGCGCCCATCTGCACAGCGCGACCGTCACCGTGCCCGCCCCCAGCGTGGTCCGGCTCAAGCGTTTCGTGCGGGTCCCCTACCGGGGGCCCGTTCCCCTCACCCGCAGGGCGCTGTTCGCCCGCGACGGCGGCCGGTGCATGTACTGCGGCTCCATCGCCACCAGCGTCGACCACGTCATCCCGCGCTCCCGCGGCGGCCAGCACGTCTGGGACAACGTGGTGGCCTCCTGCCGCCGCTGCAACCATGTGAAGGCCGACCGCCACCTCGTGGAACTGGGCTGGCGGCTGCGCCACAAACCGGCCCCGCCCACCGGCCTGGCCTGGCGCATCATCGGCACCGGCCATAGGGACCCGCGCTGGCTGCCCTACCTGCAGCCCTACGGCGCGGACGACGCCCTGGCCCGGATCGACGGCATATCAGCCTGACGATCCGGGCCTTCGCGTTTCCGTCCGGACGCCTCTCCCGCACGTGTGTGCGACAGGGGCGGCCGGCCCGGCCGCCCGCCCGCCCGAGGAGCGGCGCGGGCCCCGCCGGCCGGTTCGGCCGGCGCTCGCCCGCGCGGCGGCCGAGGCACGCGGTTCATCCCCGGCCGCTACGGCGCGGCCGTACCGGCCGCTACGCCGCGGCCTCGGCGGCCACGGAGGCGCGGGCCTGGCTGCGGCGGTCGAAGGCCGCCGCGGCCGCCGCCCGCAGCTGCACGTAGAAGGGCTCGTTCTGCGGTATCCCCCACATGTGCATGTAGATCAGCATCTGGTTGAGCACGGTGTCGTACTCGACCAGGGTGCCGGAGGCGTTTCCGGCCGCCGCGTCCCAGGCGAGCAGGCGCACCTTCTGCTCCTCGGTGATCTTGCCGGCCGCGGCGAAGCCCAGCGCGTATTTCTCCAGCTTCTTCGGCTGGGCGCCGTAGACCAGCTTCTCCGCCAGCAGCCCGCGCTGGAAATCGTCGAACGCGGCCGTGCCGTCCATCGCCGCCCTCAGCCCGTCGAGCGTCTGCCTGCGCTCCGTCGCCAGCGCCGCGACCTCCTCGTCGCTCGCCCCGGACCGCACCAGCTCCATCACCGGGCTGCTGCCGAAAGCCTGGTGGGCCGCCACGTGGGTCAGCTCGTGGGCGACGTGCCCCAGCAGGAAGGAGGTGCCGCCCCTGGCCTGCGTGTCGACGTTGAACGTGTACGTCCCGGCGTCCTGGCCGAGCTTCATGCCCGGCATGCCGCCCCGCGGGTACTGCATGACCGTCACCAGGGGCACCACGGCCATCAGCTCGCCGATGACGTCGTTGGTCTCCTGCGGAAGCGCCGGGTCGTCGCGAAGGGCGCCCAGTTTCCGCACGAACTCGCCCATCATCGTGTGGAACCGGTCCGCGGGGATGGCGCGGGAGGCGTCCTGGGCCTCGCCGCCCAGCGCGCGGTTGTCGAGGTCCGGGTTCCCCCCCTCCCTCATGACGCCGTCGATCTCGTCCAGCAGGCCCCGGAAGACCTGCTCGGAATCCAGCTGTTCGCGCGCCTCCCCGGCCTGTCGGTCGAGCTCCCGGGTGCCGGCGACACGGGCACCCTCGCCCTTGCGGGCCGTGTAGTCGCGGCACGCCCTGATGATGTGCTTGAGGGCCAGGTGCCGGGCGGCGGGTCCGGCACCGTCCGGCAGGGCGTAGAACGCGGCGAGCGCCCTGTCCACCTTGACGATCTCGGACCGGTCGCGCTTTCCCAGGGTCGTCGAGGTGCTCTGCTTGAACTCGTCCTCGTTCATCATCCGGGAGACCGTGATCATCCGGGACACGGCCGCGTTGCCCGCCGTGCTCTGCAGTGCCGCCAGGGCGTGCGGGCCGCGGTTGCTCCGTACGGAGGACACGGGCGGCGTGCCGGGGGTCCGCCCGGAGTTCTCATGGGTGCGCATGGGGCAACGCTAGGCGCGCCGGGGCACGGGTTCCAGGGACGAAAGGGCGTGCCGGGGGCAACCGCCGTTGCCCCCGCGTACCCGCGTGCCCACGGGCGGTGGGTCTTTCGCCTCGTTCGGCTACGCGTACCGCAGCTCTCCGGGGCGCACCGAGCGGCGCAGCAGCGGCAGACCGGCCGCCGCGGCCAGCAGACAGGCGGCGTACACACCGGCCGGCACCAGCAGGGCCGCGTAAGACGCCGCCCGGACGACGGATCCGCCGGCCGCGATCGACGCGTACCCGACACCGATCGCCATGCCTCCGAGGCCCGCGACGAGGACGGCCGGGGCCAGCGGCAGGGCCGTCTCCAGCAGCAGTGCCCGGCCCAGCACCCGACGCGGCACCCCGGCGGCGGTCTGCGCGACCAGTGCCCGGCGCCGGGTGGCGAGGGACTCGGCAGCGCCGACGCCGAGCGCCACCAGGACGATCACGAGGCCGAGACCGATGGCCGCGGCCGTCAGGTCCAGGCCGGTGGTGTAGAAGGAGAGGTCCGCGGCCAGGCCGCCCGTCCGGCGCGACTCGGCGAGGTCGGCGAGCAGCACCTGACGTACGCCGACGAAACCGGTGCCGACGACCGTGACCAGCAGCACCGCGGCATGGGTGCGGGCCGCCGCCCACGGGTCGTCCCGCAGCCGCTCGGCCGCGATCAGCACCGCGGGGGAGTCGGTCCGGGCCGCGAGCAGCCGGCCGGTCAGCCCCGCCAGGGCGCCCGTGAGCCAGACCGCGCCGGCGCCGACCGCCGACACCGCCCCGAACACGGTGAGCGCCGGGCTGACGTCGTGCGGGCCGGGCGTGCCCGAGAACGTACTGGCCACCGCCAGCGGCCCGGCGACGACCACGAGCAGCAGCCCGGCCAGGAACAGCAGTCCCGGCCCCCGCCCCGACCGGGGCACGCCGCGGCGCAGCCGGCCGAGCGGCGAGGCCACCACCCGGCGCAGCGCCAGCACCGCGGCCGCCGTGCCCAGCACCGGCACGCCCACCGCGACCAGTGCCAACCCGGCCCAGGTCAGGGCGGTCGGCGCCGACCAGAGGGTCAGCAGGAGCGGCACCGACACGGCGGTGGCGAGCAGCGAGCCCAGCAGACAGGCCAGGCCGGTCTCCAGCGCGGTGATCCGCCGCACCCGCGCCGGTTCCGCGCCCGCCAGCCGCAGCGCAGCCGCCCGCCGGTCGCGGTGCACCGCGCCGATGCGCGTGCACTGGCCGAGGAAGCCGAGCACCGGGACCAGTAGGAGCAGCAGCGTGAGGATCGCCCCGGAGCGCTCACCGGGGTTGTCGAACAGCCCGCTGCCGAATGAGAAGGAGTAGTGCCCGCGCACCGAGGCCAGCACGGCCGCCGCGAGGCCGAGCGCCGCCGCGCCCGCCGCCCCGGCCGCCGTGAGCGCGATCCGCCACCACTCCTGCCGGTCGGAGCCCCGCACCAGCAGCCACGCCAGCCGCAGATCGGTCCTCACGCGGCCACCCCCAGTCCGGCCGGGACGCCGTCGCGCAGCCGCACCTCGCGGTCGGCGTACGCCGCCACCTGGGCGTCGTGCGTGACCACCAGCGCCGCGGCGCCCGTCTCGCGGGCGGTGCGCACCAGCGCCGTCATCACCTGCTCGCCCGCCAGCGAGTCCAGCGCCCCCGTCGGCTCGTCCGCGAAGACCGCCCTCGGGCCGGTCACCAGTGCCCGGGCCAGCGCCACCCGCTGCGCCTGGCCGCCGCTCAGCTCCCCGGGCCGCAGCCCGCCCAGCTCCGGCACGCCGAACCGCTCCAGCCAGTCGGCCGCCCGCTCCTGGGCCGCCCGGCGCGCGGTCCCGGCCAGCATCAGCGGCAGCGCCACGTTGTCCAGGGCCGTCAGTTCGGGGATGAGCTGGCCGAACTGGAACACCACCCCGAACTCGGTGCGGCGCAGCTCGCTCAGCCGGTGCTCCGGCAGCGTGTCCAGGCGCTCCCCGCCGTACGTCACCGAGCCCCCGTCCGGCCGGACGATGCCCGCCAGGCAGTGCAGCAGCGTGGACTTCCCGCTGCCGCTCGGGCCGGTCACGGCGACGATCTCGCCCGCGCCCAGCTCCAGGCTCGCCCCGCGCAGCGCCGGGGTCCTGCCATGGGTCTTGACGAGGTCCCGTGCCACTACAAGGGGCGCCGGATGGTTGCTCATGCTCGGTCGACCTCCGCGGTCAGAGCGGTCAGAGTGGTGAGCCGGGCCTGCGTGGTGGTCATCCAGCGCAGGTCGGCGTCGAGGTGGTGGAGGGCGTAGTCCGCCGCGAGCACGGAGCCCAGGCCGGCCTCCGGCGCGGTCTTGAGCGCCGTCAGCTCCCGCATCCGCTCCATGTGGGCGGCCCGCTGCGCGAGCAGGTGGGCGGCGGGGTCGCCGCCGGTCAGGATCGCGACGACCACCTTGGCGAAGATCTCGTTCGTCACGAACGGCGCGGGCGGCGTGACCTGCCCGGCCCAGTCGGTCACGTCCCGGGAGCCGTCGGCCGTGAGCCGGTACAGCGTCCGCTCCGGGCCGCCGTCGGCGTCGGTGCCGGCGACTTCGGCGAGACCGTCCCGGACCAGCCGTTGCAGGGTCGTGTAGACCTGCCCGTAGGCCAGCGGGCGGGCCTGCGGGAAGTGGTCGTCGTGGCGTCGCTTGAGGTCGTACCCGTGGCTGGGCCCTCCGGCGAGCAGGCCCAGCAGGATGTGGCGGGTGCTCATGGACTCAGTATGTACCGCGTATATGTACTGAGTGAATAGCCGCGTGGCCGGTGTCCGTTCGGCCTCGCGGCGGGCGGCGGCGAAAGCGGCCGCCGTGTCGGGTTTGTCCCGGTGGGTGCGGTGGGGAATGTGACCAGGAGCACGTAGTTCGCATTGGTGCGTCTGCCGTCGCGCGCACTGGGTAGGGCTGCGGTGACCCCACTGGACGCCGTACTCGACAAGGAGGCCCCCGTGGCCGCACCCGCACACCTCCTCCTCTCGGCCCTGACCGACACGGCCCTCGCCGACACGCCGCTGTCCGACGCGGGCGCCACCCCCACCGACGCACGCGGTGCCGGTACCTGCGGCGCCGGCCCGTCGGACACGGCCCTGCCCAAACCCGCGGCGGAGCCGGCCGCGGAGCACTGGCCGCCCGCCGAACCCCACCCTCACCTGGACGTCTTCGGCGCGGAGGGCGCCTACGCCGAGACCCCGCTGACCAGTGAGCCGCCGCTGCCCGACGCCGAACCGCTCACCAGCGAACCGCCGCTCGCCGAGGCCGCGCCCCTCACCAGCGAGTCCACCCCCGATGCGGACCCCTGCGGCCCGGGACTGTAGATGACAGCGCCACGGCCGGCCGAGCCCCCGGGCGAGGAACTGTCCCGGCTCGCCGGGCTGCACGGCGTCGCCACCTCCTACGACCCCGCGCCGGGCCGTACGGTGGCCGCCTCCGCCGACGCCATCGTCGCCGTCCTGGCGGCCCTGGACGTCGACGCGAGCACCCCTGAGGCCACCCGCGCCGCACTCGAGGCCCGCGAACGGGAACTGGCGCGGCGGCTGCTGCCGCCCACGGTGGCCGGCTGGAGCGACGCCGGGCCCCCCGCCGCGCTCGCCGCTCTGCCGCCCGGCACCCGGCTGCGGATCGAGACCGAGCAGGGCGGGACCCTCTCCGACGCCGACCGCCTCCCGCCCGGCGTCCACCGGCTGACCGCCACCGCCCCCGACGGCCGCACCGACCGGGCGCACCTGATCGTCGCCCCGCCCCGGCTCCCCGCACCGCCGCGGCGCTCCTACGGGCTGCTCGTCCAGCTCTACTCCCTCCTCACGCACCGCTCCTGGGGCATGGGGGACCTCGGCGACCTCGCCGACCTGAGCGCCTGGGCCGGGCGGGTGCTGGGCGCCGGGTTCGTGCAGGTCAACCCGTTGCACGCGGCGGTGCCCGGGGCGCCCACCGACCCCTCTCCCTACCGGCCCTCCTCCCGCCGCTTCCCCGACCCCGTGCACCTGCGCGTCGAGGACGTCCACGAGTTCGCGTACATCGACCGGCCCGAGGACCGCGAGCGGGTCCAGGTCCTGCTGGAACGGGCCGCGCGGCTGCGCGCCGCCGTGCTCGAGGAGGGCGCGCTGATCGACCGGGACGCGGTGTGGGAACTGAAGCGGGAGGCGCTGGAGCTGGTGTGCCGCGTCCCGCTCGGCCCCGGCCGCGCCGCCGCCCACGCCGACTTCCTCGCCCGCGGGGGACAGCCCCTGGTGGACCACGCCACCTGGTACGCCCTGGCCGAGGTGCACGGTCCGGACTGGAACCGGTGGCCCGCGGGGCTGCGGGACCCGCGCTCCGCCGAGACCGCCCGCGCCCGGGACGAACTGAGGGACCGCGTCGCCTTCCACTCCCGCCTGGCCTGGCTCACCGACGAGCAGCTCACCGCCGCCCAGCGCACCGCCCGCGAGGCCGGCATGCCGGTCGGGATCGTGCACGACCTCGCCGTCGGCGTCCATCCCGGCGGCGCCGACGCCTGGGCGCAGCAGGACCACTTCGCGGCCGGGATGTCGGTCGGCGCCCCGCCCGACGCCTTCAACGCGCGCGGCCAGGACTGGGGCCTGCCCCCGTGGCGCCCCGACCGCCTGGCCGCCTCCGGCTACGCCCCCTTCCGCCACCTGCTGCGGGCGCTGCTGAGCCACGCGGGCGCCCTGCGCATCGACCACGTCATGGGCCTGTTCCGGCTGTGGTGGGTGCCGCGGGACCGCCCGCCCACGCAGGGCACGTACGTCCGCTACGACGCCGAGGCCATGCTCGCCACCCTGGTGCTGGAGGCCTCACGGGCCGGCTCGGTGGTGATCGGCGAGGACCTCGGCACCGTCGAGTCCGGGGTGCGCGAGACCCTGGACCGGCGCGGGGTGTTCGGCACCTCGGTGCTGTGGTTCGAACGCGACTGGGACGGCGACGGCCGCCCCCTGCCCCCGGAACGCTGGCGCGCCGACTGCCTGGCCACCGCCACCACCCACGACCTGCCGCCCACCGCGGCCCGGCTGAGCGGCGAACACGTCGAGCTGCGCCACCGCCTGGGGCTGCTCACCCGCCCGCTGGAGGAGGAACGCGCCGAGGCCGCCGAGGACACCCGCGAGTGGCTGGCGCTGCTGACGGAACTGGGCCTGCTGCGGGGCGCGGGCGACGGCGGGAACGCCGCCACGGAGGAGGACGGGATCCAGGCCGTCCACCGCTTCCTGCTGCGCACCCCCGCCCGCATGGTCGGCCTCTGGCTGCCGGACACGGTCGGCGACCGCCGCCCGCAGAACCTCCCCGGCACCTGGTACGAGTACCCGAACTGGCGCCTGCCCCTCTCCGACGCCCAGGGCCGCCCGCTGACCCTGGAGGACCTCGCCGCCTCCCGGCGGCTGCGGGCGCTGACGGACGTCCTGCGGACCGGGGTGCCGGAACGGGAACGGCGCGAGGAGGGCGACGGCGACGCGGCGCCGGGCGGGGAGTGACGGCGGGGACCGCCGAACGGGGGGTGAGCGACGGCGGGGGAGTGACGTGCGGGACGGGTCCCTTACGGCACCCCGGACGCGCGGTCCGTTCGCACGTTCGCTAGTTTTGCATCGTGGACAAGAAGAACGCCCTGCGCGCCGGCACCCTGGCGGCCGGTACGACGCTGATGATGCTGCTCATGTCGTCCCCCGCGCTCGCGGTGACCCGCGACGACGGTGACGACCCCGGTCCGGGCCTGAGCGTCATCCAGACGCTGGGTTACTTCGTCGGTATCCCGATCGTGCTGTTCCTGGTCATCGCGGGCCTGGTCATGGTCCTGGACAAGTCCCGCAAGCCGCAGGACACCAGCCGGAACGTGAGCGTCAAGCCCAAGGCCGAGGCCAAGGCCTGACCCCGGCCGGACGCAGTTCTTCTGCCGTGGCTCCGCACCCGAGCTGAGTTCCGCGGCGGCCCACCACAGCACGCCCACACCGAGGGCGCCCACCCCGTCCGCGTACGCACGCCGTACGCGAGCGGTGAGGTGGGCGCCCTCGGCGCGTTCCGGGGACGTGTGCGTACCGGGGGCGTGTGCGTGCCCGGCCGACCGTTCAGCTGGCCTGAAAGGAATCATCGGAAAGTTTCGATGGACCTGACGGGTCGGTCGCTGCGACGGTGATGTCGTCCCCCTCGACGTCACCCGCCGACGCACGCCCGTCGCGCGGCGAAAGGAGCTACGTGGCCGCCGTCCTGAACCGGACCACCGAGCCCGCGCCCACCACCGCCGCCCCGAGGGCGACCGCCCTGGGGCTCGCGCTCGCCGCCCTCGCCACGGTCGTCTGGGCCGGCAGCTTCGTCACCTCCCGCGCGCTGCACGACAGCGTGCCGCCCGTACAGCACGCGTTCTGGCGCTGGGTGGTGGCGCTGGCCGCCCTCGCGCCGTTCGGCGCCCGCGCGGCCTGGCGGCAGCGGAAGGCGGTCCGCCGTCACCTCGGCTACGTACTGCTGGTCTCCCTCCTCGGCGTCACCGTCTACAACACCCTGGTCAACCAGGCCGGGCTGACCACCCCGGCCGCCAACATGGGCATGATCATGGCCGCCTCGCCGGTGCTGATGGCGGTCCTCGAACGGGCGGGCGGCGTACGGCTCGGCGCGCGCCGGGTCGTGGGACTGCTGATCGCCTGCGCGGGCGTGCTGCTGCTGGTGGGCGGCGGCGGGAGCGCCTCGTTCACGGCCGGGGACCTGTGGATGATCGTCGCGGCCTGCTGCTTCGGCTCCTACAGCGCTCTGCTGCGCCGCCGCCCCGCCGAACTCGGCGGCGCCGGCTTCCTGTTCACCACCTTCCTGGTCGGCGCCGTGCTGCTCCTGCCCGCGCAGGGCGTGAGCCTCGCCGTCCAGGGAGGTTTCGAGCCGACCCCCGGCACGGTGCTGCCCCTGCTCTACGTCGGCGTGCTCTCCTCCGCCGTCGCCTTCTTCGCCTGGAACCGGGCGATCGCCCTCGTCGGCCCCACCCGCGCCGGAGCCGTCTACTACCTCCAGCCGGTCTGCGTGGCCCTGCTCTCCTGGCTGCTGCTCGGCGAGGCGGTCGGCCGGCTCGGCCTGCTGTCCATGGCCCTGATCCTGGGCGGAGTCGTGCTGAGCACCGCCTCCCGCCGGTGACGGCCGGACGGGCTGCCCCGGGCCGGGCCGGCGCGCGAGGACCGCGGGGCGGGGGGAGGGCGCCCGGAGCGGGGCACGGCCGGCCCGGCCGTCACCGGCGGTGGAGGCCGCACCGGTTCCGGTAGCGTGACCGCATGGCCGAGTGGGACCTGAGGAAGCTGAGGATCCTGCGCGTCCTGGACGAGCGGGGGACCGTCACCGCCACCGCCGAGGCCCTGTGCATGACGCCCTCCGCGGTCTCCCAGCAGCTCGCCAACCTCGCCCGGCAACTGGGCGTCGCCCTCCTGGAGCCGCAGGGCCGCCGCGTGCGGCTCACCGGCGCGGCCCGGCTCGTGCTCCGGCACGCCGAGGCGGTGCACGAGCAGTTGGAGCGAGCGGACGCCGAGCTGGCCGCCTATGTGCACGGCGAGGCGGGCGAGGTACGGGTCGCGGCCTTCTCGACCGCGGTGCCCGCGCTGGTCGTCCCGGCCGTCCGCGCGCTGCGCGGCACCCATCCGGGAGTCTCCGTGCGGGTCCGGGAGGCGGAGGCGGGCGAGGCGTACCGACTGCTGGCCGCCGGAGAGGTGGACCTCGCGCTGTCGCTGGCCGCGCACGCGCCCGGCGCGGTGGACCCCGGCTTCACACGGGCGCCGCTGCTCGCCGACCCGCTCGACGTCGCCCTGCCGCCGGACCACGCGCTGGCCTCGGCGCCCCGGGTGCGGCTCGCCGATCTCGCGGAGGAGGAGTGGATCTTCGGCGGGAGCGGGCCCTGGTCGGACATCACGCGTGCGGCCTGCGAGGCGGCCGGCTTCAGCCCGCGCCAGGGGCATTCGGCGGCCGGGTGGACGGCGATCCTGGCGATGGTGGAGGCGGGAATGGGCGTGGCGCTGGTCCCGCGCATGGCGGCCGAGCGCAGGGACGGCGTGGTGATGCGCGCCCTGACCGAGGACCGGCCGCACCGGCACGTGATCGCGGCCGTACGCAGGGGCGCGGCGGGCGCGCCCGCGCTGGAGAGGGTGCTGACGGCCCTGCGGACCGTGGCCGCCGGCCTCTCCTGCCATGACGGTCAGGCTGAACAGGAGGAGTCCCGCCGGCCCCAAGGTCCCCACAGGCCCCGGAAGCCGCACCAGCCCACGGCCTGAGAGCGCGCGGGCACGGACGAGCGCCGGAGCGAGCGCGGGGCGGGCGCGCGGGATCGAGTACGGGTCCGGGCGCCGGGGGCGAGTACGGCGGCGGGACGAGCACGGGCGCCGGGGGCGGGACGAGCACGGGCGCCGGGGGCGAGTACGGGGGCGGGACGAGCACGGGCGCCGGGGAGTGCGCGAACGCCGGGAACGAGCACGGGCTCCGGGGCCGGATACGGACCCCGGGGCCGGGCACGGGCGCCAAGTACCGGAGCGCGGGTGCGGCGAGGGGCGCCCGGCCGTATCGCGCCGGGCGCCCCTCGCCGTGCCGCCGCCTACAGGGACTGGGCCGCGGCGTCCGCCGCCTGGGCCTTCAGCGAGCGCTCCACGCCCGCGCGGGCCTCCGAGACCAGTCGGCGCAGGGCCGCGTTCGGCTGCGCGGAGGCCAGCCACTCGTCGGTCTTGCGCAGGGTGTCCTGCGAGACCTGCACCGCCGGGTACAGGCCGACCGCGATCTGCTGGGCGATCTCGTGCGAGCGGGCGTCCCAGACGCCCTTGACCACCTCGAAGTACCGGTCGGTGTACTGCGCCAGCAGCTCGCGCTGGTCGGTCTGGACGAAGCCGCCGATGACCGCCTCCTGGACGGCGTTCGGCAGCTTGTCGGAGTCGACGACCGACGCCCAGGCCTCCGCCTTGGCCTCCTCGGTCGGACGGGCGGCGCGGGCGGTGGCCGCGTGCCGCTCGCCGGCCGCGGTCCTGTCCCGCTCGTACTCGGCCTCGATCTCCGCCTCGTCGAACCGGCCGACCGCCGCGAGCCGCTGCACGAACGCCCAGCGCAGCTCCGTGTCGACGGCCAGGCCCTCGATGGTCTCGGAGCCCTCCAGGAGCGCGTTCAGCAGGTCGAGCTGCTCCGGTGTGCGCGCCGTGGCGGCGAAGGCGCGGGCCCACGCCAGCTGGTGGTCGCTGCCCGCCTCGGCGGAGCGCAGGTGCGCCAGGGTGGCGTCGGTCCAGCGGGTGAGGAGGGCGTCGCGGGCGGCCGGGTCGGCGTACAGGTCGAGGGCCAGCTTCACCTGGCGGTGCAGCGACTGCACCACGCCGATGTCGGACTCCTTGCCGATCCCCGACAGCACCAGCGACAGGTAGTCGCGGGTCGCCAGCTCCCCGTCCCGGGTCATGTCCCAGGCCGACGCCCAGCACAGGGCGCGCGGCAGCGACGACTCGAAGTCGCCCAGGTGCTCGGTGACGAAGGCCAGCGACTGCTCGTCCAGGCGGACCTTGGCGTACGACAGGTCGTCGTCGTTGAGCAGGACGACCGCCGGGCGGCGCCGGCCGGTCAGCTGCGGCACGGCGGTCAGCTCGCCGTCCACGTCCAGTTCGATCCGGCCGTCCGCGGCGCGCACCAGCTTGCCGCTCGCCTCGTCGAGGTCGTACAGGCCGATCGCGATGCGGTGCGGGCGCAGCACCGGCTCGCCCTTGGCGCCGGCCGGGAGCGCAGGGGCCTCCTGGCGGACGGCGAAGGAGGTGATGACGCCCTCGGCGTCGGTCTCGATCCGCGGGCGCAGGACGTTGATGCCCGCCGTCTCCAGCCACTTCTTCGACCAGGTCTTCAGGTCGCGGCCGGAGGTCTCCTCCAGCGCGCCCAGCAGGTCGCTCAGGCGGGTGTTGCCGAAGGCGTGCCGCTTGAAGTACGCCTGCACGCCCCGGAAGAACTCGTCCATGCCGACGTACGCCACCAGCTGCTTGAGCACGCTGGCGCCCTTGGCGTAGGTGATGCCGTCGAAGTTGACGAGCACGTCGTCCAGGTCGTTGATCTCCGCCATGATCGGGTGGGTCGACGGGA
Organism: Streptomyces sp. NPDC015220; assembly: GCF_043079345.1. Lineage (NCBI taxonomy): Bacteria > Bacillati > Actinomycetota > Actinomycetes > Kitasatosporales > Streptomycetaceae > Streptomyces > Streptomyces sp. NPDC015220. Next base: position 809,577 of record NZ_JBIBUK010000001.1, on the reverse strand, counting down.
GCTGGTCCTGCCGGTACGCCCACGTCTTCATGGAGTTGGCGAACGTGGTCCATGAGTGCGGCCAGCGCGAGCCGGGGGCGTGCGCCTGGCAGGCGATGGAGGTGTAGGTGGCGAACGACTCGTTCAGCCACAGGTCGTTCCACCACTCCATGGTGACCAGGTCGCCGAACCACATGTGGGCCAGCTCGTGCAGGATGGTCTCGGCCCGCACCTCGTACGCCGCGTCGGTCACCTTGGACCGGAAGACGTACTGGTCGCGGATGGTGACGGCGCCCGCGTTCTCCATCGCGCCCGCGTTGAACTCGGGCACGAAGAGCTGGTCGTACTTGGCGAACGGGTAGGCGTAGTCGAACTTCTCCTGGAACCAGTCGAAGCCCTGCCGGGTGACCTCGAAGATCGCCTCCGCGTCGAGGAACTCGGCGAGCGAGGGCCGGCAGTAGATGCCGAGCGGGACGGACTGCCCGTCCTTCTCGTACACGCTGTGCACGCTGTGGTACGGCCCGACGATCAGCGCCGTGATGTACGACGAGATGCGCGGCGTCGGCTCGAACACCCAGACGTTGTCCTGGGGTTCGGGGGTCGGCGAGTTGGACACGACGGTCCAGCCCTCGGGCGCCTTCACGGTGAACTGGAAGGTGGCCTTCAGGTCCGGCTGCTCGAAGGAGGCGAAGACCCGGCGGGCGTCCGGGACCTCGAACTGCGTGTAGAGGTACGCCTGGTCGTCGACCGGGTCGACGAAGCGGTGCAGGCCCTCGCCGGTGTTGGTGTACGCGCAGTCGGCGACGACGCGCAGGATGTTGCGCCCCTGGAGCAGGCCCGGCAGGGCGATCCGGGAGTCCTCGAAGACCTCGGCCGGATCGAGCGTGTCGCCGTTGAGCGTCACCTCGTGCACGGCCGGGGCGATCAGGTCGACGAAGGAGGCGGCGCCGTCCTCCGCGACGTCGAAGCGCACCGTGGTCACGGACCGGTAGGTGCCGCCCTCCTGCGCGCCGGAGAGGTCGAGATCGATCTCGTACGAGTCAACGGTGAGCAGCTTCGCCCGCTGCTGCGCCTCTTCGCGAGTCAGGTTTGTGCCAGGCACGCGGTCATCTCCTCGTGATGTGTGGGTGCGGTCATCCTTCCACGTCGCACCGCATGCGGGCGGGCGGTCACCGACTGTCGGTGACCGCCCGCCCGCCGCGATGACCCGTACGGGTCCCACCCGGTGCCGCGGGGCCCGCCCCGCGGTGGACGGCGGGGCCCGGCGGCGTGCCTACGCGCTCAGCTCGGCCGCGACCAGCTCCGCGATCTGCACCGCGTTCAGGGCCGCGCCCTTGCGCAGGTTGTCGTTGGAGACGAACAGGGCCAGACCGTTGTCCACCGTCTCGTCGGGACGGATGCGGCCCACGTAGGACGGGTCCTGGCCGGCCGCCTGGAGGGGCGTCGGGATGTCGGAGAGGGCGACGCCGGGGGCGCCGGCCAGCAGCTCGGTGGCGCGCTCGACGCTGATCGGACGCGCGAAACGGGCGTTGATCTGGAGGGAGTGGCCGGAGAAGACCGGGACGCGCACACAGGTGCCGGAGACCTTCAGCTCCGGGATCTCGAGGATCTTGCGCGACTCGTTGCGGAGCTTCTGCTCCTCGTCGGTCTCGTTCAGGCCGTCGTCGACGAGGTTGCCCGCCAGCGGCACCACGTTGAACGCGATCGGGCGCTTGTAGACGGCCGGCTCGGGGAAGTCCACCGCCGCGCCGTCGTGGGTCAGCCGGTCGGCCTCCGCGACCGTCTTCTGCGTCTGGCCGTGCAGCTCCGCCACGCCCGCCAGACCCGAGCCCGACACCGCCTGGTAGGTCGCGACGACCAGGGCCTGGAGCCCGGCCTCCTCGTGCAGCGGCTTGAGCACCGGCATGGCGGCCATCGTGGTGCAGTTCGGGTTGGCGATGATGCCCTTGGGCCGGTCGGCGATCGCGTGCGGGTTCACCTCGGACACCACCAGCGGCACGTCCGGGTCCCGTCGCCAGGCCGAGGAGTTGTCGATCACCACGGCGCCCTGCGAGGCGACCTTCTCGGCCAGCGCCTTCGAGGTCGCGCCGCCCGCCGAGAACAGCACGATGTCCAGGCCGGTGTAGTCGGCCGTCGACGCGTCCTCCACCGTCACGCCGTCCAGGACCGTCCCCGCGGAACGCGCCGAGGCGAACAGGCGCAGCTCGGTGACCGGGAAGTCGCGCTCCGTGAGGATCCTGCGCATGACCGTGCCGACCTGACCGGTGGCTCCGACGATTCCGACCCTCACGGTGTCTCCCTCTAGGTGTGCTGTGCGTACGTATGTACTCGGCCGAGGCCTTTCCATCATGCGGCCGACCCCGGTCCACCTGTCCAATTCTTTGCGCGCGGCGCCCGGGGAGTGGGACGGACCCGGCCGGGCGGCGGCTGCGGAACCGCCGCGCGCACCCGGGTCGAGCTGCAAAAATCCGCCCGGTGAGGCCCCCGTGCCGCAAGCTGTGCTGCTGGGTGCCTGCCCGCGGTGTTCCCGGCCCATACGGCGGTGTGACGTACGCCTCTGACCGGCGCCGGGAAATTCCGGCGAGCCGTGCCGAACGTTTCGCCCGGCGGCGGCGTCGTAGGACTGACGCGGGGAGGGGAGGGCTTGTGCTGCGCAGAAGGGCGCGCCGGGGCCGGGAGACGGGCCGGGGTGGCGACGATCCGCTGGACGCGGCCCAGGAACGCCGGGTGCGGGCGGTGCTCGCGCTCGGCGGCGTGCCGCAGGCGGACCTGCCGGACGGGGTGCAGCAGGTCCGGCTGCGGCTGCTGGAGCGGGCGGCGAGCGGCCGGGAGGCGCCGCGGGACGTCTCCGCGTGGGCCGCGGTGGTCGCCTCCAACCTCGCCATGGACTGGCACCGCGCCCAGCGCCGCCGGGACCGGCTCGGGGAGCGCCTCGCCGCCCTGCGCTCGCCCGAGCACGCCGCGGCGGGCGAGGACACCCGGCTGCTGTCCCTCGCCGTCGCCCAGGGCCTGGACGAACTGCCCGGCGCCCAGCGCCAGGTCCTCGTCCTGCGCTTCTACGCCGACCTGCCCGTCCGGGAGATCGCCGAGCAGCTCGGCGTCCCGGAGGGCACGGTCAAGAGCCGGCTGCACACCGCCGTCCGCGCCCTGCGGGCCCGGCTGCACGAGAACGAGGTGGTGTGAGGTGGCGGCCGAACGCGAGTCCCACGACGGCGTCGACCCGCTGCTGGCGGCGATCCTGGACGAGCCGCTGCCGCGTTCCGCGGGCGCCGAGGACCTGGCCGAGTACCGCGCGGCCCGCGCCGACCTCGCCACGCTGCGGCGGCAGCTCACGCTGGTCGCCGACGCGCTCGCGCGGCCGGAGCCGGAGCCGGGGGCGGCGGCCCCGGCCGCCTCCCCGGCGACGCCGCCGGGCGCCGGCCGCCCACGGGGGCGGGGGCGTCGGGTGCGGGCCGTCGCGCTCGGCGGGCTGGCCGCCGCCTGCGTCGCCTCCGCCGTGCTGGGGCTGGGCCGGCTCACGGCCCAGGGCGGCATGGGCGACGGCGGGGCCGGCGCCGCGGACCGGGCGAGCTCCGGGAAGGCGGCGGCGGGCTCCCCGTTCGGCGACCCCCGGTACCTCGCCTGCGCCCGGCTCGTCGTCGAGGGCGATGTGACGCGGGTGACGCCGGAGCCGGAGGCCGGACGTCAGCGGGTCACCCTGCGCGTGACCCGGTCCTACGGACCCGGGACGCGGCGGGGGGAGGTCGCCTTCACCCTGGCCGAGCCGCTGGACCTCGCCCCGGGCGCCCATGTGCTCGTCGGGCTCCCGCGCCACGCCGACGAGGCCGACGCCTGGCTCGTCGGGGAGCGGCGGATCGCACCGGAACGGGACCGGATCACCCGCGCCCTGCCCCTGTCCCGCTCCGTGACCTGCGGGGAATGACCGAGGGGCGGGCGCCCGTCCGGACGCCCGCCCCCGTCGCCGTGCGACCCGGTCACCCGGCCGGCGGATCAGCCGGCCGGTGACGCGCCGGGCGCTACGGCACCACCTTCTCGATCCGCACGCTGCCGAGGCCCGCGACCGTGCCGCGCGCGTTCACCAGCTGCACCTGCCCGAAGAACTCGCGTCCCTCGGGCGCGGCGGCGGCCGCGGTGACCGTCCCGGTCACCGTGGCGGAGTCGCCCGTGCCCAGCTTCACCGGCGTCGCGGCGTCGACCGTGACGGTGCCGAGCGCGGCGGAGAAGAACACGTCCCGGTAGTCGTACGCCGTCGATCCGGACGGCACCGAGTAGGCGGCGACCTCGACGGTGTAGGTGCCGGCGGCCGGAGCGGCGATGGAGACCGCCTCCTCCGAGTCGCCGTCGGCGGACTGCGCGACCTGCTTGCCGGCGGCGTCGTACACCTTCAGGTCCAGGTCGGCGGACTTGTCCGAGACGCCTCCGATGGCCACGTCCAGCGACTTGGCGCCCTCGGGCACGGTCACCGTCGTGGTCTGCTTCGCACCGGCCGCGATGGTGGGCCGGGCCGACTTGGCGGAGCCGAGCGGGCCGCCGACGAGCCTGCCGTCCAGGGCCGCGTAGTTGTCGGTCACCTTCCAGGAGGCGGTGGCCGGGACGCCGGCCCTGGCCTCGGGCACGGTCACGGTCGCCGGGTCGAAGGCCGCGCCGAGCACGGTGACGTCCAGCGCGTAGGGGTTGTCCAGGAGCGGCGAGGTGCGGCGCGCCTCGACCTCGACCTCCCACACGCCCGGCTGCGGGTCGGCGTAGGACCGCACGTCGGGCCGGCAGCCGTTGCCGTCGAGGTAGTTGTTGTAGCAGTACGGGGTCGAGGTGTTGTCGACCGGGACGCCGTACGGGTGGATGGCGATGAACCGGGTCTGGCTGCCGTTCCCGAGCCCGCCGATCGCCACCTCGAGGGACTTGGCGCCCTCGGGCACGGTGAGGAAGTACGACCGGGTGCTGTTGCGCTGCACGCTGCCGGAGGCCGCGTACGTGTACTTCACCGGGGCGGAGACAACGACCGTGGTGAGGATCTGCTTGTCGACGCCCTCGGTCGCCGGGTCGTCGAGCTCGAGGATCGCGCTCTTGATGCCGGCGGACTTCGCCTTGGCCCGCACCTTGACGGTCACCGGCCGGTTCAGCGGCAGTTTCACCTCGTCGGAGCCGACGACCTGGAAGGTGCCGTCCGCGTCGTTCTCGAAGTGCAGCTCGTGCCGGACCGCCCGGTCCGGGCCGGAGGTGCGGGTGAGGGTGATGTCGTACGTCCTGCTTCCGCCCGCCTTCAGGCCGCCCTCGCGGTCGTACAGGCCGGTGCCGAAGCCGGGGGTCTTCAGGGCGTCGTCGATCGCGGTGTCGACCGGCGCCTTGACGGTGTAGTCCTCGGCGTGGGCGCCCTTGCGGATCGCCTTCCAGGCGTCCACGACGTTGATCAGGCCCGCGCCCTCCTCGTAGGCCTGCGCGCCCTTGATGTGGTCGGCGGTGGAGGTGAGCGCCGTGCGCAGGACCGCCGGGGTGAGGTCGATGCCCTTCTGCTTGGCGGCGCTCAGCAGCAGCGCCGAGGCGCCGGCCGCCTGCGGGGAGGCCATCGAGGTGCCCTGGAGCATCGAGTAGCCGGCCGGCAGGGAGTAGCCCGCCTCGGGGACCGGGGAGCCGGGCAGCCAGGTCTGGGTGGTGTTGATCGCGGCGCCGGGCGCGGTCAGCGTCGGCGTGAAGCCGCCGTCCTCACGCGGGCCGCGCGAGGAGAACGGCATCATCGCGTACGCGGTCTTCACGCCGGAGCCGTAGTTCGCGGCCCAGGTCTCCTTGGAGATGGAGGCGCCGACCGAGATCACCTTGTCGGCCAGGCCGGGGTCGCCGATGGTGTTGACGCCGGGGCCGGAGTTGCCCGCGGAGATCACCAGCTGGACGCCGTAGGTGTCGATGAGACGCGTGTAGAGCTCGGCGCGCGCGTTGTTGCCGTCGTTGAGCGCGGGCAGACCGCCGATGGACATGTTGACGATGTCGACGCCCCGGTTCACGACCAGGTCGATCATGCCCTCGGTGAGCGCGACGTTGGTGCAGCCGCCGGTCCAGGTGCAGGCGCGCGAGGAGACGATCTTCGCGCCGGGGGCCGCGCCGTTCATCCGCCCGCCGAACAGGCCGTTGGCGGCGGTGATGCCGGCGACGTGGGTGCCGTGCTCGGACTCGATGACGCCGATGTTGACGAAGTCGGCCTTCTTGCCGACCCAGGACCCGCCGTAGGGGTCCATCGGCACGTCCTTGCGGATCTGCACGACGAACGGCTGCCGTTCGGCGACGTCGGTCTTCGGGTCGTCGGTGCCGAAGTACCCGACCTGGAAGCCGTCCTTGTACGGCTTCATCGGCTCGTCGTCGGTGAAGTCGTGGTTGTTGTTCAGGTCGACGCGGACGGTGCCGGCCGCCGGGTCGTAGAGGAGGCCCCAGGAGTCGGTGGTGTCGCCGTCGCGGTTGGCGTCGCCCTTGGCGTCGCCGCCGGCGGTCGAGGACTCCTTGAAGGTGCTGATCTGGTACGAGCCCGCCGGGGCGGTCCAGGACTGGCCGTCGTAGCCGAAGCGCGGCCCGGAGACCGCGGAGACCATCGGGCGCCAGGTGGCGTCGCCGTCGACGATCGGGTCGGTGGCGGTCACCCAGTCGACGATCTTGCGCTCGCCGGTGGTGGTCTTCTGCAGCGCCGGGTGGCCGAGGTCCACGCCGGAGTCGAGGATGCCGATGGTGACGCCCCGGCCGTCCGCCTTCGGGTCCTTCTTCACGAAGTCGACGGCGCCCGTCTCGAAGGACGGGTTGTACGGGTTCTCGGCGGGGGTGGTGCGCCCCGGGGCGGGGTAGGAGGCGGTGCCCTTGCCGGCCGCGCCCTTCGCCGTGTCCCCGGCCGGCGTCGGGTCGTCGAGCCGGATCTCCTGCCGCAGGTCGATGGCGTGCACGGAGGACAGCTTCTCGGCGGCGGCGATCGCCGAGTCCGCCTTCGCGGTCGGCACGGTGGCGCGGACGTAGCCGAGCCGGTCGTAGGCGCGGCCCACCGAGCCGCCCTCGACCGCGTTCAGCTGCTCGGCGACCTGCTCGGTCTGCCCCGGCGCGGTGGCGATCATCATCGTGACGTTCTTGGCGCCGTCGGCCTTGGCGGTGGCCAGCAGGTCGGCGTCGTCCGGACCGAGCTTGGCGCTCGCCGACTTGACGGCCGGGTCGGACGGCGCGGGGCCGTCGCCCTGCGCGGCGACGGCCAGGGGTATCGGCCCGGCCGCGCAGAGCGCGGCCACCACGCCGGCGGCCACGGCCGTGCGGGCCAGGCGTCTCGCGCCCGGGGCGCGCTGGGAGTCGGAGGTCATCGGCATCCCTTGCAGGTAAAGGAACCAGGCGAGTTGCGATCGGGTCCGATCGCAGCCGTCCGGATTTCGGAGCCGGACGATCGCTCAGCTTTACCCAAGGGGAAGATGTTTGTGGAGAGTTGACTCTGGCGGGATGGACCCATGGCGTACTTCCGCCATACGCCACCGGGCACATACCCGTCTGAACCATCCTGTAGGGCCCCATGTCCCGGGAGCGTGACCGCGCGCGGTGGCGGGCCGCCTTCGCACGGTTGCCGCAGGTGGCCCGGCGCCTACCGCCACGCGAGGCGCCGTGGAGGCGGCGGAAGCACGGCTCGTGGACGCGGGAGCGGATCCGGCCGGGGACGGCGGCGACCGGTCCGGGGCGGTCCCGGGCGGCGAGCCGGAGGAGTCGGAGGAGTACGGGGAGCCGGACGAGCCGGGGAAGCCAGGGGAGTCAGGGAAGTCCGGGCGAGCCAGGGGGAGCCGGGCGCGGCCGAAGGGGCGCCAGGGCCCCGCGCCCCGGGGGGCGGGGGAGCGCCGGGCGCGCTCCACGGCCGGTAGGCGGCCCGGACGCCGGACGCGGCGCCGCTGCGCCGGGCTCCGCCCGAACATTCGGCGGCCGGCCGCGTGCTGCCGTAACGTCTCCTCATGCGTGAGGAGTTGCGGGTGGCGGCCTACGCCGTGTGTGTGCGGGACGGACGGATGCTGCTGGCGCGCTGGGTCGCGCGGGACGGCGCGCGCCGGTGGACGTTGCCCGGCGGCGGCATGGAGCACGGCGAGGACCCCTACGACACCGTCGTCCGCGAGGCGGAGGAGGAGACCGGCTACACCGTCGAGCCGGTGGCCCTGCTCGGCCTCGACTCCATCCGGCGCAGCTATCCGCGTCCCCTCGGCTCGCACGCCGACTTCCACGGCCTGCGCATCGTCTACGAGGGCCGGGTCACCGGCGGCGAGCTGCGCAACGAGACGAACGGCTCGACCGACATGGCGGCCTGGCACCCGCTGGAGGCGGTGCCGGAGCTCCAGCGGGTCGGGCTGGTCGACGTGGGGCTGCGGCTGTGGCGCGAGCGCCCGGAGGCCGGCCGGGTGGTGGGGGAGGCGTAGCGGCCGGGGCCGGCCCGTGGGCGAGCGGCCTCGGCGGACGTCCTCGCGACACCCCTCCCGGCGCCCTGGGCTCCTCCGCGGCGCCCCACTACCGGGGCAGCACCACGACGTACACGGCCGGATCGCGGTCGGCGGCCGCCATCAGCGCGGTGCGCACCACCGTCGCCTGCTGCGCCGGCGCGTCGCGGAGCTTCCTGGGGGTGACGTGGACGACCGTGATGCCCAGCCGCTCCAGGAGTTCGCGCTTGCGGGCGTACTCCGACCACAGCGCGTCGTCGTTCTGGCGGGGCGCGCGGGTGTCCAGCTCCAGCGCGACCGCCTCCTGGGGCCAGTACGCGTCCAGGCCGCCCAGGTGAGGGCCGCCCGGCAGCCGCAGGTCCACGTTCCACACCGGGTCGGGCAGGCCGTGTTCCTCGACCATCCGGTACAGCCGGCCCTCGGCGATCGCCCGGCCCTCGGCCAGCAGCGAGTCCACCGCGTCCACCACGTGCGGCCGGTTCAGCAGCCGCGCCGCGGACAGTTCCCGGACCACCGCGGCCGGTTCGCAGTGGCCGCCGCGCACCGCCTCGGTCAGCAGCCGCTGCACCTCGACCGGATCGGTCAGGTCGGCGACCGCGTCCGCCAGGGCGCGCGGCACCGGCGCCACCGGCAGGCCCGTGACCGCCTCGGGCACCGGCAGCTCGGCCGTCCGCCTGATCCGGGCGCAGCCCGCCGAACGCAGCCGGCGCAGCCGGGGCACCAGGACGTCGATCTTCTCCAGCGCCGGCAGCGCGGGCGCGGCGGCGAAGCCGTGCAGGGTGAGTGCGGCCAGCCCGGTGATCATCACCTCCGCGGGCACCGGCCGGTGCGGCTGCTGGGCGGTCGGCTGCGCCGGCACCGCCTGCGCCGTCCGGGGCACCGGTCCGCGCGCGGCGTACATGAGCACCGCGCGCAGCCGCTCCTCGCTGGTCGGCGGGCCCGGGTGGAGGAGGAACACGCCCGGCAGGAACTGCTGCCAGGGCCCGCCGGCACGGCACTGCTCGTTCGTCTCGGCCGCCGACACGCCGTGGGCGCGGAGCTGAGCGGTGGTCAGGACCCGGCGGTGCGGCTCGGCCAGGTGGCTCAGGGGGCGGGGGGAGAGCGGAGTGTTGTGGTTCATGCCGGGAAATTTCCCGCACTCGGGCCACGTGCTAACCGCTGTTACACGTCCGTCGACAAAGCAGGACAAGGCAGCACTAAAGGACGAGTGTTCGGATGCCGAAAACCCCTGGTCCGTGCCGGTCGGACCAGGGGTTACGCGGCATCTTGTAACAGTCACAGCACGCTTGAGCCTTGGCCAAAGCCGAGGCTCGCCGGCCGGCCGGCCGTACCGGGCCGGCCGTCGCCGCGGAGGCCGCCGTTCCCCGTGGGGCACGGCGGCCGGAGCCGGCTCAGGCGCGCGCGTCGCACTCCTGGCCGCGCAGCGCCCGCGCCAGGTCGTCCCGCGCCTCCAGCACCAGTCGGCGCAGCGCGGGCGCTGCCTGCTCGTGCGCGGCGAGCCAGGCGTCGGTCGCCGCCAGCGTCTTGGGCGAGTCCTGCAACGAGGGGAACAGCCCCTCGACCACGTCCATCCCGATCTGGATCGACCGCTCGTCCCACACCCGCTCGATCGCCGCGAAGTACTTCTGCGCGAACGGCGCGAGCAGCTCCCGCTGCGAGGGCCGGCCGAAGCCCGCGATCACCGCTCCCACCAGCGCGTTGGACAGCGTGTCCGACTCCACCACCTGCTCCCAGGCCCGCGCCTTCACCGCGGCCGACGGACGCGCGGCCAGACAGCGCACCTGGTGGCGCTCGCCGGAGGCGGTGGCGTCCCGGGCGAGTTCGTCGGCGAGCACCTTCTCGTCCGCCACCCCGTGCGTCGCCAGCGGCTCCAGGAACGCCCAGCGCAGCTCCTGGTCGACGTCCAGTCCGGTGAGCTCCTCCGTGCCGTCCAGCAGGCCGCGCAGCAGCTCCAGATCGGCCGGTGCCGAGGCCACGGTGGCGAAGAACCGCGCCCATGCGAGCTGGTGCTCGCTGCCCGGCCCGGCCTGCCGCAGCTCGGCCAGCGCGCCCTCGGCCAGTGCCCGCTCGCCCGTCCGGCGCCACTCGGGCGCCGCGTAGTGCACCAGCGCCGAGGCCGCCCACGCGTGCAGCATCTGCAGCACGCCGATGTCGGACTCACGGCCCGCGAACCGCAGCACCAGGTCCACGAACTCGCGCGCCGGCAGCAGCGCGTCCCGGGTCAGGTTCCACAGCGCCGACCAGCACAGGGCGCGGGCCAGCGGGTCGGTCAGCGCGCCCAGGTGCTCGCGCAGCGTGGCCAGCGAGGTCGCGTCGAAGCGGATCTTGCAGAAGGTGAGGTCGTCGTCGTTGACCAGCACCAGCTCCGGGGCGTCCTGGCCGGCCAGCCCGGACACCACCGTGCGGGCGCCGTCCACGTCCACCTCGGCGCGCGCGTAGCGTTCGAGCGCACCCACCTGCGAGCGCCGGTACAGGCCCACCGCCACCCGGTGCGGGCGCAGCTCGGGATGCGACTCCGCGGCCTCCTGCACCACCGCGAGCTCCTCGATCCGGCCCTCGGCGTCCAGCAGCACCTGCGGGGTCAGCGAGTTGACGCCGGCCGTCTGCAGCCAGGCCCGGGACCACGCGCTCATGTCCCGGCCGCTGGTCTCCTCCAGCACCGTCAGCAGATCGCCCAGGCGGGTGTTGCCGTACGCGTGCCGCTTGAAGTAGCGGCGCGCGCCCTCCATGAACGCCTCCTGGCCGACGTACGCCACCAACTGCTTGAGCACCGAGGCGCCCTTGGTGTAGGTGATGCCGTCGAAGTTCAGCTTGGCGTCCTGGAGGTCGCGGATGTCCGCGGTGATCGGATGGGTCGAGGGGAGCTGGTCCGCACGGTACGCCCACGCCTTGCGGCGGTTGGCGAAGGTGACCCAGCCGTCGGTGAAGCGGGTCGCGCCGACCAGCGCCGAGGCGCCCATGAAGTCGGCGAAGGACTCCTTAAGCCACAGGTCGTCCCACCACTCCATGGTGACCAGGTCGCCGAACCACATGTGCGCCATCTCGTGCAGGATGGTGTTGGCGCGCCTCTCGTACGAGGCCCGGGTGACCTTCCCGCGGTAGATGTACTCCTCCCGCAGGGTCACCAGGCCCGGGTTCTCCATCGCGCCCAGGTTGTACTCCGGCACGAACGCCTGGTCGTACTTGCCGAACGGGTACGGATAGTCGAAGTGGTCGTGGAAGAAGTCCAGGCCCTGCTTGGTGACCAGGAAGACGTCGTCGGCGTCGAAGTGCTTCGCCAGTCCCTTGCGGCACAGCGCGCCCAGCGGGATCTCCAGCCGCGTCCCGTCCTCGAACACCCGCTCGTAGGTGTCCGTCACCCAGTGGTACGGCCCCGCCACGACACAGGTGATGTACGTCGAGATCGGCTTCGTCTCCGCGAACCGCCACACCCCGTCGTGCAGCTCGCCCGCGCCGTTGCTCCACACCGTCCAGTCCTGCGGCGCCCGCACCTCGAAGCGGAACGGGGCCTTGAGGTCGGGCTGCTCGAAGGTGGCGAAGACCCGGCGGGAGTCGGCCGGCTCGTACTGCGTGTAGAGGTAGACCTCGCCGTCCTCGGGGTCGACGAAGCGGTGCAGGCCCTCACCGGTGCGCGAGTAGGCGCACCGGGCGTCGACGACCAGTTCGTTGTCGGCGGCCAGGTCCTCCAGGAGGATCCGGGAGCCGTCGAACACCTCGCCGGGGTCGAGGTCCTTGCCGTTGAGCGAGACGGCCGTGACGGCGGGCGCGACCAGGTCGGCGAAGCTCGCCGCGCCGGGTTCGCTGCACCGGAAGCGGATGGTGGTGACGGAGCGGAAGGTGCGCGGCTCGTCCCCCGCTTCCCCGCCGACCGCCGAGCGCACGTCGAGGGACACCTCGTATCCGTCGACGGACAGCAGGGCGGCCCGCTCCCGGGCCTCGTCGCGGGACAGATTCTCACCGGGCACGGACGGCACTCCCTCGTGTCGTGTCTGTTCAGAATGCGGACAGCACCGATCCTGCCATGCGCCCCTGACGGGCGGCAGCCGGGAATGCCGCGGGGGACGGTCGGCGTTGGATGTTCGACGACCCGACACCGAGGAGAGCCATGTCCGAGAACGCCTCCGCCGTCCCCGCCGCCGGCAGGACCCCCGTCGACTTCTGGTTCGACCCGCTGTGCCCGTGGGCCTGGATGACCTCCCGGTGGGTGCTGGAGGTGGAGAAGGTGCGGGACATCGAGGTCCACTGGCACGTGATGAGCCTGGCGGTGCTCAACGAGCCCAAGCTGGACGAGCTGCCCGAGGAGTACCGGGAGATGCTCACCACCAAGGCGTGGGGGCCTATCCGGGTGGTGACCGCGGCCTGGCAGAAGCACGGCGCGGACGTCCTCGGCCCGCTCTACACCGCGCTCGGCACCCGCTTCCACAACCAGGGCGAGGGCCCCACCCGGGAGGCTGTTGTCGCCGCGCTCGACGAGGTGGGGCTGCCCGCCGACCTCATCGACTACGCCGACCAGGAGGACTTCGAGTTCGACGCCGAACTGCGCGCCTCCCACAAGGAGGGCATCGAGAAGGTCGGCCAGGACGTCGGCACCCCGGTCATCGCGCTCCCCGGCCCCGACGGCGAGCAGATCGCCTTCTTCGGCCCGGTCGTCACCCCCGCCCCCAAGGGCGAGCAGGCGGCCCGCCTGTGGGACGGCACGGTCGCGGTCGCCTCGGTCCCCGGCTTCTACGAGATCAAGCGCACCCGCACGGCGGGCCCGGACTTCAGCAACCTGTGAGCCCCGCCGCGGCGGCGGCCTGACAGGACCCGCCGGGTCGCCGCCGCCCGGAACCCGGTCCGCCGACGGGCCCCCGCGAGGCACGTCCTCGCGCGGGCCCGTTCCCGTTCGCCCGCCCGCGTGAAGGGCGGGAGGACGATCACGGGCCAGGACGCCCCGGGACGCGCCGTCGGGGCGCGAGCGGCGGGACGTCCGCGCGGGACCCCGCCGCCGCGCCCGGCCGCGCCGGGCGCGAGGAAGGCCCCCACGGGCCGCGGGCGCCCTGGGGGAGCCGGGCGCCGTACGTCAGCGCGCGGCCCGCGTCCGCTGCCAGGCGTAGCCGGCCGCCGCCAGGAACAGCGTCATCCCGCCCGTCGAGTACAGCTGGACCCGTGTGCCGGGCTCCCGGGCCATCAGCACGAAGACCGCCGCCATGCCGGCCAGGGCGACCCAGGTGAGCCACGGGAACGCCCACATCCGGACCACCAGCTTGCCCGGCGCCTCCCGCTCCAGCCTGCGCCGCAGCCGCAGCTGCGAGACGGCGATGAAGACCCAGACGACCAGGATCACCGCGCCGATCATGTTCAGCAGCCACGGGAAGACGTCGTCGGGCCGCCAGTAGCTGAGCAGCACGCAGCCGAACCCGAAGAGGCTCGACACCAGGACGGCGACCCGGGGCACGCCGCCGGAGACCTTCGCCAGCGCCCGCGGCCCCTGACCGCGCTCGACCAGCGAGTAGGCGATCCGCGAGGAGCCGTAGATGTTGGCGTTCATCGCGCTCAGCAGCGCGACCAGCACCACCACCTTCATCAGCTGCGCGGCGGCCGGGATGCCGAGGTGGTCCAGGGCGGCCACGTACGGGCCCTTCGCCACGACCTCCGGGGAGTTCCAGGGGATCAGGGTCACCACGATCGCCATCGAGCCGACGTAGAACAGCGCGATGCGCCACATCGCGGTGCGCACCGCGCTCGCGACGCCCCGCACCGGGTCCTCCGACTCCGCCGCCGCGATGGTGACCGTCTCCAGGCCGCCGTAGGCGAAGACCGAGGCGAGCAGGCCGACGATCAGGCCCTGCCCGCCGTGCGGGAGGAAGTCGGTGAGGTTCGAGGCGCCGGGGGAGTCGGTGCCGGGCAGGACCCCGGCGACCGCCAGCACGCCCAGCACCAGGAACAGCGTGATCGCGCCGACCTTCAGGGCCGCGAACCAGAACTCGAACTCGCCGAAGTTCTTCACCGCGGCCAGGTTCGCGCCGCAGAACACCACCATGAACAGCGCCACCCACGCCCACTGGGGCGTGCCCGGCAGCCAGCCGGTGACGATGTCCGCCGCGCCGATGCCCTCCATGCCGACCGCCGTGCACAGCAGCACCCAGAACGACCAGCCCGCCGTGAAACCGGCCCACGGGCCGAACGCCCGCTCGGCGTGCGCGGAGAACGACCCCGAGGACGGGTACGCGGCCGACATCTCGCCCAGCATCCGCATCACCAGCATCACGAGGACGCCGGACAGGGCGTAGGCGACGACGATCGAGGGGCCGGCGGCGGCGATGCCCGCGCCGGACCCGACGAAGAGCCCGGCGCCGATCACCCCGCCCAGGGCGATCATCGACAGGTGCCGCTGCTTGAGGCCGTGGGAGAGGGGGACGCCGTCCGTCCCCGGCGGCGCCGCGTCGGCGGAGCCGGTGCTGCTGGAGCTGGTGCTGGTGCTGCTTGGCATGGGCGCGCTCGTCCGGTGGGGGGTGGGGGGAAAGTGCCCACAGTGTGGGCAGCCTGTCCGCTCAGGGGGACAGGCTGCCCATTATCCGGACGCGCCCGGTGCGCAGGGTGAGCCGGCGGCTACGCGGCGAGCGCCGTGGCGACCGTGGTGTAGTGCGAGGCGTCCCCCTCGATGGAGTAGCTCTCCTTGCCCTCCACGCCGACCGGGACGTCACCGGCGACGGTCACCCGGTTCAGGCGGCGGGGCCGGCCGTCGTAGTTGTCGATGGCGTAGTGCTGGGTGATGCGGTTGTCGAACAGGACGAGCTGGTTCTCCGACCACCGCCAGCGCAGCACGTTCTCCGGGCGGGTGACGTACGCCTGCAGCAGGTCCAGGATCTTGCGGGACTCCGGCGCCGACAGGCCCACGACGCGCTGCGCGAACCCGCCGATGAACAGCCCGCGCTCGCCGGTCAGCGGGTGGACGCGGACGACCGGGTGGGCGGTGCGGTACTTGATCGAGGTGAACTGGGCGCGCTGGGCCGCCCGCTCCTCGTCGATCGACTCGTCCGGCACCGCGTAGTCGTAGTCGTTGGTGTGCTCCGCCCACAGCGTGTCGGCCAGGCGCCGCAGCGGCTCGGGCAGGTCGCGGTAGGCGGCGGCGGCGTCGGCGATCAGGGTCTCCCCGCCGTACGGCGGGACCGTGATGCTGCGCAGGGTGCTGGCCTGCGGCGGGTTCAGCACGAAGGTGACGTCGGTGTGCCAGTGGTTGGCCCGGCCCCGCTCGCTGTCCACGGGCAGCACGTTCGGGGCGCCCTCGACGGCCGGCACGGTCGGGTGGGCGGTGGTGAGGTCGCCGAAGTGGCGGGCGAAGGCCTCCTGGCCGGCGTCGTCGAGGCGCACGTCGTCGAAGACGAGCGCCTTGTGGACGTTCAGGGCCTCCCGGACGGCGGCGACCGTCTCGGCGGACAGCGGCCGGGACGGGTCGACGCCGGACACCTGGGCGCCGATGTTCGCGGTGACCTTGCGGATCTCGATGGACATGCGGGGTTCCCTCCGTGGGTTTCAGACGGTGGCGAGCGCCGGGGTGACGTACTGGTTGGCGGGGCGGGGCAGGCCGTAGCGCTGCCGCAGGGTCTGCCGGGGGCCGTAACCGGTGCGGAGCAGGCCGCGGGCGCGCAGGATCGGGACGACGTGCTCGACGAAGGCCTCCAGACCGGAGGGCAGCACCGCGGGCATGATGTTGAAACCGTCGGCCGCGCCCTGCGTGAACCACGTCTCGACGGCGTCCGCGACCTGCTCGGGCGTCCCGGCGAAGGTGAGGTGCCCGCGCCCGCCGCCGAGCCGGCCGATCAGCCGCCGCACGGTGAGCCGTTCGCGCCGGGCCAGCTCCACGACGAGCGTGTAGCGGCTCTTGGCGCCCTCGATGGCCGACTCGGGCGGCAGGTCGGCGGGCAGCTCGCGCTCCAGATCGAGGGTGCCGGGCGCCAGGCGCAGCAGGCTCTCCAGCCGGGCCCGCCCGTGCTCGGGCACGATGTGGTCCTCCAGGACCCGCTCCCGCTCGCGCGCCTCGGCCTCGGTCGAGCCGATGACCGGGACGATCCCGGGCAGCACCTTGACGTGCTCGGGATTCCTGCCCGCCCGCTCGGTACGGGACTTCAGGTCCGCGTAGAAGAACTGGGCGTCGGCGAGCGTCTGCTGCGCGGTGAACACCGCCTCCGCGTACCGGGCCGCGAACGCCTTCCCGTCCGCCGAGGAGCCGGCCTGCACCAGCAGCGGGTGGCCCTGGGGCGTGCGCGGCACGTTGAGCGCGCCCGCCACGCTGAAGTACGTCCCCTCGTGCCGCGCCGGATGGATCTTGGCGTCGTCGCCCCACACACCGGCCGCCTTGTCGGCGACGACGGTGTCGTCCTCCCAGCTGTCCCACAGCTTCCGGGCGACCTCCACGAACTCGGCGGCCCGCGCGTACCGCTCGGCGTGCGCGGGCTCGGCGGCCAGCCCGAAGTTGCGGGCGGCCTCCGCGCCGGCGGTGGTGACGATGTTCCAGCCGGCCCGGCCGCCGCTGATGATGTCCAGCGAGGCGAACTTGCGGGCCAGGTTGTAGGGGGAGTTGTAGGAGGTGGAGGCGGTCGCGATCAGGCCGATGTGCTCGGTCGCGGTCGCCAGGGCGGTGAGCAGCGTCAGCGGCTCCAGGGCGCCGGCCGGACGCTGGGCGACGGTGTTCCACAGCAGCGGGCCGTCGGCCAGGAACAGCGAGTCGAAGGCGCCCCGCTCGGCGATCCGGGCGAGCCGGACGTAGTGGGCCAGGTCGACGTGGGCGTGCGGGTCGCTCTCCGGCAGCCGCCACGACGCCTCGTGGTGGCCGGTGTTCATCAGGAACGCGTTGAGGTGCAACTGGCGGTCGGTCATGCGGGGTCCTCCGTGACGCCCAGCGCGGCGAGCAGCCGCTCCCGGTATTCGCCGAGCAGCGGGTCGCGGTAGGAGCGCGGGTGCGGGCGGTCGATGGTCAGGTCGAGGCCGATACGGCCGTGTTCGAGGACGAGGACCCGGTCGGCGAGCACGATCGCCTCGTCCACGTCGTGCGTGACGAGCAGCACCGACGGCCGGTGCCGCTTCCACAGCTCGCGCAGCAGGCCGTGCATGCGCAGCCGGGTGAGCGCGTCCAGCGCGCCGAACGGCTCGTCGGCCAGCAGCAGCTCGGGCTCGCGCACCAGGGAGCGGGCGAGCGCGGCGCGCTGCGCCTCGCCGCCGGACAGCTCGCTGGGCCAGGCCCGTTCCCGGCCGCCCAGTCCCACCTCGGCGAGGGCGGCCCGGCCGCGTTCGGCGGCGTCCTTGCCGGACGTGCCGAGCAGGACGTTGTCCAGCACCCGGCGCCAGGGCAGCAGCCGGGAGTCCTGGAAGACCACGGAGACCCGCTCCGGTGCGTCGAGTTCACCGCCGCCGTCGACCCGGTGGTCCAGTCCCGCGATGGCCCGCAGCAGGGTGCTCTTGCCGGACCCGCTGTGCCCGAGCAGGGCGGTGAACTCGCCGGCCGGGAGGTCGAGGTCGATGCCGTCGAGGACGGTGCGGCCCTCGAACGACCGGGTCAGGCCGCGCAGCCGTACGGCCGGCCGGGTCAGCTGCTCAGTGTGCGGCGCCATGACAGCACCCTCCGTTCGACGAGACGGACCACGGTGTCGGAGACCAGGCCGAAGACCCCGTAGACCAGCAGGCCGACGAGGATCACGTCCGTCTGGCCGTAGTTCTGCGCCTGGAACATCAGGTAGCCCAGGCCGCTGGTGGCGTTGATCTGCTCCAGCACCACCAGGCCCAGCCAGGACCCGGTCACGCCCAGCCGGAGGCCGACGAAGAAGCCGGGCAGCGCGCCGGGGACGACGATCCGGCGGACGAACTCCCACCGCGACAGCCCCTGGACCTCGGCCAGCTCCACGAACCGGGTGTCGATGCCGGACAGCGCGGCGTGGGTGTTCAGGTAGATCGGGACGTAGACGACGATCGCGATGATGGCGACCTTGAAGGTCTCGCCGATGCCCAGCCAGAGGATGAACAGCGGGATCAGACCGAGGGTGGGGATCGCCCGGTTGAGGTTCACGGTCCCGTCGATCAGCGCCTCGCCCGTCCGGCTGAGCCCCGAGGCGAGCGCCAGCAGCACCCCGCCGCTCAGGCCGATGGCGAAACCGTACGCGGCCCGCCGCAGCGAGGTCGCCACGTCGGTGGGCAGCGTGCCGTCGGTCCACAGGCGCCAGGCGGTGCGCAGCACGGTCCAGGGCGCCGGGATCGCGCCGGGGTCGAGCTGCCCGGCGGCGGAGGCGCCGGCCCACAGGGCGAGGACGAGCAGGGGGCCGGCCAGCCGGGCGGCGGGCAGGCGCCTGCCGGGGGAGAGGCCGCGGCGGGACCGGCGGGTGCGGCGCGCCGCGCCGGCGGCGGGGGACGCGGCGACGCCGGCGGGGGACGCGGCGGCGGTGGCCGCGGGGGAAGCGGCGGACGGGGCCTGCGCGGACGCGGCGGTGGCCGCAGGGGGCGCGGGGGTCGTCGGGGTGGCCGGGGTGGTCGAGGCCGTCATGGGGTTCACCTCCGGTACTCGGCGGGCACGGCCTTCGCCGCGATGGACTCGAAGCGGCGGTCGAAGAGGGAGCCGACCTCGAACTTCTTGACGAATCCACCCTCGGCGAGCAGGTCGGCGGTCTCCTGCTCCCACCGGATCGCCTCGTCCCAGCTCGGCGGGAACAGCGGCTTGTTGGCGAGCCCGGTCACGGCCTCGGCCTGGGCCAGGGTCAGGTTCTGCGTCTTGACGTAGAACTCCCGGTTCCAGACGTCCGGGTGCTCCCACTGCCACACCTGGCCCCTGGCCCACTGCGGGATGTACGCGGCGACGGCCGCGGCCTTCGCCCGGTCGGCGAGCACGGACGCCGGCGCCCACAGCAGGTTGAGCAGGTCGACGACGTCGGTGGGGATGGTGTGCGCGCCCTTCGCCCCGTACTGCCTCAGATACGCCGGCGCCTGGCTGTTGGCGAGCGGGGCCACGTCCACCTGGCCGGACTGCAGGGCGGTGAGGAACTGGTTGCTGGTCAGCGGGACCAGCTTCACGTCGTCGTACCCCAGCCCGGCCTCCTTCAGCGCGCGCAGCAGGACGACGCCCTGCGCCTGCCCCTGAGAGAAGGCGAGCCGGCCGCCCTTGAAGTCCCGCACGGTGCGGATGCCGCTGCCCGGCCTGGTGGCGAACAGGTAGTTGGGTCTGCGGGTGAGGCCGATCGCGACGATCCTCGCGTCGTACCCCTGGTAGTGGGCCTGGATCGGCGGTATCCCCGCGTTGGTGGCGACGTCCAGGGAATGGGCGCGGAAGGCGTTGATGACGTCCGGGCCGGCGCCGATGTTCAGCCAGTGCGACACGGTGAACGGCAGCTCGGGCAGTTTCCCCAGCCGGAACTGGAGTTGCTGGGCGTTCTGGTACGAGGCGATCCTCAGGCTGGTACCCGGTGGCACCTTCGCCGCGAGCGGTGCGGACAGGTCGGCGGAGGACGTGGCGGCGGCGCCCGAACCGGCGCAGCCGCTCAGTCCGGCCGTCGCGGCGGCGACGCCCAGCATCGAGGAGAGGAACAGACGCCGGTCCAGGCCGGACACGGGTGCGGAAGGCATGGGAGAACTCCGGGGTTCACTGGCGGAGGGACGCGTGCGGAATTCCGGGCGGCCGAATACGGACGGCGAAGTCCGTGAAGTGGCAGGGGAATTCACGCTGGAGGAGACCGGTGCGCGAGCACACGGGGGAGAACCGGAGGGAAAGGCGCTCCGGGACGCTTCAACGGGTCAGCAACAAAGAGTGCGACAGCTCGTGAGCGGGTTCATGCGATGAATGCTCCCGGTCCCGCGCAACCCCTGTCAACATTCGGAGTTTCCGAATTAATTAACTTCACGTGACACCGCCGCCGCGGGACGGGGCGGCCGTGACACGGCGCCGACAAGACGCGGCGTCCTCGGGGCGCGGGGCGGTCGGGGCGCGGCGTCCTCGGGGCGTGGGGCGGTCGGGGCGCGGCGTCCTCGGGGCGTGCGATGTGGTCGTCAGGGCCCGACGTCCTCGGGGCGCGGGGCGGTCGGGGCTTGGGGCGGCGGTCGCGGCAGGACGCCGTCACGGCAGGGCGCGGCCGGGGGACGGCAGGGTCAGCGGGTCCCGGTAGAGCACGTCCAGCGCCACCGAGCCGCCGGCCACCGCCAGTACGGAATCCTGGAAGCCGCTCGGCACCACGTCGGCCACCCGGTGGGCGCCGGCCGCGTCCCGCAACGCCGTCAGACAGTCCTCCCGGTGCATGACGCCGACCTCGGTGACGACCACCGTCTCCGGGTTGAGCACGTCCAGCAGCAGCCCCGCCGCCCGCCCGGTCATACGCGACCGTCCCACCAGCAGCCGTACGGCCACCGGGTCACCGGCCGCCGCAGCGGCGACCACGTGCATCGGGTTCACCCCGTCGATCACTCCGGCCGCGCGGGCCCGCCTGCACAGCGTCCGCTCGCTCAACTCGGCCTGGAGACAGCCCAGCCGCCCGCACTCGCAGGGCTCCGTGCCGCCGGGCACCGGCAGATGGGCGATCGAGCCGGCCTGGGAGCGCGGCCCGTGGTGGACCTCGTCGTTCGTGGCGAAGGCCGCGTCGACCACGTTGCCGACGAACAGGTGCAGCACGCTGCGGCTGCCCCGCGCCCGCCCGAACAGCCGCTCCGCGTTGACCAGCGCCCGCGCGTGCCCGTCGACGTGCACCGGCAGCCCGGTGCGGGCGCCGATCACCTCGCGCACCGGCACGTCCCGCCAGCCCAGCAGCGGATGTTCGACGACGGTCCCGCGGTCCCGGTCCACCCAGCCGCCGGCGGCGAAGCCGACACCGAGGGGCGTGCCGCCCGGCGTCCGGGCCAGCAGCGCGTCGAGCCCCTCGGCGGCGCGGGCGAGCACCCGCGCCGGCTCGGTGCCGGCGTGCTCGAGCCGCCGTTCGGCCACCACCCGGCCGCGCAGATCGAGCAACGCGACCGTGGTGTACGGCACCGCCACGTGCACCCCGCCGACCAGGAACCGCGAGTCGTCCAGGTCGACGGGCACGTGCGGCCGCCCCACCCCCTTCGCCCGGCGGGGCGGGGCGGCTTCGCGGATCAGCCCGAGCCGGGCGAGCCGGGCGCAGTGGTCCGTCACGGAGGCCGGGGACAGCCCGGTCAGCCGGGCGATGGTGCTGCGCGCCACCGGCCCGTGCGCCAGCACCGAGCGCAGCACGACGCTGGCGCTGGTCCGGCGGCGATCGGGGTCGGCGACCCGGGGGACGGGGGACGTCGGGATCGGTGCCGCGGTACGGGGCATGGGCTCTCCCAGGAGGAACGGGTCCGGCACTGCGCCTGCTCGTGCGTGGAGGACGCGCCGGAGCCCGCCCTCATCCCGAGCGGCGACAGGTGGCCGCGCCCTGGCGTCGCAGGTCGACATAGCGACGCGACGAGAAGTACCGGGCCTGGGCAACCATGCGTTCGAAGCTAGCAAATGGGCCCACCGCTGCCCAGACGGCGACCGACGGGCGAGACGGTGGCGGACGGGGGCCGGGGCGGGGCGGTGACGGGCAGTCGGTGCGGTGACGGACAGCGGGGGCGGTGATGGACAGCGGGGGCGGTGATGGACAGGGAGGCCGCCGAGGGCCGGGCGGCGGAAGACCACGGCCGGGCCGCCGGGGCGTCGAACATGCGGGCGGCGACACGCGGGTAGGACGGTGAACACGCGGGCGGGACGACACCGGTGAAGGGCGGCCGCCGGTCGATTGGCAGGACCCTACAGAGGTCGACCGGACCGACGGGTCGGCGAAACCACCCCACCTCAGTGACCGGCATCACGCCGTGCCGTGTGTAACCCGCTTCCTTTGTCAGGAGCCCACCAAGTCGCCGTCGGGGCCTTTGTCGGGCGCGGACGGTGATCGGCCCGAGCGCGCTGGGATAGCGTCACGGTGTTCCCCACTGCCCTCACCCCGCGGAGTCCCCATGAGCACCGCCGCCCCCGCCGCCCGGACCGGTCAGGTCCTCGCCGACCTGCTGCCCGCCTCCCGTGTGCGGGACGCCGCTCTCGTGCTCGGCGGCGCCGCGCTCACCGGGCTCGCCGCCCAGATCGCCGTCCCCGTGCCGGGCTCCCCGGTGCCGGTGACCGGACAGACCTTCGCCGCGCTGCTCGTCGGCACCTCGCTCGGCGCCGGCCGCGGCCTGATCGCCCTCGCGCTGTACGCGGTCGCGGGCGTCGCGGGGGTGCCGTGGTTCGCGGACGGCGGCTCCGGCGCGGGCGCCCCCTCCTTCGGCTACGTCCTCGGCATGCTGCTGGCCGCCACCGTCGTGGGCGCGCTCGCCCGCCGCGGCGCCGACCGCGGCGCCTGGCGCACGGCGGCCACCATGGTCCTGGGCGAGGCGGTCATCTACGCTGTCGGCGTGCCCTACCTGGCCCTGTCCACCGGGATGTCCATGTCCGCCGCCGTCGCGGCCGGCCTCACCCCGTTCCTGATCGGCGACGCCCTGAAGGCCGTCCTGGCGATGGGCGCGCTGCCGACCGCCTGGAAGCTGGCAGGCAAGCGCTGAGCACCGCGCCGCCGCGCGGCACGACGCGGGGGAGGGAGCCCTTCAAGGGCTCCCTCCCCCGCGTTTCGGCGGGTCCGGCGGACCGGCGGGCATCAGCCGGCGGTGACCTCCTCGGCCCCGGCGGGCTCACCGGCCGCCGCGCGGTGGCCGCCGATCCGCTGCTTGACGAAGGCGATCACCAGGACGACCGCCGCCACCAGCAGCGACAGCAGCACCGTGGTGCGCCCGCTGCTCTCGCCCTCGGTGTCGGTCAGCATGTAGCCGAGGACGAAGACGATCAGCGCGGCCGCCGCCCAGGTCAGGTACGGGTACAGCCACATCTTCACGACCAGCTTCTCCGGCGCCTCGCGCTGGATGATCCGGCGCATGCGCAGCTGCGAGAAGCAGATCACCAGCCACACGAACAGGGCGACCGCGCCGGAGGAGTTGACGAGGAAGAGGAAGACGGTGTCCGGGAACTTGTAGTTGAAGAACACCGCCACGAACCCGAAGGCCACGGAGACGAGGATCGCGGTCAGCGGCACTCCGCGGCCGGTGGTCCGGGCGAACGCCTTGGGCGCGTCACCGCGGTCGCCGAGCGAGAAGGCCATCCGGGAGGCGGTGTAGAGGCCGGAGTTGAGGCAGGACAGCACCGAGGTCAGCACGATGAAGTTCATGATCTGACCGGTGTGCGCGATGCCGAGGGAGTCGAGGGCCGCGACGTAGGAGCCCTTGTCGGTGATCGACTTGTCGTCCCAGGGGATCAGGGAGACGACGATGAGGATCGAGCCCAGGTAGAAGACTCCGATGCGCCAGATGATGCTGTTGGTCGCCTTGGTGACCGCGCGCTGCGGGTCCTCGGACTCGCCCGCGGCGAGGGTGGCGATCTCGCTGCCCATGAAGGAGAAGACGACGAGCAGCACACCGGTGAGGATGGACCCGGGACCGTGCGGCAGGAATCCGCCGTGGCCGGTGAGGTTGCCGAAGGACGCCTGGTCGGCGTGGACGCCGGGCAGCACGCCGAAGACCGCCAGCAGGCCGACGACGATGAACGCGGCGATCGCGACGACCTTGATCCCGGCGAACCAGAACTCGAACTCGCCGTAGGAGCCGACCGAGACCAGGTTGGTGGCGGTCAGCACCAGCATGACGATGAGGGCCCAGCCCCACTGCGGGACGGCAGGCACCCAGTCGGAGAGGATCGCGGCGCCGGCGGTGGACTCCACGGCCAGCACGACGACCCAGAAGAACCAGTAGAGCCAGCCGATGGAGAACCCGGCCCAGCTGCCGAGCGCGCGGTCGGCGTGCGCGGAGAAGGAGCCGGAGGTCGGGTTGGCGGCGGACATCTCGCCGAGCATGCGCATCACGAGGACGACGAGCGTGCCGACGAGGGCGTAGGACAGCAGGATGCCGGGGCCGGCGGTGGCTATACCGGCACTGGAGCCGACGAAAAGGCCGGCGCCGATGACGCCGCCAATGGCGATCATCGTCAAATGGCGGTTCTTGAGACCGGCCTTGAGCCCTGAACCGTGTCCGTCGGGGCTTGTGTGGCCGCTTCCAGCCTTCGGCAGGGTCGACTGCGAGGTCATGGACGGTTTTCCTTTACGCCGGGTGAGCGAGTTCCCGCACGAGCGGTGTACGAGTCGGTCCAGTGAATCCGAGGCAAAGGAATTCGTGAACCTCTGAAATGCGATTGTTACTTGAGGTTCCCTTGCGGTCTGTAGCTTGCCTCACATTCATTGAGGGAGTGTGCTAAGTCACCACCCGCCGCGTCTGCCCCCGATCCGCCGTGACACACTCGGAGCATGCGCGTGTATCTCGGCTCCGACCATGCGGGCTTCGAACTCAAGAACCACCTCGTCGAGTGGCTCAAGACGGCGGGACACGAGCCCGTCGACTGCGGGCCCCACATCTACGACGCCCAGGACGACTACCCGCCCTTCTGCCTGCGCGCCGCGGAGCGCGCGGCCGGCGACCCGGACTCCCTCGGCGTCGTGATCGGCGGCTCCGGCAACGGCGAGCAGATCGCGGCGAACAAGGTCAAGGGCGTCCGGGCGGCCCTCGCCTGGAGCGAGGAGACCGCCTCCCTCGGCCGCCAGCACAACAACGCGAACGTCGTCGCGGTGGGGGCGCGCATGCACACGACGGAGGAGGCGACGAAGTTCGTCGAGACCTTCCTCAACACCCCCTTCTCCGGTGACGAGCGCCACATCCGCCGCATCGACATGCTGTCCGCCTACGAGACGACGGGCGACCTCCCGCCCATTCCGGCGCACCACCCGCAGCAGTAGGACGCCCCCGTCCCAGCGCCCCCGCCGGACCCGCGGTCCGCGGGGGCGCCGGTCCGGCGGCGACACCGGAGGGCCGGCCCCCGCCGGGGCCCCGGGCCGCAGGAAAGGACACCGCACCGTGCCGGAAGGGCACACCATCCACCGGCTGGCGCACGACTACGCCGCCCGCTTCACCGGCACGGCCACCCGGGTGACCAGCCCCCAGGGCAAGTTCTCCGACGCCGCCGACCTCCTCACCGGAGCGGAGCTCACCCGCACCGAGGCCCACGGCAAGCACCTCTTCCTCCGCTTCCGTGCCGACGACTGGGTCCACATCCACCTGGGCCTCTTCGGCAAGGTCACCTTCGGCGACGCCCCCGCGCCCCCGCCCACGGACACCGTCCGCCTCCGCCTCGCCAACGCCACCTCGTACGTCGACCTCCGGGGCCCCACCACCTGCGCCCTGATCACCGACGCCGAGAAGCAGGCCGTGCACGACCGCCTCGGCCCCGACCCCCTGCGTCCCGACGCCGACCCGGCCGCCGCCTACGCCCGCGTACGCCGCAGCCGCACGACGATCGCCGCACTCCTGATGGACCAGAAGGTCATCGCGGGCGTCGGCAACGTCTACCGGGCCGAGGTCCTCTTCCGGCACGGCATCGACCCGTACCGCCCCGGCAAGGACGTCACCCCGGCCGAGTGGGACGCCGTCTGGACCGACCTCGTGGCGCTCATGCGCGACGGCGTCCTGGCGGGCCGCATCGACACCGTCCGCCCCGAGCACACCCCCGAGGCGATGGGCCGCCCGCCCCGCGTCGACGACCACGGCGGCGAGGTCTACGTCTACCGCCGGACGGCCATGCCCTGCCACGTCTGCGGCACCGGGATCCGGACCGCCGGCCTGGCCGCCCGCAACCTCTTCTGGTGCCCCGCCTGCCAGCGGACCTGACGCCGCGCGCCGACCGGGCCGACCCGGCCGGGCGGCCCGGTCGGCGGCACGCAAGCCGCCCGGCACCCATGCCGGCGACCCGGTCACCAGGGCCGCGACGAGCGCCGAGGCAGGCGACGTCCACCCCGTCGCGACGCCCGGCACGCCTCCCCCTGAGCTCTTCGAGCAGGCCCCCCGAAGCACGCACCGGGCGCCGCTCCCCACCGGGCGGAAGTCGCCTGCCGCGGCGCTAGAAGCCGTGCGGCAGCCAGGGCGCCACCGCCGACCCGAATCCCACCGACGCCTCCGCCAGCGCCCCGGGCCGTAGCTCCCGCACCCGCCCGGCCGCCGCCAGCGCCGTCAACGGCACACCGCCGAGGTACGCGGCCGCCAGCTCCCGCACGGACAGCGCCAGATCGGCCGGGTCCCGCGTCCGCTCGCAGGACGCCCCCTTCGCGTCCCCGGTCAGCCGCCACCGCCCGGCGTTCCACGGACAGAACGCGTCCTCCACCTCCAGGGCCACGTCCACCGGCCCCTGGTACGTCCGCGCGGCCAGCGCCGCCCCGACGTCGACCAGCCGCACGTACATGCCGTCCCGCAGCCGGGGCCGGCACCGCCGGATGTCCGACACCAGGTACTGCCAGGCGTCGTCGACCGGCCGGTTCCGCACGGTCAGCGTCGTCATCAGGTCGATGCCGAACAGGAACCGCCACAGCGCCGCCTGCGCCGCGGGATCGAGCGCGGCCAGATCCTCCAGCACCACCGTGCCGTCGTGCCCGCCCTCGCCCCAGCCGAGCCTGGTCCGGAACCGCGCGTACCCGACGACCTCGCCGTCCCGCTCGGCGACCACGCACTGCAGCGCCGACGCGCCGTCCCGTTCGCCCTCCGGGTCGACCAGCCCCTGACGCTCCCAGCCCGGCTGCCGGGCCAGCATCCCCGGCCGCTCGGGCACCAGCCGCGCGTACACCGCCTCGCAGGCCGTCAGCACCTCGCCGGGCGCCGCGTACCGCAGCCCCACGTCGTCGGCGCCGGCCGGGACCGACAGCCCCGCCCGGCCCGTGTCGATCTCGGCGGAGAGCTGGAAGGTCGCCGCGCCGTACCCGAACCGGCCGTAGATCGCGGGCTCGGAGGCGGTCAGCAGCGCCAGCGGCTCGCCCCAGGAGCGCACGTCGTCCAACTGCCGCCGCATCATCGACGTCAGCACCCCGCGCCGCCGGTGCGTGGCGGCCACGCTGACCATCGTCACGCCCGCCGCGGGCACCAGGGCGCCGCCGGGCACGGTCATCCGGAAGCCGAAGGCCCCCGCCGTCCCCACGCACTCGTCCCCGTCCCAGGCCCCCAGCGAACGGTCGAACTCGGTCAGGGAGCGGTCCAGCTCCCGCTCCTCCGGTGCGACCGTGCCGCCGAAGGCACGGACCAGACAGTCGAACCAGGTGTCCCACTCGTCCCGCCGCAGCACCCGCGTACCGGTCGAAAGATCAGTCGCCATCCGCCATGCCTACCAGGGCGGCAGAGGGCGGGCGAACGAATTTCCCCCCGGCCCGGGGCGGCCGGGACCGTCGGAGTCCCCTGCGAAGTCCGGCCCGGACGGGGGATAAGTCGGACCTCCCGTGCCAAGCGGCGGGTCCGATGGATAGGGTCCCGAACTAATGGCAGCAGGACGAGAGCGGCGCGCGGAAGCCGAGACGTTCACGGCCCGGTTGAGGAAGCAGTGGCACCGGGCCCGAGTCGGCGTGCGCAGAGCCGCCGTCGACTACTTCCGCGGCGACGGCTCGGACTGGATCGCGCTCGGTGGTCTGCTGCTGACCATCCCGCTGATCGCGGCCCTGACTCTCGTCGACTCCGTGTGGTTCTCGCCGGTCGCGCTCGTACTGCCCATCGTCGCCGGCGGCCTGCTGCTGCGCCCGGCGAGCCTGCTCGGTCTGTACGCGGCGGCGGCCACGGCCCTGATCGTGGAGTCGGTGCGCCTCGGCCCGTACACCGAGGGCCCCTCGCGGGTGACTCCCGGCGTGGTGCTGGTGGTCGCGGCGTGCGGTTTCTTCGGGCTGCTGATCGCCCAGTTCCGCAGCCGGGTCGGCGTGCCCTGGCGGCGCGGCGGCACCATGCTGTTCGACCTGCGCGAACGCATCCGGGTGCAGAGCAAGCTGCCGCAGCTGCCCGGCGGCTGGCACCGCGAGATGGCGCTGCGTCCGGCCGGCGGCCAGTCCTTCTCCGGCGACTTCGTGGTCGCGGCCCGCACCAACGGGGACCGCACCCTGGAGGTCGTCCTCACCGACGTGTCCGGCAAGGGGATGGACGCCGGCTCCCGGGCGCTGCTGCTGTCCGGCGCGTTCGGCGGACTGCTGGGCAGCCTGCCCCCGCACGCCTTCCTGCCGGCCGCCAACGGCTATCTGCTGCGCCAGGACTGGGAGGAGGGCTTCGCCACCTCCATCCACCTGGTCCTCGACCTGGACTCCGGCGACTACGAGTTGTACTCCGCCGGGCATCCGCCCGGCCTCCAGCTCAGCGCGGGCACCGGCCGGTGGGAGGAGAAGGCGGCCGAGGGCCCGCTCCTCGGGGTGTACGACGGCGCGCAGTTCGACCCCGTCAAGGGCTCCCTGCGCCCGGGCGACGTCCTGATGCTGTTCACCGACGGCCTGGTGGAGACCTCCGACCGGGACATCGCCGAAGGCATCGACCGGCTCACCGGCGAGGCCGACCGCTATGTCGCCGGAGGCTTCCACGGCGCCGCCTGGCACCTGATCGAGGCCGTGGCCAAGGACGTCAACGACGACCGCGCGCTGCTGCTGATCTGCCGCGAGGGCCCGACCGCCGCCGTCCGCTGAGCCCCCCAACCGGCCCGGCCACGACCCGGCACACGCCCCACTGAGCCGGCCCGACCGGTCCCGCCGGCCCGCCCGCCGCACCCTGACCGGCTCGGGCCCGCTGAAGTCCGACCCGGCCGGCGTGCGGCCCGCCGAAGCCGACGCCGCCCGACCCGGCCGGCTCGGGGCCCGCTGAAGTGAGGGCCGCCCGACCCGGCCGGTGTGCTGCCCACCGAGCGGGGCCGTCCGGCCCCGGACGGACATGAGCCGTACTCGGGCCGGACGGCGGACGGGACCGGGCGGTTCGGCGGGCGGCTCTCAGCCGACCGGAGCCGCCGCCCGCGCCGTCTCGTGCACCGCGCCGCGGCCCGGCGCGGGCTTGCCGCGTTCACCGGCCGCCGGGACGGCGTCCCGGCTGAAGGCCCACTCCATCCTCGGCTCCATGGCGAACCGGAAGGCGCGCCGCACCGGCCCGGTGCACAGCAGGGTGACGCCGGCCGCCGCGAGGACGGTGACGAGGAGCGCGCCGAGCGGGCGGTGCAGCCAGGCCGCGTCGAACCAGCCCGCGTACACGGCGCCCTTCACCACGAAGCCGTGCAGCAGATAACCGCAGAGGGTGCCCGTGCCGAGCCCCGTGAACCAGGTCCGCCGGCCCGGCACCCAGGCGAAGAAGCAGGCGCTCAGCAGCAGCGCGCCGGCGAACATCACCAGCACCATGACCGGCCCGGCCCACCAGGGAGCGCCCAGGTCCTGCGCGGCGCTCTGCCGGTAGACCCACGCGGAGTCCGCACGCGGCACGGCCCACCAGGCGAGGGCCAGCGCCCCCGCGAACACCGGCACCGCCGCGATC
This sequence comes from Streptomyces sp. NPDC015220, assembly GCF_043079345.1. Lineage (NCBI taxonomy): Bacteria > Bacillati > Actinomycetota > Actinomycetes > Kitasatosporales > Streptomycetaceae > Streptomyces > Streptomyces sp. NPDC015220. Next base: position 779,818 of record NZ_JBIBUK010000001.1, on the reverse strand, counting down.
CGCACCGAGCGGCGCCGCACCAGCCGGAAGTGGGCCGGCTCCAGGCACAGGCCCAGCACGAAGCAGGGCAGGAACTGCAGGACGCGCTGGAGTTCCAGCTGGTCGCCCATCCCGGGGGTGACGGACGCGAGCATGGCGACGCCGAGGGCGACGGGCAGCGGCCGGCGCACCAGCTTCCACAAGGGCGCGGTCAGACGCCAGACGAACAGGGCGCACAGGAACCAGGTCAGGTACCAGGGGGAGAGAAGACTGATGTCGTGGTCGTCGGAGTGGCCGACGTGGATGCGGAAGAGCGAATAGGCCGTCTCGAAGATGACGTACGGGACGGCGACACCGGTGATCAGCCGCTTCAGCCGGTCGGGGCGGCTGTCGAAATTCCGGGAGAAGAAGCCGGAGACGATGATGAATGCCGGCATGTGGAAGGTGTACACGACGTCGTACGCCGCTTCGAGCGTCCGGTTTCCGTCCTTGATCGCCGACCAGGAATGCCCCAGGGCCACCAGCACGATCGCCAGGTACTTGGCATTGTCGAAGAACGCGTCGCGTTGTTTGCCGGGGCGTCCGGAGCTCTCCGGAGATCTGCGCGGACCGGGCACTTCGGGGGACGGTGACTGCGCCGGGGGAAGCGGTGTCCTGTTCTGGCCGGGGGACGAGGCAGCGTGGAACATTCGAGGCACCCTAGCGTTGTCGGCGGAATCGCGCGGAACTCCGGACGACGGTTCCGCTCATCCGCGGTGGCTACCCCGAATTTGACGATCGATATGTGACCGTCGGGTGACGGTCGACACATCGCCGGTACCGCGCGCGCACATCATCCGCGCCCTCGATGTCCGGACACGTCACGACGAGTTGTCCCGTGACACCCCGTCCGCCGAGGCGATTCGGAAAATCTGCGAACATGGTGTGTGGACCTGGAAACGAAATCGCCGAATCGGCTGACGAGTTCGAGCCGGACGAGCCTCGAATTCCCCTGCGGCACAGGCCTGGAGCGGGATCCGGACCCTGGGGAGGGTGATGTCCGTGCCCACCTGCCTGGTCGATGATGCGTCAGCGACCGCATAGGTGGGCCGTGTTGGTGGCACGATGGTTCCAGCGGGGTCGCGGGGCTGGTTCCCGGGCCGGGAGAGCGGACCGACCGAGGGTGTGATCAGTTGTGGCCATTTCACTGTCAGTGGTGCTGCTGTTGGCGATCATCCTGGTGGTGTTGCTCCGAGGAGGGTCCATCAAGGCCGGACCGGCCGTGGTCGCCGTGCTCTTCGGTTTCTTCCTCGCCTCCACCGGCATGGCCCCGTCGCTCAACCGCTTCCTGAACTCGATAGCGGAGACGATCAACTCGATCCACTTCTGACGGGCCGGGCCCCGGCCCGCACCGGGCACACCGGAGCACCCCCGACCCCGGCCGTGCGGCCATGCGCCGGCCCTCGACGGCGAACGACCGGGGCCGGGCGGAGGAAGCGCCCTCCGCCCGGCCCTGAGCCGTACGGGGCGGGCGACGGGGATCGAACCCGCGCAGCCGGTTCGGAAGATCGCGTACGTGGATGTGGCCCGAGTCGGCAGGACGCCGACCTACGCGTTGCGTGGTGTTCCCTGCCGTTCCCCGTCAGCAGCCGCCCCGTCGGGCACGTCAGGCGCCCGACTTCTCCCTGGAACGTCGGGGTTCAGCAAGATCAGCCTGGTGCGACCAAGCGGAAGTCACTTCTGATCACGCCGTGCACCGCGGGCTCGACCCGGCACCTGTAACGGCAGCCGATCAGGTCCGTCCCCCGATCCCCGGCCGGCCCGCCAGGCCGGCCGCGTGAGCCTTGAACGATCGGGAGGGATCCCCAACCGGTTCGTAGTGGGCGATGGCCCCACGCAGCCCGGTCACCACATACTCGACCCGCTCACCCGCGTTCGGACCCGTGGCTTCGTCCCGGGGATTCACGAAGACAGGCTAGCGACGGTGCAGCGCACGGGCATGGTCGCCTTTTCCGTTCCAGGGGCACGCGGAGGGCGCGACGGGCTGATCGCGGCTTCTGGAAACACTCGGGGCCAGGCGGAGGAAGCAACCTCCGACCTGGCCCCGAGTGATTCGGAGCGGGCGACGGGAATCGAACCCGCGTAGCCAGTTTGGAAGACTGGGGCTCTACCATTGAGCTACGCCCGCACACAACGCGCGCCGCTGGTCGGGTGACCGCGGCACACAAGGCATCGTAGCGGGTCGTACGCCGTGGCCGCACACCCCCTTCGGACACGCCGCCCCGAACCCGGTGCGCGGATCGCTCGCGCGCACCCGCCTCGCACGGCTCCGCGGCACCCTCGCCCACCTCCCGGGCGCCCCCTCCGGCATCCGCGTCGCCCCGTCCCGCCTCGCGGAAGTCCCTGGGACCCCTCCGCCGCCAGCCGCTCGGGAGCCCCCGTGACCTCCGTGCCGCCCGCGCCCGCCCCTCGGGAGCCCCCACTGCCCCACGGCCCCGGTGACGCGGCGAGCCAGGCCGGCGCCCCGCGCCGCGGTGGCCGCGGGGGCCCGCGCCGCTCGTGCGTGCCGCGCTCGCTCCGGACGCCCCGTGGCCGCCGCGACCGCCGACGCGTGACCGGTATGCCGTGCGGGAACCCGGTGGCAGGCGTCGGCAGCCCGTACGGGCGTCCAAAGGCGGGTGTCCGCTGATCGTTCGGCGCGTCGTCCGTGCGGTTCGCTGGTGCGGCGGTCGTACGGCTCCGGCGACGGCCTCGGAGTCCGACGTACGGCATCGCAGTGCGGTGGACGGCATGCGCGGACGGCATCGGCGGACGGCGGACGGGCGCGGCGGTGGGTTCGCGCCACGCGGGTGCCGCTCGCGGGTCACCCGCGCGGCGGGCCGGGCGCGACCCGCGTGCGTGCCGGGTCGGGCGGGGGCGCGAGGGCCGTGCGCCGGTGACGCTCGGAAAATGGGGCGGTCGCACTGGCTGTGGGCATGTACCCTACGTGTCGCACCAGACGGGGTGTGGCGCAGCTTGGTAGCGCGTCCGCTTTGGGAGCGGAAGGCCGTGGGTTCAAATCCCGCCACCCCGACCACCAGCCGGCCGCCGGTCGGCGCTTCTCGCGTGATCGCCTTTTGGGGCGCTGACCGGCTCCGGTTACTATGCAAGCTGCGCGCCCGTGTGTCCGGTCCTGCTGGACCTACGAACTCCTCCGGGCGGCTAAATCCGCCGGACCTGTCTGGCTCCGGCAGAAACCAAGAAGTCAGCCACAAGGAGACCGAACCGTGAAGAGCGCCGTGGAGACCCTGAACCCGACTCGGGTTCGGCTCACTGTCGAGGTGCCCTTCGAGGAGCTCAAGGACAGCCTCGACGCGGCGTACAAGAAGATCAACCAGCAGGTCACGGTGAAGGGCTTCCGCAAGGGCAAGATCCCGGCCCGGGTCATCGACCAGCGGTTCGGCCGCGGTGCGGTTCTGGAGGAGGCCGTCAACGACGCCCTCCCGAAGTTCTACACCGACGCGGTCAACGAGGCGGAGCTGAACCCGCTGGGCCAGCCCGACGTCGACATCACCGAGCTGAAGGACGGCGAGACGCTGAACTTCACCGCCGAGGTGGACGTCCGCCCGACCATCGAGATCCCGGACTACTCCGGCATCGAGGTCGAGGTCGACGCCGTCGAGGTGACCGACGAGGACGTCGAGAAGGCGGTCGAGCAGCTGCGCGAGCGCTTCGCCTCCACCTCCCCGGTCGAGCGTGCCGCCGAGGACGGCGACGTCGTCACCATCGACCTGGAGGCCAAGGTCGAGGGCGAGGTCCTGGAGGACGGCATCGCCAACGGCGTCTCCTACACCATCGGCTCCGGTGAGCTGCTGGACGGCATCGACGACGCCGTGAAGGGCCTGGAGGCCGGTGGCGAGGCCACCTTCACCTCCGAGCTCAAGGGCGGCTCGGCGGCCGGCAAGGAGGCCGAGGTCACCGTCAAGGTCAGCCAGGTCGCCGCCCGCGAACTGCCCGAGCTGGACGACGACTTCGCGCAGCTCGCCTCCGAGTTCGACACCCTCGAGGAGCTGCGGGCGGACAGCCGCAAGCGCCTGGCGAACATGAAGCAGTACGACCAGGCCACGCAGGCCCAGGAGCGCGTCCTGGACAAGCTGCTCGAGCTGGTCGAGGTCCCGGTCCCCGAGAAGCTGCTCGAGGACGAGATCAACACCCGCAAGCACAACCTGGAGCACCACCAGCTCGGGCAGATGGGCCTCACCCTCGACAAGTACCTGGAGATCCAGGGCAAGACCGCCGAGGAGTTCGACACCGAGACCCGCGAGGCCGCGGTCAAGGGCATCAAGACCCAGTTCGTCCTCGACGAGCTGGTCAACAAGGAGAAGCTGGGCGTCGACCAGGAGGAGCTCACCGAGCACCTCATGCGCCGCGCCGCCTCCTCCGGCATGTCCCCCGACCAGTTCGCCCAGGCCGTCGTGCAGCAGAACCAGGTTCCGCTGCTGGTCGGCGAAGTCGCCCGCGGCAAGGCGCTGGCCGTCGTGGTCGAGGCCGCGACCGTGAAGGACACCAACGGCGAGATCGTCGACCTGGACGACGAGGACGAGGACGAGGCCACCGAGGCCGCGACCGCGGACGCCGCCGAGGGCGAGGGCGAGGAGAAGGCCGAGGCCTGATCCTCCCGCGCGTCGCCCGGGACGTACGTACGATGGGCCCTGGGGCACTGCTCCCCAGGGCCCGTCGCCGTACCCGGCCACCGTCCGCCGAAGGCCCGGCGCTACGCCCCCGGCGAACACTCCCCTCAGCGGGATTGCCCGAAGGGACCTGCGCGTTAGGGTCCATGAATACGAGGGCAGGGGAGTCCCCGAAAACCCCGGGACGGCCCCACGCCCCGGCAGAACACGTAAGACGGCCCGGCGCCGTCGTAAGACGAGCAGGTGGATACGTGACGAATCTGAAGCCTTCCGCCGCCGGCGAGCCTTCCATCGGTGGCGGCCTCGGCGACCAGGTCTACAACCGGCTGCTCAACGAGCGGATCATCTTCCTCGGTCAGCCGGTCGACGACGACATCGCCAACAAGATCACCGCACAGCTGCTGCTCCTTGCCGCCGACCCGGACAAGGACATCTACCTGTACATCAACAGCCCCGGCGGCTCGATCACGGCCGGCATGGCGATCTACGACACCATGCAGTACATCAAGAACGACGTGGTGACGATCGCCATGGGCCTCGCCGCCTCGATGGGCCAGTTCCTGCTCAGCGCGGGCACCCCCGGCAAGCGCTTCGCCCTGCCGAACGCCGAGATCCTGATCCACCAGCCGTCCGCCGGCCTCGCGGGCTCGGCCTCGGACATCAAGATCCACGCCGAGCGGCTGCTGCACACCAAGAGGCGGATGGCCGAGCTCACCGCGCAGCACACCGGCCAGTCGTTCGAGCAGATCACCCACGACTCGGACCGCGACCGTTGGTTCGACGCGTACGAGGCCAAGGACTACGGCCTCATCGACGACGTCATCACCTCGGCCGCCGGCATGCCGGGTGGCGGTGGCACCGGGGCCTGAGCCGCTCCCACGGGCCCCAGGGCCCCCTGAGCCGCGCTCGCGGAGCCGCCCGGCCACCGACGGACCGGGCGGGCCCCGCCGGCCGCCCCGGAGCCCCGTGAAGCCCAGCCAGCCCCTCAGCCGACCGCCCAGCCCCTTTCCAGGAGACATCGTGAACGACTTCCCCGGCAGCGGCCTCTACGACCGTGCGCGCGCCGAGTACACCGGCCCCGTGGCCGAGTCCCGCTACGTCATCCCGCGCTTCGTCGAGCGCACCTCCCAGGGCATCCGCGAGTACGACCCGTACGCGAAGCTCTTCGAGGAGCGGGTGATCTTCCTCGGCGTCCAGATCGACGACGCCTCGGCCAACGACGTCATGGCCCAGCTTCTGTGCCTGGAGTCGATGGACCCCGACCGGGACATCTCGGTCTACATCAACAGCCCCGGCGGTTCCTTCACGGCGCTGACGGCCATCTACGACACGATGCAGTTCGTCAAGCCCGACATCCAGACGGTGTGCATGGGACAGGCGGCCTCCGCCGCCGCGGTCCTGCTCGCCGCCGGCACGCCGGGCAAGCGCATGGCGCTGCCGAACGCGCGCGTGCTGATCCACCAGCCGTACAGCGAGACCGGCCGCGGCCAGGTCTCCGACCTGGAGATCGCCGCCAACGAGATCCTGCGGATGCGCTCGCAGCTGGAGGAGATGCTGGCCAAGCACTCCACCACGCCGGTCGAGAAGATCCGTGAGGACATCGAGCGCGACAAGATCCTCACGGCCGAGGAGGCCCTGTCGTACGGGCTGATCGACCAGATCGTCTCCACCCGGAAGATGAACAACGCCGCCGTCCGCTGACGCGGACACCGGACCCGCCCGCCGCCCTTTGGCACGGTCACGTCGAAGTGAACCGCGCCAAGGGGGGCCCGGACGGGGGGCCCGGCAAGGTACCGTCGACATAAGGCAGCACCAGGAGCCGCTGGACCAACGCGTCCAGGCGTCTCCCAGGCGAAGGGGAAGCACACCGTGGCACGCATCGGTGACGGCGGCGATCTGCTCAAGTGCTCGTTCTGCGGCAAGAGCCAGAAGCAGGTCAAGAAGCTCATCGCAGGGCCCGGTGTGTACATCTGCGACGAGTGCATCGATCTCTGCAACGAGATCATCGAGGAAGAGCTCGCGGAGACCAGCGAGGTGCGCTGGGAGGAACTGCCCAAGCCCCGTGAGATCTACGAGTTCCTGGACGGCTACGTCGTCGGCCAGGAGCCGGCCAAGAAGGCGCTCTCCGTCGCGGTGTACAACCACTACAAGCGGGTCCAGGCCGGGGAGAACGGCGGCGGCCAGGGCCGCGAGGACGCCATCGAGCTGGCCAAGTCCAACATCCTGCTCCTCGGGCCCACCGGCTCCGGCAAGACCCTGCTGGCCCAGACCCTGGCCCGCATGCTGAACGTCCCGTTCGCCATCGCCGACGCCACGGCGCTGACCGAGGCCGGCTACGTGGGCGAGGACGTCGAGAACATCCTCCTGAAGCTGATCCAGGCGGCCGACTACGACGTCAAGAAGGCCGAGACCGGGATCATCTACATCGACGAGATCGACAAGGTCGCCCGGAAGAGCGAAAACCCGTCGATCACCCGCGACGTGTCGGGCGAGGGTGTGCAGCAGGCCCTGCTGAAGATCCTCGAGGGGACCACGGCCTCGGTTCCGCCGCAGGGCGGCCGCAAGCACCCGCACCAGGAGTTCATCCAGATCGACACGACGAACGTCCTGTTCATCGTGGGCGGCGCCTTCTCCGGTCTGGAGAAGATCATCGAGGGCCGGGCGGGCGCCAAGGGCATCGGCTTCGGCGCGACGATCCGCTCCAAGCGGGAGCTGGAGGCCAAGGACCAGTTCGAGGACGTCATGCCCGAGGACCTGGTCAAGTTCGGCATGATCCCCGAGTTCATCGGCCGCCTCCCGGTGATCACCAGCGTCCACAACCTCGACCGCGAGGCCCTGCTCAAGATCCTGGTCGAGCCGCGCAACGCCCTGGTGAAGCAGTACCAGCGCCTGTTCGAACTCGACGGCGTGGAGCTGGACTTCGAGCGCGGGGCGCTGGAGGCCATCGCCGACCAGGCCATCCTCCGCCAGACCGGCGCACGCGGACTGCGCGCCATCATGGAGGAGGTCCTGATGTCGGTGATGTACGAGGTGCCGTCCCGCAAGGACGTCGCCAGGGTCGTCATCTCCGCCGACGTCGTCCACTCCAACGTCAACCCGACCCTGATCCCGCGCGACGCGCGCGGCCGGGGACCGGGGGAGCAGAAGACGGCGTAGCTGCCCGTCGCACGGATGGGGAAGGGGCCCCGGTCGACCGACCGGGGCCCCTTCGCCGTGTGGTCCGACGTACGTCGTGTCACATCTTGACGCGGACGTCCGTGCGCAGCTTCGCCGCGACGCCGGCGGCGTCGTCGAGGGAGAGGCCGCCCCCCGTCGCCATCTGGGCCAGGTTCATCGACAGCACGTAGGCGACCGTGCTGTGGTCCGCCCAGATGCACATGGGCATGCTCATGGTCTTCGGCGTGCCCGCCGTGGCCTTGTCGTTGGTGATCTTGGCGTTCTGGCACTTCATGATGCCGTTGTCGAAGCCGGCCGGCGTCATCTTCTGCGGGCTGCCCTCCAGCTCGCCCTTGGCGCCGTCGCTGCCCTTGTCCTTCTGCGACTCGCTCTTCAGCTTGGCGAACATCGCGTCGACGACCTTCTCCGGGTCGTCGATCGTGCCGTAGACACCGCTGAAGGTCAGCATCTTCTGCGTCAGCCCGGTACCGGAGGTGTAACCGGCGCTGACCTCCTTGGGGCTCTTCACGCCCCACTTCTCGGCGTCCTTGAGGTCGTCGTCGGTCATGCCGTCCGAGGCGTCGTCCTGGGACTTCTTGTACTCCCCGCCGAGCACCGTCGCGGGCGTGATCAGCTTGTGCGGGCCGTCGTCGGCGACCGAACCGCTGCCGCCGCCCCCGCCGATCACGAAGTACGCGGCCACGCCTATCGCCGCCACGACCGCCACCACGCCGATGATCAGGGCCGTCTTCTTCTTGCCGCCGGACGGGGCCGGGGGCTGCGGGACGGTGCCGTAGGGCGGCTGCTGGCCGTACTCGGGCTGCTGGCCGTACGGCTGCTGCTGGCCGTAGGGGTTGGGCTGGGGCGGCACACCCTGCGGGGGCTGCTGGGGGTAGCCGTAGCCGGGCTGCGCGGGCGGCGTCTGCTGGGGGTAGCCGTAGCCGGGCTGCGCGGGCGGCGTCTGCTGGGGGTAGCCGTAGCCGGGCTGCGCGGGCGGCGCCTGCGGCGGCTGCTGGCCGTAGGGACCCGGCTGGCCGTACGGTCCGGGCTGCTGTGGCTGCCCGCCGTACGGGCCCGGCTGGTTGTAGCTCATTACTGGGTTCCCCCTCAGATGCTTATGTGTTCCTGACATCCTGGCGCAGCGGGGGGCGGCCCACCGCATCGGGGTGCGCACCGTTACACAACAAATGCGGTTCGGGACAGCGCCGTGACGCCTCTAAACTGAGCGCGTGACCGAGAACGCTCAGCAGCAGCCACCAGCGCCCGACACCGAACTGCCGACCCAGTACGCGCCGGCCGACGTAGAGGGGCCGCTGTACGAGCGCTGGGTGGAGCGGGGCTACTTCGAGGCGGACGCGAAGAGCGACAAGCCGCCGTTCACCGTCGTCATCCCGCCGCCGAACGTCACCGGCTCGCTCCACCTGGGGCACGCCTTCGAGCACACGCTCATCGACGCCCTCACCCGCCGCAAGCGCATGCAGGGCCACGAGACGCTGTGGCAGCCCGGCATGGACCACGCCGGCATCGCCACCCAGAACGTGGTCGAGCGCGAACTGGGCAAGGAGGGCAAGTCCCGGCACGACCTGGGCCGCGAGGCCTTCGTCGACCGCGTCTGGCAGTGGAAGGCCGAGTCCGGCGGGCAGATCAGCGGCCAGATGCGCCGCCTCGGCGACGGCGTCGCCTGGTCCCGTGAGCGCTTCACCATGGACGAGGGCCTCTCGCAGGCCGTCCAGACCATCTTCAAGCGGCTCTACGACGACGGGCTGATCTACCGCGCCGAGCGCATCATCAACTGGTGCCCGCGCTGCCTCACCGCGATCTCCGACATCGAGGTCGAGTACCAGGACGACGACGGCGAGCTCGTCTCGATGAAGTACGGCGAGGGCGACGAGACCATCGTGGTCGCCACCACCCGTGCCGAGACCATGCTCGGTGACACCGCGGTCGCCGTCCACCCCGAGGACGAGCGCTACCGGCACCTGATCGGCAAGCTGGTCAAGCTGCCGCTGACGGACCGCTCCATCCCCGTCGTCGCCGACGAGCACGTCGACCCGGAGTTCGGCACCGGCGCCGTCAAGGTCACCCCCGCCCACGACCCGAACGACTTCGAGATCGGCCGGCGCCACGACCTGCCCGCCATCACCGTGATGGACGAGCACGCCGTCATCACCGTGCACGGCCCCTTCCAGGGCCTGGACCGTTTCGAGGCCCGCTCCGCGATCGTCGCCGCGCTGCGCGCCGAGGGCCGGATCGTCGCCGAGAAGCGCCCCTACGTCCACTCCGTCGGCCACTGCTCGCGCTGCAAGACCACCATCGAGCCGCGCCTGTCCATGCAGTGGTGGGTCAAGGTCGGCCCGCTGGCCAAGGCCGCCGGTGACGCGGTGCGTGAGGGCAAGGTCAAGATCCATCCGCAGGAGATGGAGAAGCGGTACTTCGACTGGGTCGACAACCTGCTCGACTGGTGCATCTCGCGCCAGCTCTGGTGGGGCCACCGGATCCCGGTGTGGTACGGCCCGGACGGCGAGGTCGTCTGCGTCGGACCGGACGAGGAGCCGCCGACCGGCGAGGGCTGGCACCAGGACACGGACGTCCTCGACACCTGGTTCTCCTCCGGCCTGTGGCCGTTCTCCACCCTCGGCTGGCCCGAGCAGACCGAGTCGCTCGCGAAGTTCTACCCGAACTCCGTCCTGGTCACCGGCTACGACATCCTCTTCTTCTGGGTCGCCCGGATGATGATGTTCGGCCTGTACGCGATGGACGGCACCCCGCCGTTCCACACCATCGCCCTGCACGGCATGGTCCGCGACCAGTTCGGCAAGAAGATGTCGAAGTCCTTCGGCAACGCGGTCAACCCGCTGGACTGGATGGACAAGTACGGCTCCGACGCCCTGCGCTTCACCCTCGCCCGCGGCGCCAACCCGGGCGTGGACGTGCCGATCGGCGAGGACTGGGTCCAGGGCTCGCGCAACTTCGCCAACAAGATCTGGAACGCCACCCGTTTCGCGCTGATGAACGGCGCGACGGTGGACGGCCCGCTGCCCGAGCCGTCGGCGATGTCCGCCACCGACCGGTGGATCCTGTCCCGGCTGAACTCGGTCGTCGCCGAGGTCGACGCCTACTACGACGACTTCCAGTTCGCCAAGCTGTCGGACGCCCTGTTCCACTTCGCCTGGGACGAGGTCTTCGACTGGTACGTCGAGCTGTCCAAGACCACCTTCCAGGCGGGCGGCGAGGCCGCGGAGGTCGCCAAGCGGGTCCTCGGCGAGGTCCTGGACGTCACCCTGAAGCTGCTGCACCCCGTCGTCCCGTTCGTGACGGAGACGCTGTGGACCACCCTCACGGGCGGCGAGTCGGTCGTCATCGCCGAGTGGCCGGCCGACAGCGGCTTCCGGGACGCGGCGGCCGAGCGGGAGATCGAGACGCTGCAGTCGCTGGTCACCGAGGTGCGGCGGTTCCGTGCCGACCAGGGGCTCCAGCCGGGCCAGCGGGTGCCGGCCCGACTCGCCCTGGAAGGCTCGGCGCTGGCCCCGCACGAGGCGGCCATCCGCCAGCTGCTGAGGCTCCAGCCCGAGGGCGAGGCCTTCACGGCGACGGCGACGCTGCCGGTCGCGGGCGTCGAGGTCGCGCTGGACCTGTCCGGGGCGATCGACGTCGCCGCGGAGCGCAAGCGGCTGGCGAAGGACCTGGCCGCCGCCGAGAAGGAGAAGGCGCAGGCGAACGCCAAGCTCGGGAACGAGGCGTTCCTGGCGAAGGCGCCCGACCCGGTGGTGGAGAAGATCCGTACGCGGCTGACCAAGGCCGAGGAGGACATCGCGCGGATCGCGGCGCAGCTGGAGCGGTTGCCGCAGGCGTAGGCGCGCGGGCCCGTACGTCGCCGAAGACCCCCCGAGCCGCAGGGCCCGGGGGGTCTTCGGCCGCCCGCGGGCCGGCGTCTTCGGCCGCCCGCGGGCCGGCGGGGGCGCGCGCGGGCCGGGCGGGCCCGGCACGCGTTGCCCGGATGCTATGGGCGGGTACGTACACTTGCCCCGTGAGCGACCTCCCCCCGTACGACGACAGCGAGCAGCCCGACCCCGTCGACTCCTTCGACGAGATCATCGCGGCCGAGACCGACCTTCCCCAAGCTCTCGGCTCCGCTCCAGCAGGGGAGACCCCAATCCCCGATCTCGCGGTGATCGAGGCCGGCAGCCGTACCCTGCGGACGCAGGGCGGACCGCCGCGGGCGGACGTGCCGGGACGCCCGGAGGACCCCGAGGTCGACAAGGCGCTGCGCGAGGTCGAGGCGGAGCTGGCGACCCGCTGGGGCGAGACCAAGCTGGAGCCCTCGGTCAGCAGGATCGCCGCGCTGATGGACGTCCTGGGGGAGCCGCAGCGGTCGTACCCGTCCATCCACATCACCGGGACGAACGGCAAGACCTCCACCGCACGCATGATCGAGGCGCTGCTGGGCGCCTTCGAGCTGCGCACCGGCCGGTACACCTCGCCGCACGTGCAGTCGGTCACGGAGCGGATCAGCCTGGACGGCGCGCCCGTCTCCGCGGAGCGGTTCGTCGAGACGTACCAGGACATCAAGCCGTACGTGGAGATGGTCGACGCCGCGCAGGAGTACCGGCTCTCCTTCTTCGAGGTGCTGACCGGCATGGCGTACGCCGCCTTCGCCGACGCGCCGGTGGACGTGGCCGTCGTCGAGGTCGGCATGGGCGGAAGCTGGGACGCCACCAACGTGATCGACGGCGACGTCGCCGTGGTCACCCCGATCGGGCTCGACCACACCGACCGGCTCGGCTCCACCACGGGTGAGATCGCCGGGGAGAAGGCCGGCATCATCAAGCAGGACGCCACCGTGATCATGGCCCAGCAGCCGGTGGACGCGGCCCAGGTGCTGCTGAAGCGGTCCGTGGAGGTCAACGCCACCGTGGCCCGCGAAGGGCTGGAGTTCGGGGTGGTGGCGCGGCAGGTGGCCGTCGGCGGCCAGCTGCTGACCCTGCGCGGACTGGGCGGGGAGTACCCCGAGGTGTACCTGCCGCTGCACGGCGCCCACCAGGCGCACAACGCCGCCGTGGCGCTCGCCGCCGTGGAGGCGTTCTTCGGAGTCGGCGCCCAGCGCGCCGAGTCCCTGGACGCCGAGACCGTCCGCAAGGCGTTCGCCGCGGTCACCTCGCCGGGCCGGCTGGAGGTGGTGCGGCGCTCCCCGACCGTGGTGCTCGACGCCGCGCACAACCCGGCGGGGGCGCAGGTCACCGCCGAGGCCGTCGGAGAGGCGTTCGACTTCAGCCGGCTGATCGGCGTGGTCGGGGCCAGCGGCGACAAGAACGTGCGCGGTCTGCTGGAGGCGTTCGAGCCGATCTTCGCGGAGGTCGTGATCACGCAGAACTCCAGCCACCGCGCCATGGACGCCGACGAGCTGGCCGCCATCGCCGTCGAGGTGTTCGGCGAGGAGCGGGTCCAGGTCGAGCCGCGGCTGCCGGACGCGCTGGAGGCCGCGATCACGCTCGCCGAGGAGGAGGGCGAGTTCGCCGGCGGCGGTGTGCTGGTCACCGGCTCCGTCATCACCGTCGGTGAGGCCCGACTGCTCCTCGGGAGGGGCTGACTTCTCGTGCGTACGCTCTGTTCCTCGACCCTGATCGGCGAGTTCTTCGTCATCGGCTTCGCCGCGCTGGTCGCGATGAAGGACCCGGACCTGTCCATGTCGACGGTGTGGACGGTCAGCGGCATCGCGATGGTGCTGTGCGTGCTGCTGTGCGGCGCGGTGACCCGGCCCGGCGGCGTGGTCCTCGGCTGGGCGCTGCAGATCGCCCTCGTCGCCTCCGGCTTCGTCGTGCCGGTGATGTACTTCCTGGGCGCGGTGTTCGCGGCGCTGTGGTGGGCGTCGGTGCACTTCGGTCGGAAGATCGACGAGGCCAAGGCGAGATTCGCGGCGCAGGCCGCGGCGGCGGGCCCCGCCTCGCCTGACGCTGCGTGACGAAGGCCTGTAATCTCGTCCCACCGCACATCTGTACAGCAGTAAGGAGTCCCCAGTGACCCAGCGCACCCTCGTCCTCCTCAAGCCCGACGCCGTTCGTCGTGGCCTGACCGGCGAGATCATCAGCCGTATCGAGCGCAAGGCCGGCTGGCAGATCACCGCGCTGGAGCTGCGCGCCCTGGACACCGAGACGCTGGAGCAGCACTACGGCGAGCACAAGGGCAAGCCGTTCTACGAGCCGCTGGTGGCGTTCATGTCCTCCGGTCCGGTGGTGGCCATGATCGTCGAGGGCGAGCGGGTCGTCGAGGGGATCCGGGCGCTGGCCGGCCCGACCGACCCGATCGCCGCCGCGCCCGGCTCCATCCGCGGCGACTTCGGTGTGATCGTCCGGGAGAACCTGATCCACGCCTCCGACTCCGAGGAGTCCGCCGAGCGCGAGGTGAAGATCTTCTTCCCCGGCCGGGTCTGACACCGGGCCACCGGCCGGTCCGGCCCCGGGGGCGAACGGGCGCCGTTCCGGCCCCGGGACGAGTGGGTTGCGCCGGCTCCGCTCGACCCGTTCGCTGACGTACCGTCAGCTCATCAGCCTGCCTGACCTGGGCGGTCGGGGAAATCCGGCCGCCCATCGGCATGGCCGATGCCGATCGGGGGAACGCGTGCCCCCGATGGACCGTCTCCACAAGCGAGGCGGTACGCCATCTGCTGACAATGGCGAAGACCCTCGCGCGGTGTTCGTGCAGGCGCGTCTACGATGGAAGCCTTCACGTCACAGCACCCACCTCGCCGTACCTGAAATGCCCTCAAAAGCACCCAGGGAAGGCCAGACGAATCCTGATGGGGAACTCAATGTCGTTCATCGGCCGTGACATGGCTGTCGACCTCGGGACCGCCAACACGCTGGTGTACGTCAGGGGTCGCGGGATCGTGCTCAACGAACCGTCCGTCGTCGCGATCAACACGAACACCGGTGGCATCCTCGCGGTAGGCGCCGAGGCGAAGAAGATGATCGGGCGCACGCCCGGCAACATCGTGGCCGTCCGTCCGCTCAAGGACGGTGTCATCGCGGACTTCGAGATCACCGAGCGGATGCTCCGCTACTTCATCCTGAAGATCCACAAGCGGCGGTACCTGGCCCGGCCGCGGGTCGTGGTCTGCGTGCCCTCCGGCATCACCGGCGTCGAGCGCCGCGCCGTCATCGAGGCGTCCTCCCAGGCCGGCGCCCGCCAGGTGCACATCATCGAGGAACCCATGGCCGCGGCCATCGGCTCCGGCCTGCCGGTCCACGAGGCCACGGGCAACATGGTGGTGGACATCGGCGGCGGCACCACGGAGGTCGCGGTCATCTCGCTCGGCGGCATCGTCACCGCCCAGTCCATCCGGGTCGCGGGCGACGAGCTGGACAACGCGATCATCCAGCACGTGAAGAAGGAGTACAGCCTCCTGCTGGGCGAGCGCACGGCCGAACAGATCAAGATCACGATCGGTTCGGCGTACGAACTCGAGAACGACGAGCACACCGAGATCCGCGGCCGGGACCTGGTCTCCGGACTGCCGAAGACGGTCGTCATCTCGGCCGCCGAGGTCCGCAAGGCGATCGAGGAGCCGGTCAACGCGATCGTCGACGCGGTCAAGACCACCCTCGACAAGTGCCCGCCGGAGCTGTCCGGCGACATCATGGACCGGGGCATCGTCCTGACCGGCGGCGGGGCGCTGCTGCGCGGGCTGGACGAGCGGCTGCGCCGGGAGACCGGCATGCCGATCCACATCGCTGAGGACCCGCTCGACAGCGTGGCGCTCGGCTCCGGCAAGTGCGTCGAGGAGTTCGAGGCGCTCCAGCAGGTCCTGGACGCCCAGCCGCGTCGATGACACGACTTTTCGATTCCGCCGTACGAGATGATCTTCTCTCGTACGGCGGATCGTTGATATAGAGGCATTAGCTCCCACAAACGGGCCCCTTGGGTACGCGCTTCGGACTCCGCGCTTGCAGGGGGCCACCCGATTCCTACGAGGAAGGGCACGGCCGCCGCACGTGAGGGACACGAAAGAGAGCCGGCTGCTCCTGGTGCTGCTGATCGCCGTCGCGTTCGCGCTGATCACAGTCGACATCCGCGGCGGGGAGAACTCCCCGGTGGACGGTGCCCGGCGGGCGGCCGCCACCGTCTTCGGCCCGATCGAGAACGGCGTGTCGAGCGCGGTGAACCCGGTCGGCAACGCCGTCTCCGCGGTCCGCGACTCCGGCGAACGCCACGACCGGCTCGCCGCGCTGGAGAAGGAGAACGCGGCGCTCAAGGCCAAGCTCGGCAGCGACGCCCGCAACCACAGCCGCCTGACCCAGCTCGACCGGATGCTGAAGCTGGCCGGCGAGGGCCAGTACGGCATCAAGGGCGCCGAGGTCATCGCCATAGGAGCCGCGCAGGGCTTCTCATGGACCGTCACCATCGACGTCGGCGCCAACGACGGCATCCAGCGCGACATGACCGTCCTCAACGCCGACGGCCTGGTCGGCCGCGTCACCACCGTCGGCCCCGACTCCGCCACCGTGCTGCTCGCCAACGACCCCGACTTCACCGTCGGCACCCGCATGGAGGGCACCGACGAACTCGGCTTCGCCGCCGGCCAGGGCGACCGCCCGCTGCGGGTGCAGCTCCTCAACGGCAAGGCGCAGGTGAAGAAGGGCGACCGCCTCGTCACCTTCGGCTCGCAGTCCGACAAGCCCTTCGTGCCCGGCGTCCCGGTCGGCGTCGTCTCCCGAGTCGACCCCTCCGGCGGCGACCTGACCCGCACCGTCTACGTCACGCCGTACGTCGGCTTCACCAAGCTCGACGTCGTCGGCGTCGTCGTCCGGGCGCCGAAGAAGGACCCGCGCGACGAAGTCCTGCCGCCCAAGCCCAAGCCGACCCCGACGCCCACGGTGACCGTGACGGTCACCCCGTCGGCCGACACCGACGCCAACGCGCAGTCCACCGACGGCCAGCAGCAGTAGGAGCTCGAAGTCCCATGCGCCTCAACCGGATCCTGCTCTCCATCACGCTGGTCGTCGTCGCCCTGGTCGTCCAGGTGAGCGTCCTGTCCCGGCTGCACCTGCCGGGCGCGGTCCCCGACCTGCTGCTGCTCACCGTCCTCGGCCTCGCCATGGTCTACGGCCACGTCGGCGGCGCCTTCGTCGGCTTCGGCGCCGGACTGCTCGCCGACCTGGCACCGCCCGCCGACCACGCCGCCGGCCGCTACGCCCTCGTGCTCTGCGTCATCGGCTACCTCGCCGGGCTCATCAAGCCCGAGACCGGTCAGGTGAAGTCGGCCATCGGCCCGATGGCCGTGGTGGTCGCCGCCGCCATCGGCTCCACGCTGCTGTACGCCGGTGTCGGCGCGCTCGTCGGCGACACCGCCGCCCGCCATGTCGGCCTGCCCGGACTGCTCATCAGCGCCGCCGTCTACGACCTGCTGCTCGCCCCGTTCGTCGTCCCCGGCATCATGGCGCTGGCCCGGCGCTCGGACAACGACCCGCTCGCCGAGGCCGCGTCCGCGTCCAAGCAGGCGACCGACATCTCCTCCGGCTGGCTCTCCTCCGGCACCGGGCTGCGCATCGGCGGCCAGCGCGGCGCGCTCGGCGGTCTGAAGAACAAGGCCCGTTCCCGCACCACCCGGGTCGGCCGCATCAAGGGGGTCAAGCGCCTGTGACGGCACGGCGACCGGACCCCGCGGCCCCACGGCCCCGCCGGACACGACCCGTACACACACCGAGAGGGGGAGGCGGCCCTGGTGACCGCCCGTCCGTCTCCCGCCACCACCCTTCCAAGGCATGGGCCGTGCCCATGACCGACCATCTGCCGCCCGCCATCACCCGTCGGGGGGACGGACCGCGCCCATGACCAACATCCCCGAGACCGGCCGGACCCCACGGGTCCAGATCCGGCTGGTCGTCATCCAGATCCTCGTCCTGTCGCTGCTCGGCACCCTCGGCGGCCGGCTGTGGTACCTGCAGATCCGCGAGGGTGCCCAGTACCAGAAGGAGGCGTCCGGCAACCACGTCCAGCAGGTCGTGCAGCCCGCGGTGCGCGGCTCCGTCCTGGACGCGCGCGGAGTGCCGCTCGCCGACAACGAGACCCGGCTGGTGGTCTCCGCCTCGCGTACCGAACTGCTCAAGCAGAAGGACGACGGCAAGGCGGTCCTCACCAAGCTCGCCGGCGTCCTCGGCATGGACCCCCAGGAGGTCCTGCAGAAGGTCCGGCTGTGCGACGCCAAGACCCCGCAGCCCTGCTGGAACGGTTCGCCCTACCAGCCCATCCCCATCACCGACGAGGCCACCCCCAAGCAGGCCCTGCAGATCCGGGAGCGCGCCGAGGACTTCCCCGGCATCACCGCCGAACCCGAGGCCGTGCGCCGCTACGCGGGCCCCGGCAAGTCCAACACCGCGCAGGTCCTCGGCTACCTCTCGCCGGTCACCGACGAGGAGATCCAGAAGGCCAAGGACAGCTCCTCGCCCTACCTGCGCTCCGACATGGTCGGCCGGTCCGGTCTTGAACGCCAGTACGACAAGGAGCTGCGCGGCAAGGCCGGCGTCACCCGCTACGAGGTCGACAACCTCGGCCGCGTCATCGGCAAGGCCAAGTCCGATGCCGCACAGCCCGGTTCGAACCTGGTCACCAGCATCGACGCCCGGGTCCAGCGGGTCGCCGAGTACGAGCTGGACAAGGCGATGAAGGCCGCTCGCCAGCAGTACGACAAGATCACCGGCACCAACTACAAGGCCGACTCAGGCGCCGTCGTGGTGATGGAGGCCAGGACCGGCCGGATCGTCGCCATGGCGTCCGCGCCGACGTACGACCCGAACGTCTGGGTCGGCGGCATCTCCGCCAAGGACTACAAGGCCCTCACCGGCAAGAACTCCGACTATCCGCTGCTCAACCGCGCCATACAGGGTCAGTCCGCGCCCGGTTCGACCTTCAAGGTGGTCTCCACGGCCGCCGCGGTCCAGGCCGGCTACGACTTCAACGGCAACTACCCCTGCACCAGCTCCTACTCCGTCGGCGGCCAGACCTTCAAGAACTTCGAGGGCGAGAACTTCGGCCCCATCTCCCTCGGCCGGGCCCTGGAGGTCTCCTGCGACACCGTGTTCTACGGCCTCGCGGACAACGAGTGGAAGAAGGACGGCGGCATCAACCCGAAGAAGGGCAAGCCCAAGGACTACTTCTTCAAGACCGCCCACCAGTTCGGCCTGGGCAAGGAGACCGGCATCGACCTGCCCAACGAGGTCACCGGCCGCGTCCCCGACCGCCGCTGGAAGCAGGACTACTGGGAGGCCAACAAGGACGCCTGGTGCAGGACCGGCAAGAAGAACGGCAGTTACGTCGAGAAGATCGCCTACGAGAACTGCCTCGAGGGCAACAAGATGCGCGAGGGTGACGCGATCAACTACTCCATCGGCCAGGGCGACACGCTCGTCACGCCGATCCAGGAGGCGGTGATCTACGGCGCCATCTCCAACGGCGGCACCATGTACACCCCGACCATCGGCAAGGCGATCGTCAGCGCCGACGGCAAGCACGTCACCGAGATCAAGCCCCAGTCGCACGGCAGGCTGCCCGTCACCCAGGCCACCCGCGACATGATGGACGAGGCCCTCGCCGGCGTCGCCACCCGCGGTACGGCCGCCTGGAAGTTCGCCGGCTGGCCGCAGGACAAGATCGCGCTGCACGCCAAGACCGGCACCGCCGAGGTCTACGGCAAGCAGACCACCTCCTGGCTGGCCACCTACAGCAAGGACTACTCGGTCATCATGACCATCTCCCAGGCCGGTACCGGCTCGGGCGCCTCGGGTGAGGCCGTGCGCAACATCTACAGCGCCCTGTACGGCGTCCAGGCCGACGGCTCCGTCGACGGCAAGAGGGCCCTGCTGCCCACCCCGCAGAAGAGCCTGCCGAAGATCCAGGCCGACGGCACGATCGCCGCCCCCAAGATCTCCGGCGACCCGGCCAAGGACCAGGAGGCCGTCGCCAAGCAGGTCGCCGAGCAGGGCGGCACCACCGCCCCGGACGACCAGCAGGCGCCCGCGGCCACCACCTCACCGGGAACCGGGGGCCGTGACACCCGCAGGCGCCCACGCCGCCGAGGAAGCCGGAGGACGACCGCATGACCGGCGCGAACAGCTTCTCCGTCTCCGGATACGGACCCCGGCGGGCCGGCTGGACCCGCCTCCTCGCCCGCGACTCGACGACCCGCCGGCTGGACTGGCCGATACTGCTGTCCGCCCTCGCCCTGTCGGGGATCGGCTCCGCCCTGGTCTTCTCGGCCACCCGCAACCGCACCGAGCTCAACCAGGGCGACCCGTACTACTTCCTGGTGCGGCACCTGATGAACACCGGCATCGGGCTCGCCCTGATGATCGCCACCATCTGGCTCGGCCACCGCGCCCTGCGCAACGCCGTGCCGATCCTCTACGGCGCCTCGGTCTTCGGCATCCTGCTGGTGCTCACCCCGCTCGGCGCCACCATCAACGGCAGCCGCAACTGGATCGTGCTCGGCGGCGGCTTCTCCGTCCAGCCCTCGGAGTTCGTGAAGATCACGATCATCCTGGGGATGGCGATGATGCTCGCCGCCCGGGTCGACGCCGGCGACAAGCCGCACCCCGACCACCGCACGGTGCTCCAGTCCCTGGGCCTGTCCGCCGTACCGATCCTGATCGTGCTGCTCATGCCCGACCTCGGCACGGTCCTGGTCCTGGTGGCCATCATCCTGGGGGTGCTGCTCGCCTCCGGCGCCTCCAACCGCTGGGTCTTCGGCCTGCTCGGGGCGGGCGCGCTGGGCTGCGTCGCCATCTGGCAGCTGCACATCCTGGACGAGTACCAGATCAACCGGTTCGCGGCCTTCGCCAACCCCAGCCTCGACCCGTCCGGCGTCGGCTACAACACCAACCAGGCCCGCATCGCCATCGGCTCCGGCGGGCTGACCGGCGCGGGCCTCTTCCACGGCTCCCAGACCACCGGCCAGTTCGTCCCCGAACAGCAGACCGACTTCGTCTTCACGGTCGCGGGCGAGGAACTGGGCTTCGTCGGCGCCGGTCTGATCATCCTCCTGCTCGGTGTCGTCCTGTGGCGCGCCTGCCGCATCGCCCGCGAGACCACCGAGCTGTACGGCACCGTCGTCGCCGCCGGGATCGTCGCCTGGTTCGCCTTCCAGGCGTTCGAGAACATCGGCATGACCCTGGGCATCATGCCGGTCACCGGCCTGCCCCTGCCGTTCGTCTCCTACGGCGGCTCGTCGATGTTCGTGGTCTGGGTGGCGGTCGGCCTGCTCCAGTCCATCCGGGTCCAGCGCCCCATGTCGGCATAGGCCCCGTACGGCCGCGTACGGCGCCCGGCACAGGCCGCCGGCCGCCGTACGCGACCGGCCCGGCGGCACGGGGCGGGCCGGCCGTACGGGACGGGCCCGGCCGCGCCGCGGCGTGGCGCCCGCCCCGCGGCCCCGAGGGGCGGGGCCCCGGCGCCGGAGCGCGGGGCGGCCCGGCGGCCGTTCGGGACAGCCCTCCAACCGGGTTACGCTTGATGGTCACCCCTGTCAGCTCACGAAGGTCCGCGAGATGCCTGCCGAAGCCGCCGAGACTGTTGAGTCTGTGTTTCCGCAGCTCGAAGCACTGCTGCCGCATGTGCAGAAGCCGATCCAGTACGTCGGCGGAGAGCTCAACTCCACGGTCAAGGAGTGGAATTCCTGCGACGTCCGCTGGGCGCTCATGTACCCCGACGCCTACGAGGTCGGTCTGCCCAACCAGGGCGTCATGATCCTCTACGAGGTACTCAACGAACGGGAGGGCGTCCTCGCCGAGCGGACCTACAGCGTGTGGCCCGACCTGGAGGCGCTGATGCGGGAGCACGGCCTCCCGCAGTTCACGGTCGACAGCCACCGCCCGGTGAAGGCCTTCGACGTGTTCGGCCTGTCCTTCTCCACGGAGCTGGGCTACACGAACATGCTCACCGCGCTGGACCTGGCCGGCATCCCCCTGGAGGCCAGGAACCGCACGGTCGACGACCCGATCGTGATGGCCGGCGGCCACGCGGCCTTCAACCCCGAGCCGATCGCCGACTTCATCGACTGCGCGGTCGTCGGCGACGGCGAGCAGGCGGTGCTCGAGGTCACGGAGATCATCCGCGCCTGGAAGGCCGAGGGCCGCCCGGGCGGACGCGAGGAGCTCCTCTTCCGCCTGGCGCGGACGGGCGGCGTCTACGTCCCCGGCTTCTACGACGTCGAGTACCTCCCCGACGGCCGCATCGGCCGCGTCGTGCCCAACAAGTCCGGCGTCCCGTGGCGCGTGTCGAAGCACACGGTGATGGACCTGGACGAGTGGCCGTACCCCAAGCAGCCGCTGGTCCCGCTGGCCGAGACGGTCCACGAGCGCATGTCGGTGGAGATCTTCCGCGGCTGCACGCGCGGCTGCCGCTTCTGCCAGGCCGGCATGATCACCCGCCCGGTGCGCGAGCGCTCCATCACCGGCATCGGCGAGATGGTCGAGGCCGGCCTGAAGGCGACCGGCTTCGAGGAGGTCGGCCTGCTCTCGCTGTCCTCCGCGGACCACAGCGAGATCGGCGACATCGCCAAGGGCCTGGCCGACCGCTACGAGGACGACAAGATCGGCCTCTCGCTCCCGTCCACCCGCGTGGACGCCTTCAACGTGGACCTGGCCAACGAGCTGACCCGCAACGGTCGCCGCTCCGGCCTGACCTTCGCGCCCGAGGGCGGCTCCGAGCGCATGCGCAAGGTCATCAACAAGATGGTCTCGGAGGAGGACCTGATCCGCACCGTCGCGACGGCCTACGGCAACGGCTGGCGCCAGGTGAAGCTGTACTTCATGTGCGGCCTGCCGACGGAGACGGACGAGGACGTCCTCCAGATCGCCGACATGGCGACCCGCGTCATCGCCAAGGGCCGCGAGGTCTCCGGCTCCAACGACATCCGCTGCACGGTCTCCATCGGCGGCTTCGTACCCAAGCCGCACACCCCCTTCCAGTGGGCGCCCCAGCTCTCCGCCGAGGAGACCGACGCGCGCCTGCAGAGGCTCCGGGACAAGATCCGCGGCGACAAGAAGTACGGCCGCTCGATCGGATTCCGCTACCACGACGGCAAGCCCGGCATCGTCGAGGGCCTGCTCTCCCGCGGCGACCGCCGCGTCGGCGCGGTGATCCGTGCCGTCTACGAGGACGGCGGCCGCTTCGACGGCTGGCGCGAGCACTTCTCCTACGACCGCTGGATGGCCTGCGCGGACAAGGCGCTCGCCCCCTTCGGCGTGGACGTCGACTGGTACACCACCCGCGAGCGCTCCTACGAGGAGGTCCTGCCCTGGGACCACCTGGACTCGGGCCTGGACAAGGACTGGCTCTGGGAGGACTGGCAGGACGCCCTCGACGAGACCGAGGTCGAGGACTGCCGCTGGACGCCCTGCTTCGACTGTGGCGTGTGTCCCGCCATGGACACATCAATTCAGATCGGCCCCACGGGCAAGAAGCTGCTGCCGCTGACCGTGAAGCAGCCGGCCGGGAGCGCGCACGCGCACTGAGTGGTCCCGAACCGGAGCGGGCCGCACTGTCACGGGGTGACGGGCGGCCCGCTCCGTCGTCCGGCGCCGGACCCGCACGGCGGTCCGTCGCGTCCTCGCCGGTAGGGAGGCCGCGTCCTCGCCGGTATGGAGAGGGAGGAGCCGGCGCGGGGGAGCGGGCGCCCGAGGGGCGTCTGGTGGCGGTCCGGACGCCCGTGCGCATCGTGGCGCCGGCCCTCGTCGTGCCGGTCCGGGTGGTGTGGGACGCGGTCGTCGCGGGCAGGCGGTTCCCGCGGGGCACGGTGCAGCGGCCGCTGGGGCGGGCGGTGTTCGTGTGGCCGTGGGAGCCGCTGTGGCTACGCCGTCGCACCGGCGGGCAGGATGCCCCGCAGGCGCCGGCCGCGGCGCGGGAGACGGTCCGGCAGACCCGGGCCGGCCTGCGTCGCGCGCTGTCCGGAGAGCCCCGGCGGCCCGCTCCGGCGGCCCGGCGGGAACCCCCGCGCCGCGGGACACGTACTCTTGATGGAAGCAGGACCGCTCTCACGAAGGACTGAACGACACTGGGCAAGCGACAGCCCGAAGGCCCGCCGCCCGCACCCGCGGTGCAGCGCATCCGACTGCGTTACACCAAGCGCGGCCGCCTCCGGTTCACCAGCCACCGTGACTTCCAGCGCGCCTTCGAGCGTGCGCTGCGCCGCGCCGGGGTACCCATGGCGTACTCGGCGGGGTTCACTCCGCACCCGAAGGTGTCCTACGCCAATGCCGCACCCACCGGCACGGGCAGTGAGGCGGAGTACCTGGAGATCGCGCTCACCGCGCCCCGAGACCCGGAGCGCCTGCGCGGCCTCCTCGACGAGTCGCTGCCCGGCGGGCTCGACATCGTCGAGGCGGTCGAGGCCCGTACGTCGGGACTGGCCGACCGGCTGACCGCTTCCGTGTGGGAGCTGCGGCTGGACGGCGTGGACCCGGCCGCGGCCGAACGCGCGGTCGAGGCCTTCAACGGCGCCGGGACCGTCGAAGTACAGCGCCTGACCAAGAACGGCATGCGCACCTTCGACGCCCGTCCGGCGGTCGTGAGCCTGGAGAGCGTGGAAACGCGTGATGCGGCGGCTGATAGGCCGACCGACCAGCCCTGTGCGATACTGCGGCTGGTTGTTCGGCACGTGACGCCTGCCGTACGACCCGACGACGTCCTGTCCGGTCTCCGCGCCGTGGCCGACCTGGCGCCGCCGGTCCCCGCAGCGGTGACCAGGCTGGCGCAGGGGCTGCTCGATGAAGAGACCGGCACGGTGACCGACCCGCTCGCGCCCGACCGCGAGGCAGACCCGGCCGCCCCGGCCGCTTCAACAGGGGCCGCCGGCACTGCCGCCGCGAAGGCGCCTGCTTAGGGAAGGTTCCGTAGGGACGGACGTCGAAGCGCCGCCCTCGTACTCGGGAGCCACCTGGGTCGGGCAGCGCACCGACCAGAAGACTTTCGCCAGGCCGTACGCGACAAGGTGTACGGAACCGGCGAGACAGGACACAGACAGCTCCCGTGCGGCGCCCGCGCCCCGGACGGCGGTCGTCGCGCATCGCGCGGCCGCGGACGTCAACGGCGATCGACCGACAAGGTCGCACGCCGGACCAGGCGCGGCGCCCGGGAGCCTGACGGGAGATTCGCCCGCATGCTCGAACCGACCGAGCCCACCAAGGGTTCCGAAGAACTGAACACCCCCAGCGACACCCTGCCGCCGCGTCGTCGGCGCCGTGCCGCGTCCCGCCCGGCGGGCCCGCCCGGCGCCGCGGCCGCCGAGGGGACGGCCGAGATCACCGCACCGGCCGTGGCACCCGCCGAGGCCGCCGGCCTCGCGGAGCGGACCGAGCCGGCGGCGGGCGGTGCCGTGAGCGCCGAGCCCGAGCAGCCGGCGCCCGCGCGTCGTACACGCCGCCGGGCCTCCGCGCCCGCCGGGACGCCGAAGGCCGATGCCGAGGCGGAGACCGTGGTGCCGGTCGTCGCCGCCACCGAGCCGCCCGCCGCCGCCGAACCGGCCGCCGGGTCGGTCGAGTCCGGCGAGGCCGCCGCTCCGCGCCGCACCCGCCGCCGGGCCACGCGCAGCGTGACCGCGCCCACGGGGTCCCCGGAGCCCGCCGAGACGGTGGTCCCCGCCGTGACCGCGGAGAGCACCACCCCGGCACAGTCGGCCGCCGTGGAGGCGACGGAGACCGCCGAGGCCCCCGCGCCCGCCCGCCGTACCCGCCGCCGCGCGTCCGCGCCCGCCGGCGCGCCGCAGCCCGTCGAGGCCGAGGCCGCCGCCTCCGCCGCGCCCGCCGAGGCGCCGTCCGTGACCGCCGCCGAGGCGCCCGCCGCCGAGGCCGGCGAGGAGGCCGCCCCGCGCAAGACCCGCCGTCGTGCCACGCGTCGCGTCGCCGCTCCCGCCGGTGCGCCGGCGGGTGACGCCGGCGAGGCCGTGGTGGAGGCCCCGCAGGCTGCCCCGCAGGCCCCCGCCGCCGAGACCGCCGGCCAGGAGCCCGCTGCCGCCGCCGAGGCGGCCGAGGAGGCTGCCCCGGCGCGGACCCGCCGTCGTGCCACGCGTCGCGTGTCCG
Organism: Streptomyces sp. NPDC015220; assembly: GCF_043079345.1. Taxonomy (NCBI): domain Bacteria; kingdom Bacillati; phylum Actinomycetota; class Actinomycetes; order Kitasatosporales; family Streptomycetaceae; genus Streptomyces; species Streptomyces sp. NPDC015220. The sequence continues at coordinate 753,969 of NZ_JBIBUK010000001.1, read as the reverse complement.
CTCCCGCCGGTGCGCCGGAGGGCGGTACGGGCGAGGCGCCCGCCGCCGCTGCCGAAGCCGCCGGTGAGTCGCGGACCGCGCCCGCCGCCGAGGCCCCCGCGACCCGGCCCGCCGAGGCGGCGCAGGCCGCCCCCGTCGCCGAGGCCGCCGAGGAGGCCGGGCCGAGGCGTGGCCGGCGCCGGGTCGTGCGGCGTGCCGCGGCCGGTTTCTCCGAGCCCGCCGGGACGCAGGCCGAGGACGCGGAGGCCGAGACGCCGCGCCGGCCCGCCCGCCCGTCCGTGGCCGTGTTCCAGCCCCCGGTCTTCACCGAGCCCCAGTTCCAGACCCCGCAGCGGGCCGCCGCCGAAGCGGCCGCCGAGGCGGCGGACGTCGAGGAGGTCGAGGAGACCGAGGAGGCCACGCAGGAGCGGGTGGAGCAGACCGAGCCGGTCGGCGCCCGGCGGCGCCGCCGGCGCCGGGGCGTCGAGGAGACCGAGCCCACCCCGGCCCCCGCGGCCGAGGCCGAGGACGAGACCGAGGGCGAGGAGCCGGAGGACGGCGCCGAGGGCGACGAGGGCGAGGAGACCGGTTCCCGGCGTCGCCGTCGCCGGGGCGGCCGTCGCCGCCGCCGGGGCGAGACCGCGGAGCTTGGCGACGAGGAGACGGAGGAGACCGGCGAGGTCGCCGCCGCCCAGGCCGACCAGGACGCCGAGGACACCGCCGAGCAGATCGCGGAAGACGAGGAGGAGTCCGAGGAGGCCGCCGAGGGCGAGGAGTCCGAGGACCACGGGGGCAGCAGCAGCCGCCGTCGCCGGCGTCGCCGTCGCCGGGCCGGGGACGGCGGCACGGACGCCGAGCTGTCCTCCGACGACCCCGAGCGCACCGTCGTCAAGGTCCGCGAGCCGCGCAAGAAGGACGAGCGCCCCTCCGACGAGGTCCAGTCCATCAAGGGCTCGACCCGCCTGGAGGCCAAGAAGCAGCGTCGCCGCGAGGGACGCGAGCAGGGCCGCCGCCGCGTCCCGATCATCACCGAGGCCGAGTTCCTGGCCCGCCGCGAGGCCGTCGAGCGCGTGATGGTCGTCCGGCAGCACGGCGACCGCACCCAGATCGGCGTCCTGGAGGACGGCGTGCTCGTCGAGCACTACGTCAACAAGGAGCAGTCGACCTCGTACGTCGGCAACGTCTACCTCGGCAAGGTGCAGAACGTCCTGCCGTCGATGGAGGCCGCCTTCATCGACATCGGCAAGGGCCGCAACGCCGTGCTGTACGCGGGCGAGGTCAACTTCGAGGCGCTGGGCATGGCCAACGGCCCGCGCCGCATCGAGTCCGCCCTGAAGTCCGGCCAGTCCGTCCTGGTGCAGGTCACCAAGGACCCGATCGGCCACAAGGGCGCCCGTCTCACCAGCCAGGTCTCCCTCCCGGGCCGCTACCTCGTGTACGTCCCCGAGGGCTCGATGACCGGGATCAGCCGCAAGCTGCCCGACACCGAGCGGGCCCGGCTGAAGACCATCCTCAAGAAGATCGTCCCCGAGGACGCGGGCGTCATCGTGCGCACCGCCGCCGAGGGCGCGAGCGAGGAGGAGCTGCGCCGGGACGTCGAGCGGCTGCAGTCCCAGTGGGACGAGATCCGCAAGAAGGCCAAGAACGGCTCCAGCGCCCCGACCCTGCTGTACGGCGAGCCGGACATGACCGTCCGGGTCGTGCGGGACATCTTCAACGAGGACTTCTCCAAGGTCATCGTCAGCGGTGACGAGGCGTGGGAGACCATCCACGGGTACGTCTCGCACGTCGCCCCGGACCTCGCGCCGCGGCTGCAGCGCTGGACGAGCGAGGTCGACGCCTTCGCGACGTACCGGATCGACGAGCAGCTCGCCAAGGCGCTGGACCGCAAGGTCTGGCTGCCCAGCGGCGGTTCGCTGGTGATCGACCGGACCGAGGCGATGGTCGTCGTCGACGTCAACACCGGCAAGTTCACCGGCCAGGGCGGCAACCTGGAGGAGACGGTCACCAGGAACAACCTGGAGGCGGCCGAGGAGATCGTGCGCCAGCTCAGGCTGCGCGACCTCGGCGGCATCATCGTGATCGACTTCATCGACATGGTGCTGGAGTCCAACCGGGACCTGGTGCTGCGCCGCCTCCTGGAGTGCCTGGGCCGGGACCGCACCAAGCACCAGGTGGCCGAGGTGACCTCGCTGGGCCTGGTGCAGATGACCCGCAAGCGGGTGGGCCAGGGCCTGCTGGAGTCCTTCTCCGAGACCTGCGTCCACTGCAACGGCCGCGGTGTCATCGTGCACATGGAGCAGCCGTCGGCCGCCGGGGGCGGTGGCAAGCGCCGCAAGCGCGCCCGGGCCGGCGCCGAGCAGCCGCACGAGCACGAGGCCGTGGAGGCCGCCGCGGTGACCGCCGAGGAGGAGGCCGAGACGGAGGCGGAGGTCGCCGCCGAGGTGGCCGCGCCGACCGCGCTGCCCGCGCCCGTGATGGCGCCGGACGAGGAGCTCTACAGCAGCATCGCCGAGGCGGAGGCCGCGGCCTCCCGGGGCCGTGGCAGGCGCCGGGCGAGCCGGCGGGCGTCCGCTCCCGCGGGCGCGCCGAAGGCCATGGCCGACGGCGCCGGTGCGGCGCCGACCGCGCAGGACGTCACCGCCGCGCAGGAGGCCGGGCGTCCGGTGCGTCCGGAGCCGGCCGACGAGGCGCAGGCCGAGCCGGTGGCCGTCGAGGACCCGGTCGTCCCGGCCGCTCCGGCGGCCGAGGCGCCGGCCGCCGAGGAGGCCGCGCCCAAGGGCCGTGCCCGCCGCCGCGCCACCCGCAAGGTGTCGGCGCCGGCCGGCTCGCCCGCGGGGGCAGAGGCTGCGGTGGTGACGGTGGCGGAGACCGCCCCCGCCCCGGAGGCCGCGGCCCCGGCGGCCGAGCCCGAGGCTCCGGCCGAGGCCGCCCCCGCCCCGGAGGCGCCCGCCGAGGCCGCCGCTCCGGCCCGTCCGCGCCGCCGCGCCGTGCGCAAGGCCACCGCGCCGACCGCGTCCGAGGAGACGGCCGTCGTGGTCGTTCCCTCGGCCCCGGCGGAGGAGGCGGCCCCGGCATCGCAGGCCCGTCCGGAGCCCGCCGAGGAGGCCGCCGGGACCGCCGAGGTCACCGAGGCCGCCGAGGAGGCGGAGGAGGCGGCCCCGGCCAAGAAGACGGCCCGCAAGGCCGCCAAGAAGGCCACGGCGAAGAAGGCCGCCACGAAGAAGACGGCGGCCAAGAAGACCGTCGCCAAGAAGGCGACGGCCAAGAAGGCGGCGAAGACCGCCAAGACGGCCACCGCCGCCAAGAAGTCGGCGTCGAAGAAGACCGCGGCGGCGCAGCAGTCGGCGCCGTCCGTCTCGGCCTCGACCGACGAGGGCTGACACGCGCCGGTCCCGGGCCCGTGCGGGTCCGGGACCGTCCCGTACGGCCCGCGGGTGTGCGGCCGGTCCGCGTGACCGGCCGCACACCCGCGGGGCCCCGCCCGGTTTGACCCCTGCCGGGCAGGACCCGTAACCTTGACCGTCGGCGTGCCGCTTGAGCACGCCACATCCCCGTAAACCTCTTCCTCCCGGGCACAGGGCTGGCCGGGAGAGGTCGTCCGCGGTGCGGGCGGCTGGCCTGCGGGGGTGCCGTTCCCCGAGCGAGAGAGTGAGATCCGCGTGTACGCCATCGTGCGCAGCGGTGGTCGCCAGCACAAGGTTGCTGTCGGCGACATCGTTGAGGTTGACAAGATTTCCACTGCCAAGGTTGGCGACACGGTCGAGCTCTCGACCCTGCTCGTTGTCGACGGCGACGCTGTGACCAGCGACCCGTGGGTGCTGGCCGGCATCAAGGTCCAGGCCGAGGTCGTGGACCACCACAAGGGCCAGAAGATCGACATTCTGCGCTACAAGAACAAGACCGGCTACCGCCGTCGGCAGGGCCACCGCCAGCAGTACACGGCGATCAAGGTCACGTCGATCCCCACGGCTGCGAAGTAAGGGACTGAAGAGACATGGCACACAAGAAGGGCGCATCGTCCACCCGGAACGGTCGCGACTCCAATGCCCAGCGGCTCGGCGTGAAGCGCTTCGGCGGTCAGGTCGTCAACGCGGGTGAGATCCTGGTCCGTCAGCGCGGCACCCACTTCCACCCGGGTGCGGGCGTCGGCCGTGGCGGCGACGACACGCTGTTCGCGCTGCAGGCCGGTGCGGTGGAGTTCGGCTCCCACCGTGGCCGCAAGGTCGTGAACATCGTTCCGGTCGCCTGACCTCAGGCTCGACCGAACGTTTCGTTCCGCGAGGCGGACCTCACTTCCCGGGCGGGAAGGCGGGTCCGCCTTTCGCGTGTTGAGAAGCAAGACACATCGGCAACACCCCCGCCCCCGGGCCGGGGGGACCTCCAGGAGGCATTCACCATGACCACCTTCGTGGACCGCGTCGAGCTGCACGTCGCCGCGGGTAACGGAGGCCACGGCTGTGCCTCCGTACACCGCGAGAAGTTCAAGCCGCTGGGCGGCCCGGACGGCGGCAACGGCGGGCGCGGCGGCGACGTGATCCTCACCGTCGACCAGTCCGTGACCACGCTGCTCGACTACCACCACTCGCCGCACCGCAAGGCCACCAACGGCAAGCCCGGCGAGGGCGGCAACCGCTCCGGCAAGGACGGCGAGGACCTGGTCCTGACGGTGCCGGACGGCACCGTCGTGCTGGACCGGGCGGGCAACGTACTGGCCGACATGGTCGGCCACGGCACCTCGTACGTCGCCGCGCAGGGCGGCCGGGGCGGCCTCGGCAACGCGGCGCTGGCCTCGGCCCGCCGCAAGGCGCCCGGCTTCGCGCTGCTGGGCGAGCCGGGCGACCTCGGGGACATCGTCCTGGAGCTGAAGACCGTCGCCGACGTGGCGCTGGTCGGCTATCCGAGCGCGGGGAAGTCCTCGCTGATCTCGGTGCTCAGCGCGGCCAAGCCGAAGATCGCGGACTACCCGTTCACCACCCTGGTGCCGAACCTGGGCGTGGTGACCGCGGGTTCGACCGTCTACACCGTCGCCGACGTGCCCGGCCTGATCCCGGGCGCCAGCCAGGGCCGGGGCCTGGGTCTGGAGTTCCTGCGGCACGTGGAGCGGTGCAGTGTCCTGGTGCACGTCCTGGACACGGCGACCCTGGAGTCCGACCGCGACCCGGCCTCCGACCTCGACGTCATCGAGGAGGAGCTGCGGCAGTACGGCGGCCTCGGCAACCGTCCGCGCGTCGTCGTCCTGAACAAGATCGACGTCCCCGACGGCAAGGACCTCGCGGAGATGGTCCGGCCGGACCTTGAGGCCCGCGGCTACCGTGTCTTCGAGGTGTCGGCGGTGGCGCACACCGGGCTGAAGGAGCTGTCGTACGCGCTCGCCGAGCTGGTCGCCAAGGCCCGCGCCGCCCGGCCCAAGGAGGAGGCGACCCGCATCGTCATCCGGCCGAAGGCGGTCGACGACGCCGGCTTCACGGTCACCCTGGAGGAGGACGGCCTCTACCGCGTCCGGGGCGAGAAGCCCGAGCGCTGGGTGCGGCAGACCGACTTCAACAACGACGAGGCCGTCGGTTACCTCGCCGACCGGCTGAACCGCCTCGGTGTCGAGGAGGAGCTGATGAAGGCGGGCGCCCGCTCCGGCGACGGCGTCGCCATCGGCCCCGAGGACAACGCGGTCGTCTTCGACTGGGAGCCCTCGGCGATGGCGGGCGCGGAGATGCTGGGCCGGCGTGGTGAGGACCACCGCTTCGAGGGCGTACGCCCGGCGGCGCAGCGCCGCCGCGACCGCCAGGCCGAGCGGGACGAGGCACAGCAGGAGTACGACGACTTCGAGCCGTTCTAGGCGGTTCCGGATTCGGTCCCGGCCCGACCCTGGACCCGGCCGGTCCCGGCCTGCCCCTGGGACCGGGCCGGGCCCAGGGGCCGTGGGCGGCGCGCGCCGTCCCGGGCCGCCGCCCGGCCCGCGCGTGTCTTTATTGTGACCATGCGGTGAACAACCTTTCGGCGCGTGTTCGTGTCTCACGTCCAGGAGCACTCCCGAACCGTGTCCGGAGTGCGCGCACAGGGAACGGCGTCGGACCGCGGCGCCCTGGATGGGGAATTCACAGTGAAGATCGCATTCCTGGTCCGCGACCTCTGCCACATGGGAGGCGTGGTCAGCGCGACGCAGAACCTCGCCGGCGCCCTCGCCCAGAAGCACGAGGTCGAGATCGTGGCGCTGCGCAAGGTCCGCGACGAGTCGTACTTCCCCCTGGACCCGCGGGTGTCGGTGCGCGTGCTGAGCGACATGCGTCCGCACTCGCCGGTCTCCGACGTGGACGATCCCCTCTCGGACAAGTTCCCGCTGGTCTACCCGCCGAACGCGGGTGCGAAGACCCCGGTGGTGAGCAGACTCGCGGAGCTGCGGCTGCTGGAGTACCTCGCCACCACCGACGCCGACGTGGTGGTCAGCTCCAGCCCGCGCAACACCATCATGCTGGCCCAGGCTCCGGGTGACTACCTCAAGGTCACCCAGGAGCACTCGATGCCGTCCATCTACGCGACCGACATCAAGCAGCGGCTCTTCCCGGCGTACCTGGCCCTGGACGCCCTGACGGCGCTCACGCCGGAGGAGGTCGCCAGCATCGGCCGCCAGGTCCCGGCGGTCCGCGACCGGCTCGCGGTGATGCCCAACTGCGTGCCCGCCGCCCCGGTCCGTTCCAAGGGCACCAACAAGGTCGTCATCTCCGCCGGCCACCTCACCGACAACAAGAACCACGCGCTCCTCGTCGAGGCGTTCGCCAAGGTGCTCGCCGAGGCGCCCGAGTGGACGCTGCGCATCTACGGCGCCGGCGCGGAGAAGAACAAGCTGCGCGCCCGTATCAACGAACTGGGGCTGGCCAACAGCATCCTGCTGATGGGCCAGGTCGCCCCGGTCACCCCGGAGTTCGGCAAGGGCTCGATCTTCGTGCTGCCCTCCAAGCGGGAGGCGTTCGGCAACGTCCTCGTGGAGGCGATGGCGGCCGGTCTGCCGGTCGTCAGCACGGACGCCGACCACGGCCCGCGCAACATCCTCACCCACGGCGAGGACGGCCTGATCGTGCCGCGCGGCGACGTCGACGAGATGGCGAAGGCGATCCTGAGCCTGGTCCGGGACGACGGCCTGCGCGCGAAGATGTCCGAGAGCGCCGTGCGCAACGCCGAGCGGTTCCACGAGACGGCCAGCCGTGAGCGCTTCGAGGCGATACTCGAGCGGGCCTTCGCCCGCAAGGCGCTGCCCCGGCACGCCACCGCCCGGGTCGACGCGCGCGGCAACGTGCATGTCGGCGTGGGCCCGCTGCCCGCCCAGGCGCACGGCGCCGACCTGGTGCTGCGCCGCAAGGCCAAGGAGATCGAGGAGCACCGCTTCGCGTTCTCCCCGGCCGGGGACGCGGTCGTCCCCTGGGACGCCGGCGTCCCGCACGGCACCTGGGACACGGTCCTGGCCACCGCCTCCGGCGCCGAGGTGCCGCTGAGCACCGACGGCTACGGGTGCGACACCCGCGACCTGCTCGCGGTGGAACTGCCCCGGACCGGAGACCACTCGCTGGCGCTGCTGCTGCCCCACCGGCACGACGACGGCCGGCTGCGGGTGCGCAGCGCGCTGCGCGAGGCGCACGCCGAGGTCGGGCCCGTCCAGGTGGACAAGGAGGCCATCCGTGTCCAGGCGGACCTGTGGGGGGCCACGGCGGGCGGGGGCGCGGTGGTGGAGGCCGTGCACCGCAAGGACAAGGAGCGCGTGCTCACCTTCCCGCTGAAGCGGACCGGCGACGGCCGGGTCTCCGCGGTGATCGACTGCCGGACCCTGGTGGACCAGCACACCGACGAGGAGGACAAGGAGGTCGTCTGGGACTTCTGGCTCCGCCCGGCGGACGGGGCGCCCCGGGTGGCGCTGGCCAAGCTGGCCACCGACGTGCTCGCGCCGATCGACGTCTTCACCTTCCCGCGGCCCGTGATCACGGACACCGACGCGCCCCCGCCGTCCGCGGCGCCCTCACCGTCGGTGGTGCGCCGGGCCGTGCGCAAGGCCCGGCGCACACTGGGCGCGGCGCCCTCCGCGCCGGCCACGGCCCGCCGGAAGACGGAACTGCGGCCGTACTTCACCATGCTGAGCCAGTTCGCGGTGAAGACCGTGCGGCTCTGAGCGTGCGACCGTCCGCGGCCCGGGCGGGGCAAGGGGCGGGGCCCGGAGGAAACGTCCTCCGGGCCCCGCCCCTTTCACTCACTCAGAGTTCCTTCGCCTGCTCCAGCATCCTGTCCACGACCCGCGCGGAGGCGTGGCCGTCGTCCAGGTCGCAGAAGAGGTGGTGGAACCGCTCGAACCGGTCCTGGTACCGCTTGGAGACCTCGTCGATGTCGCGGATCGAGGTGACCAGTTCCTCGGAGGTGAAGACCAGCGGACCGGGCGAGTCCTTCTCGAAGTCGAAGTAGAAGCCGCGCAGCTTGTCCCGGTAGTGCTCCAGGTCGTACGTGAAGAACAGCATCGGCCGCTTCAGGTGGGCGTAGTCGAACATCACGGACGAGTAGTCGGTGATCATGATGTCCGCGGCCAGGTACAGCTCGGCGATGTCCGGGTACTCCGAGACGTCCCACACGAACCCGTTGCCCGCTCCCGGCACGGCGTCGACGACGTTGGAGTGGCGGCGGATCAGAAGGACGTGGTCGTCGCCGAGGCGGGCTCGTGCGTCGTCCAGGTCGATCCGCAGGTCGAACCGGTACTGGCCGGCGCTGTGCGACTGGTCGTCCCGCCAGGTCGGCGCGTACAGCACGATCTTCTTGCCGGCCGGCAGCCCCAGCGCCTGCCGCACCTTCTCCGCGATCCGGTCCCGGTCCGGTGAGTACAGGTAGTCGTTGCGGGGGTAGCCCGCCTCCTGGATCTCCCCGTCGTAGGAGAAGGCCCGCTTGAGGATCGGGGTGGAGAAGCGGTTGGAGGAGACGAGGAGGCTCCAGTTGTTCGCCTCCAGCGCCAGACGGTTCTGGTACTCGCGGTCGAAGTACAGGGTCTCGATGTCGTGACCGATCTTCTTGAGCATGGTGCCGTGCCAGGTCTGCACGATCACCTGGCCCGGACGTCGGGTGACCCACTCGGGCAGGTGCCCGTTGGTGACTATGTAGCGGGAGGTGGCGAGCGCCTCGAACCACTCGCGACCCCACATGCGGACCTTCTCGGCCGTGGGCGGCAGGACCACCTGGCTGTCGCGCACCGCCCACAGGAACTTCAGGTCGCTGCCGCGGCGCAGCAACTCCTCGTGCATCGCGCGCGGGCTGTCGGAGTACTGCTTGCCGTTGTAGCTGAGGAAGAACACCTGGTCCTTCAGCGGCTGCTCGCGCAGCGGCTCGTACACCTCGCGGCGCAACTGGAGCTGCCGGTACGGGCCCCGCTCCATGTCACTCAGCTCGGAGCGGCAGTTGAGCTGCGGGAAGTCGCCCCAGCGGTTCTCGAACCAGTAGCGGCGTCCGTTGAGCACGGTGTGCAACGGGAACTGCGGCAGGGCGAGCCGGTCGATGACGAACTCGGCGTCCGGCACGGCGGGGTCGGCGGAGCGCAGCCGCAGGTTCCACCGGCCCGCCTTCAGCGGGACCTGTCCGGCGCCGCCCATCACGGACGGGTCGAAGGCCGCGGTGAGCGCACCCTCCTCGGTCCAGTTCACCGAGACCTTGCGCTCGTCGAAGCGGTTGCTGGCCTTGATGATCAGCTCCGAGCCGACGAGTCGCGAACTGGCGTGGCCGTTGACGACGATCTTCCCGTCGCGCAGCGCGACGCCATCGATCACGGCGCGACGGGTCCGGCCGATGATCTTCAGATAGCCGTTGGTGCCGGAGACGAGGGCGACCTCGCGGTGGGCCCCTCGCTCACCGAAGGACGCGGGCAGGTCCGCGCTCACGTCCTCGAGACCGTCGCGCACCACACTGCCGAACTGGCGTGTGGTTCCGTCCTCGGTGGTCGCCAGCAGCGCGGTGCTCCACAGACGGCGTTCGGGCTGGGCCCGGTCGTCGTGCTCCTCGCTGCCCAGCAGGGCCACGTCGGCCAGCGGAACACGGGTGTCGAAGACGGTGCGGCCACCCTGGAGGCTCAGCTCCACGGGGTATTTGCGGACCTCGCCGCTCTTGGCGTTGGTCAGCCGCAGCGCCAGCGTCTCACCCGGCTTGAGGGCGGTGCGTATCTCGCCGCCGATCTCCACCGCGTCGTCGGTGAGCCGGCGTTCGGTGATGAGCGCCCGTACCTTCTCCACACGCAGTTTCAGCGCCCCGCGCTCCACGCTCGGCAGCAGCCGGAAGTTGTCGTCGAGCCACTGGTAGGGGGGGAAGTTGGCGGCGGAACCACCACGCGCCCAGACACCGCTGCGCCGGACCAGACCGGAGGCGTACACGTTGATGCCGACGTGCCACAGGCCCTCCAGCCAGGCTCCGCCCTTGCGCAGCTTCGCGGGGTCGAGCTCCAGCTCCCAGCCGGCCCAGTCGTAGTTGTAGCGCTTCTGGCCGGAGTTGGTGGTGCACTCGGGGCGGTGGATGTTGCGGGCGGGCAGGAACATGCGCCGACGCGAACCGTCCCGCTTGAGCTGGACGATCTTGAGGCTGCTGCGCTTGGAGGACAGGTCGATCTTGTCGATCCAGGCGTCGCCGGACAGCAGCAGCTTGCCGTCCCGCCAGGTCACCGAGCGCAGCGGAGCGCGCAGGCCGAGGTCGGAGTCGATGCGCAGCGCCGCCTTGGGCAGGTCGAGGCCGCTCTCCTCCAGCGTCCGGTAGCTGGCGTACTTGCGGAAGGCGCCGGACACCTCCACGGGGTCCTTGCGGCGCTGCGAGGCCAGCAGGGCGATGAGCTCGGGCATGGCGTGCTTGCGCACCAGCAGCCACTGGACGCGCAGGTCCGTGGGCAGGGCCATGACGATCTTGGGGTCGATGGTGTCGAGATAGCGGTTGGTCGCCTCGAGGAAGGCCTCGTGGAACTCGGCCGTCGCGTCCGGCAGCACGCGGAGGAACAGCCGCAGATCGTCGCGGAGCACCCGGTCGTCGTACTGGCGCTTGTACTCGGCGAACTCCGGCGCCGTCTGCTGGGCGAGGTAGTCGCTGACCATGCTGACCGCGGTGACCCGGTCACGGATCGCCTGCGGCTCCTTGCGGCGCTGGGTGATCGACGGCGCCGACTCGCCCTCGCGAAGGCGCCAGAAGTACGTCGGCTCGCCGATGATGTCGATCGCCTCGGCACGGTAGTGCGCGGGCAGCACGACGGGGATGTCCTCGTGCAGGATCCCCTCGGGGAACGCGAAACCGTGATGCTCCCAGAAGGTCCGCCGGAACACCTTGTTGCAGGCGATGCGGTCGGCGACCAGGCGCGGGTACTGGGATATGTGGGTGCGCTTGCGGGCCTCGCCGGCCAGCATCTTCAGCAGCGGCACCTGCCAGGACTTCTCGCCCCTGAGGTGGAAGACGTTGCCGGTGGCGAAGTCCGAACCGGACTCGTCCAGACTGCTGACCATCATCCGGTAGGCGTCCGGCGGGATCACGTCGTCGCTGTCGACGAAGGTGAGGAACTCCGCGTCGGGGGACATGTGCGCGATGCCGGTGTTGCGGGCGGCGCCGAGTCCGGCGTTCTCCTTGCGGATCAGCTTGAACCGGTCGTCGCGGGCCGCGTACTCGGCGGCTATGGCGGCGGAGTCGTCCGGTGAACCGTCGTCCACCATCAGCACTTCCAGGTCGCGGAAGCTCTGCGCCGCCAGCGAATCCAGGCAGGCGGGCAGGTAACGCTCGACGTTGTAGATCGGGACGACGACAGTGAGGCGAGGGGCCATGGCTTGATGGATCTCCTTAACGAAGGGTCAGGCCCGCTCGACCAGTTCGAGCGCCTGGGCGGGGGTCGGTGCGTGGGTGCGCTCGGCGAACGGCACGACGGGCAGCGGGGTCGTCTCGCCGAGGAAGACGCGCCGCACCACCCGTTCGGCCGCACGCCCGTCGTCGAACTCGCAGAACCGGCGCCGGAAGGCCGCGCGGCGCTCGGCGGCGTCCGCGTCGTCGTACTCGTCCGCCGTGAGCAGCCTGATCAGCTCGGCCTGCGAGGTGGCCACCGCCCCCGGCGACTCCTGGAGCAGGTTGAAGTAGGTGCCGCGGACGGCGGAGTAGATGTCCCAGTCCGGGGCGAAGATGATGATCGGCCGGTCCAGGACGGCGTAGTCGAACATCGCGGAGGAGTAGTCGGTGATCAGCGCGTCCGCGGCGAGGTACAGCTCCTCCACCCGGGCGTGGCCGGACACGTCGACGATCCGGCCGCTGCGGCGCAGCTCGGCCACGTGCGGCGAGCTGCCGTAGAAGTAGTGGCCGCGCACCATCAGGGTGACGTCCGGGCCCAGTTCCTCGGCCAGGCGGGCGAGGTCCAGGCTGGGAGTGAACCCGGGCTGGTACTCGCGGTGGGTCGGCATGTACAGGAACGCCTTGGCGCCGTCGGTCAGGCCGAGTGCGGCGCGGGCCCGGCGCACGTCGTCGAAGGTGGCGTTCACGAGGACGTCGTTGCGCGGGTAGCCGGACTCCAGGGAGACGTACGAGCAGGGGTACACCCGCTCCCACACGGCGGTGGAGAACCGGTTGGAGCTGATGCTGAAGTCCCAGCGGTCGCAGCGCTCCAGGAGCTTGTCGAAGTTCATGTCCGTGGAAGCGGGGTACTTGCGCTGGTCCAGGCCCATGGTCTTCAGCGGCGTGCCGTGGTGGGTCTGCAGGTGGACCTGGCCCTCGCGCTTGACCACGTTGTCGGCGAAGTTCACGTTGTTGACCAGGTACTTGGCGCGGGCCAGCGCCGACCAGTACTCCTTGGAGCCCACCCGGACGACCTCCACGCCCCTGGGCGCCCGCTCGGCCGCCTCCGGCCGCATCGCCCAGACCCGGCGCATGTGCGGGGCGAGTCGGGCCAGTTCGGCGTCGATGGCCGCCGGATTGCAGGAGACGCTGCGGCTCCAGTAGGCGGAGAACAGCGCCAGGTTCTCGTCGAGCGGCAGTCGCAGCTGCGACTGGTAGAAGACCCCCATGGCGCCGCGCTTGGACCGGTTGATCGCCGTGCGGGTGCGGGTCCTGACGGTCTGACGGAGCTTCACGGCGGCGGTGGCGCCGGCCAGCGCGGTGTACGCGTCGCGCTCCATCATCCCGTACTTGTGGCCGCGCCCCCCGACCGGGCGCTGGAAGCCCTCGGGCACCCGGGCGCGGTAGTCGGCGGCGGCGCGGTGGAAGAACTCCGCCCGCGCGTCGTGCGGCAGGCGGTCGGGGCGCTCCAGGACGGTCAGGTAGTGGTCGACCATCTTGCGGAACAGCGGCGCACGCCAGCGGGCGAGTTCGGGCCGGGCGTCGAGGAAGTCGAAGACGCGGCGGTACTGGTCGAAGACGTCGAAGTGCTTGCGGCTGCGGGTCTTGAGGATGTTGCCGCCCTCGCGGCGCTGCCGGTAGAGCACGCAGATCCGGTCGAGCACGGCGATGCGCTCGGCGCTGATCATGGAGCAGAACGTCCAGGGGGCGTCCTCGTAGTACCCCGGCGGGAAGGTGAGGCCGTGGCGGGCGACGAAGTCCCGGCGGTAGACCTTGTTCCAGACGATCTGCAGCAGGTCCAGCAACTGCGGCCGGTCGGCCAGGGGGAACACGTCCGGGCCGCTCGGACGCAGGAGGTCCGCCCGCTGGTTGGGGCGGACCCGGCCGTCCCAATAGGTGCGGGCGTAGTCGTAGACGAGTATCTCGGGATCGCCGGTTTCCTCCAGGCGGTCGCATATCGCCCCGAGCGCCCCGGCGGACAACGTGTCGTCACTGTCCAGGAACAGAATGTAATCGCCCTGGGCCTTTTCCATACCGGCGTTGCGCGCGCGCCCCAGCCCGACGTTTTCCGTGAGGTGAATCACATGAACGCGGGCGTCGCGTTCGGCGTACTGATCGAGAATGGCGCCCGAACCATCCGGCGAGCAGTCGTCGACCGCGATGACCTCGAAGTCCGTGCAATCCTGCCCCAGGACCGAGTCCAGGCACTCGGCGAGATAGCCCTGAACCTTGTACACGGGGACGACGAGAGAGAGTCTGGGCATCCTTACAACCTGTTCCGAGGACCGATCACGCGAGTGTGGGCTGGGCCGGTGCGCTTCGCCCGCCGATGGACCCGAAGTGCGCTGGCCGCATCAGCGTAAAGGATTCACCTGAAGTTGGTGTGGGCCGCGTTGCGGGATAGTGAGAGGTCAACCTGTGCCCGGAATCTCCGCAGGGCGGCCGCAATCGCGTCTTTCCCGGCGAGTGGGGGACTTCCTCACGCTCATCCCCGCCCGTCTTGTCGGCGGTTGCACCCATATGTCGGACTCGATTTTCCGCCGGGCATCAACAAGGCTGGTTCCAGGTGTGACACGGATGTGACACGGACCGAGGAGGCACGAGGATGAGCTGGCTGGTCACGGGCGGCGCCGGGTACATCGGCGCGCATGTGGTGCGCGCCATGACCGAGGGCGGCGAGGACGTCGTCGTCTACGACGACCTGTCGACCGGCAGCGCCGACCGGGTGCCCGCCGGTGTGCCCCTGGTCGAGGGCACCGTCCTGGACGCCGACCTGCTGGAGCGGACGCTGCGCGAGCACGCCGTGACCGGCGTGGTGCACATCGCGGCCAAGAAGCAGGTGGGGGAGTCGGTCGAGCGGCCCCTCCACTACTACCGGGAGAACGTCACCGGACTCCAGACGCTCCTGGAGGCGATGGCCGCGACCGGCGTCGGCCGGCTCGTCTTCTCCTCCTCCGCCGCCGTCTACGGCATGCCCGACGTGGCCCTCGTCACCGAGGACACCCCGTGCGCGCCCATGAGCCCCTACGGCGAGACCAAGCTGATCGGGGAGTGGCTGATCGCCGCCGCCGCGAAGGCCCACGGGCTGCGGGCCGCCGCCCTGCGCTACTTCAACGTCGCCGGGGCCGCCGCGCCCGAACTGTCCGACGCGGGCGTCTTCAACCTCATCCCCATGGTGTTCGAGCGCCTGGAGGCCGGGGAGCCGCCCCGCGTCTTCGGTGACGACTACGCCACACCGGACGGCACCTGCGTACGCGACTACATCCACGTCCAGGACATCGCCTCCGCCCACCTGGCGGCGGCCCGCCGCCTCACCGACGCCTCCGAGGGCACCTCGCTCGTCCTCAACATCGGCAGGGGCGAGGGGAGCTCGGTCCGCGAGATGGTGGACCGCATCCTCAAGACGACCGGCAACGAGGGCGTCACCCCCGAGGTGACCGAACGCCGCCCCGGCGACCCGGCGCGCGTCGTGGCCTCCGCCGACCGCATCCGCGCGGAACTGGGCTGGAGCGCCCGCCACGGCCTGGACGACATGATCGACTCCGCCTGGCAGGGCTGGCGCCACCGGCACGGCTGAGCCCGTGCCGGGTGCTCGCCGAACCGCGGCAGCGCGGCGCGCGCGTCGGCCCTCCCATGGCCAAGGCCATGAGAGGGCGCGGGCGAGGGGGCGGGCCCTCCTCAGTGGCCGCGCTGCCGGCAGAGCCGCGCGGCACGGCTCGGGCGGCCAGTTCCGCGGCGGGCACCGTCGGCCCGTGAGAGAACGGCGACCGGTGCGTGGTCCCCGGGCGCGCCCCCTGCTCGAAGAGCCCGGGGGCGGCGTGCCGGGCGCGGCGACGGGCGAACGTCGCCCGTCGCGGCACTAGACCCAGTCGTCTCCGCCCTCGATCTGCCAGTAGGTGCCCATGTTGGTGCGCACGGCCATCTTCCCGTCGGTGCTGTGCACCCACAGGTCGGCCTTGGCGTCGTTGTCCAGGTCGGCGAAGAGAAGCTCGCCCTTGGGGCGGCCGAGGAAGTTGCTCCAGCCGGAGCTCCAGTCGGTGCCGCCGTTCCAGTAGGTGCCCATGTTGGTGCGTACGGCGATCTTGCCGTCGGTGCTGTGCACGATCAGGTCGGCCTTGCCGTCGCCGGTGACGTCGGCGAAGTAGAGGCGTCCCTTGCCCTCCTGGCCGAGGAAGTTGCTCCAGCCGGAGCTCCAGTCGGTGCCGCCGTTCCAGTAGGTGCCCATGTTGGTGCGTACGGCGATCTTGCCGTCGGTGCTGT
>NZ_JBIBUK010000001.1:698326-737839 GCF_043079345.1 Streptomyces sp. NPDC015220 | reverse complement strand
GCACGATCAGGTCGGCCTTGCCGTCGCCGGTGACGTCGGCGAAGTAGAGGCGTCCCTTGCCCTCCTGGCCGAGGAAGTTGCTCCAGCCGGAGCTCCAGTGAACGCCTTCGTTGAACCGGTAGAGCGGGCTGCCCGGCTGCACGACGATCCTGCCGCTCTTGGCGGTGCGCACGGTGATCTCGCCGTCCGCACCCAGGACGATGAGGTCGCTCCGTCCGTCCCCGTTGACGTCGGCCGCGTACACGACCTCGCGCAGCCGCTCCCGTGCCTCCTTGGCCCATGTCTGGACCGCGCTGTCGTCGACACGTGCGGACAGGGCGCCGGTACGGGTCTCGGCCGGGTCCTGGCCCCAGCATCCGCCCTGCCAGGATCGGCTGTTGACGGCGACCAGCTCGGCCTTGCCGTTCGTCTCGCGGATCAGGGGGCCGCCGGCGTCACCGGCGCAGACGGCGTCGCCGTTCTGTCCGGTGATGGACACCCGGCCGTCCTCGGCGGCGTCGACGGTGAAGGTGCCGGTGTGCTGCTTGAGCGGCGACCACTCCGTCTTGGTGCGGCCGAAACCGACGGCCTTGAGGGTTTCACCCGCGGCGGGCGGAGTGGTGGAGAAGGACACCGGGGTGATGCCCGTGGTCGGCTGCGCCAGGCGCGCCATCACCAGGTCGCGCCCCTGGAAGGGGACCAGTTCGGTGACGTCGGTGACCAGGCCGGCCGTGGTGGTGAGGTCGGTGCGACCGACCGTGACCTTGGTGGTCTTGGCGGGCTTCCCGGCCGCGGGGACGGCGCCGGAGGCCGGGTCGTCCACGAAGCAGGAAGCCGCGGTGACGACCCACCGGGGATCCACCAGAGCGCCGGAGCAGGTACGTTCGCCGTCGCCGATGTCGATGCGCGCGGTGAAGGCGTAACTGTCGGCGGCGGGGCCGGTGGTGGCGGACGCGGGAGTGGGCGCGGCGCACAGGGCGGCCGGCAGGGCGACGAGTGCGGCGGCGAGCGCGGTGCGACGTACGTGTCTTGTGCGTGGCATGAAGTGATTCCTCGACTTGGGGTCCGCCGTGCCGGGGGCGGGTGGCTCCGGGGGCCGGCGGAGCGTGCGGGAGCGGGGCTACTTGTGGGTGGAGATCTCGACGAGGGTGTGGTCGCGGCCGTCGGGGTCGGCGTTCTCGCCCACGGCCGTCATGCTGCCCGCGGGGACGTTGTAGTGCGTCGTCTCGTCGTCGACGGTCATCGTGACGTCGGCGGACTGGCCCGCGGCGCCGGTGATGCCGTAGACGGCCGGGATCTCCAGGCTCAGGTACCCGCTGTCTCCGGTGACGCGGAAGCAGATGTGGTCGCCGTTGCGGTAGCGCGCCCAGATGTCCATCAGGCCGTTCTCGCTGCCGCACTGGGCCAGGACGATGTGGCCGTCGCCCCGCTTGAGCACGATGCCCTTCTCCTGCAGGACCCTGTCGGCGCCGGGGTAGTCGAAGTCCTCGACGGCGTAGCCGGGTGCGTCGGCGGCGACGGTGGCGGGCGCGGGCGGATTCGCTTCGGCCGGTGCGGAGGAGGCGGACCAGGCCACGGCGGCGACCGTGGCCGCGGCTATGCATGCAGCCATTCCTGTTCGAGCGATGAGCCTCAACACATTTCCTTACTGCTGAAGAGTCTTCGAGGAGGGAATTGAGTGTCCGATGGAATACGGAATCAGATGTCAGTCTCCTGGCATGCGGAATCGGACGCGACTCCCCTATGAGGTGCGTCGAAGTATTTGCCAACCGGCTTTATACAAGCAGTGCTTCGTTCGGGTGTCCACCTGGTATGGCCGGGATTGACATCCAGAGTTCGGCGGGCGCATCGAATCCCGTTGCAGTTGTTCCCGGTTTCGTCCCGAGAAGGGTTGCGGCGCATGACAGGACCGCCCGTTGTCGCTGATCGCCCCGGCAACGGCTCGGTCCGGTGGTTGCCGGTGGGACGCCGAAGGCGTGGTGTACGGCCGAGGTACGGATGTACACCACACCTTCCGCCGGCTACTCAACGAATTGCCGGAGGTAGAGCATCGCCGCGGTGCAGCCCACGAACGACAGTCCGATCCACCACAAAGTAGCGGTGTTGACGTGCACCTTCACCCAAGGATTCCGCTCCTGTTCCAGGATGTCGGCCGCGACCCTTTTCCTGACCGGCACCAAAATGATGACGATCGTCAACAGGACGCAACTGTACAAAAACAGTGTGAAGGAGACGGAGTACCCTTTCACCACGGCGGTGGGCACGAGGAAGACGCAGCCGGCCGGCGGAGCGAAGGATATTCGACGCTTTGCTTCCGGCGTCGGCATGCACCAGCGAGTCGCGACCAGGTAGACAACGGTCACGCCGGCGGCGATGAGGACCCAGTCGTCCGTGGTCGGATGGCGAGACATGATCGCGGGCCCTCCCGGGGCGGAACACGACGTGATTTTCTTCGGAACGCTGATATTCCGCCCCGGAGGGCATCACCCGCTGATCACCACGGCGTCAGGTCGTGCCAGGTATCGCTGATGGCACCGCCCACGGCCTTTCCGGCACTGACGATGGTGCCGGTGGCCGGCGACAGGACCGCCGCGCCAAGTCGTTGAGCCTGGACGCCCACTGACATGACACCCCCTTCGAATCCGCGGAAGGCGTCGTCGATGGCGCCGACCGTGCCCCCGAACTTGCCCCACGGAAGGCCGGTGGTGAAGACACCGACGGCGACGCCGAACGCCGAGGTGAGGAATGCCTCGGAGCCGATACCGTCGGTGAAGCCGTAGATGACGGTGCTGGCCACACCCGTGACCAGGGAGACGCCTCCGGCGATCGAGTAAATGGCCTCGCCGAACGGCGGCGGGACCAAGAGACCGAGAACGGCGGCGTAGCCCGCGTACGTGGAGATGGTGCCGAGCATGTCGGCGTAGTCGCGCCACTGGTCCTTGTCGGCGCCGAGGAACGTGCCCGGCGCCTTCGTCCCGTCACTGTCGCCGTTGTCGGCTTGGTCGACGCCGTTCTGCTGGGCCTTCGCCGCTGCCTCCGCGGCCTTCTTGGCCGCTTCCGCCTGCTCCTGCCTGCGCTTCGTGGCGGCGATCTGCTTCGCCTGGGAGGCGGCCGCCGCCGCTTCCGTGGCGTCCTTGCCCGCCTGGGCGGCCGAGGCGGCGGCGGCGTTGGCCGAGGCCTGAGCGCTGTTGGCGGACACCGTCGCCGCGGCTGCGGCAGCGGTCGCCTGGTTGGCGGAGTAGTTGGCGCGCCTGGCGGCGGCGCGGGCGCTGAGAGCCGCGTTCTTCGCCTTGTCGGCGTAGGCCTGGGCGTCCTGCGCGGACTTCTCCGCGGCGTCCGCGTTGGCGTCCGCCTGTTTCTTGTACGTGGCGGCCTGGTTGGCGGAGTTCGTTGCGGCCGTGGCCCATTTCTGCGCGTCTTCCGCCGCCTTGCGGGCCTCCGCCGCCACCTTCTGCGCGTACGCCGCGTTCGTCGTCGCGTCCTGGGCCAGCTTTGCGGCGTGGCTGAGCAGGGCCTGCATCGCCGCGATGTGGGCGGCGGAGTCCGCGTCGAGCTGCAGCATCCGGGGGTACACGGTGGTGACGAAGTTGCGCCGCATCCAGGTCGGTCCCTGCAGCGCCACGGTCGCCGCCATCTTGGTGTACGGACCCGCGGAGTCGATGGTCGAGAAGACCGCTACGTTGTCGTCCTCCGCCAGCGCCGGCCCGTACTTCACGGCGAAGAAGTCGTGCACGGCCTTGGCGGAGCCGTCGTTGAGGGCGTCCGTCGCCGCCTGCTTGACCGCCTTGCCGGGGTTCTGGCCGAGGATCCGGAAGATCGCCACGGTCTGGTCTTCCCTGGCCGCTTCGATCGCGCCGGTGGTGAGGAACGCGGCGGGAGCGCTCTCGTTCGAGGACTCCAGCGCCACCTGCGCCGCGCTCGCCACATTGGCCGTGGACACCTGGCTGATGAACAGAACCGTCTCGCGGTCGTCCTGCTTCTGCGCGATGGTCCGGTCGGTGTCGATCCAGTTCAGGACCGACTCCTCACCGGCGGCGAGCGCGAACGCCGCGGCCTCGCGGGTCCAGGTGCCGTGCGACGACAGCAGGCTGAAGCACGCCTTGCGGCCGTGTTCGACGGCGGTCGGGTGGTCGCCGGCCGCGAACGCCTTCTCCGCGGCCGCGATCAGGTCCAGCGTGGCCGAGTCGGTGGCCTGCTGTTGAGTCAGCTGGTTGCGGGACTTCTCGAGGTCCTGCTGCTCGAGCACGGCGAGCGCGGCTGCTTCCGCCTTGCCCTGTTCGGCGTACTCGTCGAGCTTGGCGAGTTCCGCGTCGCGCGCCTTCTTCTCCACGTCCTGCGCGTCCAGGACGGCCTTGACCGCGGCGTCGGCCGCCTTCTGGGCGTCGGCGGCCCAATTGGTCGCGTTGTTGGCGAAGTCGACGGCCTTGCCCGCTGCTTTCACGGCTTCGTCGGCGGCGGCCGCCGCCTTGTCCGCGTGGTCGGCCGCTGAGTTGGCCGCGTCGCGGGCGGCCGCGGCGGCGGCCGCCGCGGTGTTGGCGAGGGACTGCGCCGCGGCGGCGGCGCGGGTGGCACGTGCTGCCTGAGCGTCCGCCTCGGCGGCGGCGGCCCGGGCGGCGGCGGCCTCCGACTGGGCCGCGCCGGCGGCGCTGGCGGCGGTGGCCGAGGCGTTGGCGGCGGCCGCGGCGTCACGTGCGGCGGCCGCGGCCGAGGCGCCGGCCGCTATCGACTGGTCACAGGCGATCTTCGCCTGGCCCGCCGCCGCCGCGGCCGAACGTGCCTTGGCCGCGGCGTTGCGGGCCGCGATCGCCGCGTTCTTCGCGGCCGCCGTCTGGGCCGCGTCCTTGGACGCGGCCATGGCGGCCTGGTAGGCCGCGGACGCGGCGTGCGCGGCCGTGGCCGCGGCGGAGGTCGCGGCATGGGCGGCCCAGGCGGCCTTGCGGGACGCGGTCTGGGCGGCGTAGGAGGCGGAGATGGCGGTGGCCGCGGCGTTGGCCGCGCCCTTGGCGGCGCTTGCTGCCTTGCGGGCGGCGGCCGCGGTCTTGGCCACGTCGTTCTTGGCGGCCTGTGCTTCGGCGGCGGCTTCCTGCGCGGCCTTCTTGGCCTCGGCGGCGGCCTCCTTCGCCTTGTCCGACTCCTCCTTCGCCTTCTCCGTCGCCAACTGGGCGCGCTTGGACTGTCGTACGGTCACCGCGACGAGCTGCTCGATGGTCGCGGCCTCGTCGTCGCGGGCCCGGGCGATGTTCTGCCCGATCTCGAGGAACCAGCGGATGGCGTCCGCGCCACCGTCTGCCAGAGCGCGCTGCGCGTACTTCGCCAGCTCGGGTCCGGCGCCGTTGAGGATCTTGAACACCTCTGAGGTCTCGTCCTCGAAGCGCGCGGTGAACTGCGTGTCGGTGATGAACTTCAGCAGTGCGTCGCCGGAGCCGTCCTTCAGCGCGGCGTCGGCCGCGGCCTGCACGCTCTTGCCGCCTTGGGCCTTCAGCGCGAAGGTGAGGGCGCTCATGTCCTCCTGGTGGACCGCCTTGTACCCGCCGGCGAGGAAGGCCGCGATCTCGGTGTCCCCGGCGGTCAGGACGCGGGAGACCTCGGCCGTCGTGCTCCTCCCGGACAGAGCGAGCGACCTGAAGAGGGCGACACGGTTGTCTTCGGCGATGGCGGCGGGCAGCCCCGTGGCGATGAACTCCTCGACATCCGCGTCGGTGCCGACGAGGGCGGCGGCCGCGGCGGCCCGGGTTGCCTTGCCTCCGCACTGCCACGCGGTGACGGCCTTGGCGCGGGGGGTCTCCGGGAGCGACGGGAGGTTCGGGGTGTCGCCGGAGTCGGCCGTCGCCGCGAAGACCCTGGCGGTGTTGGCGAGGGGGAGGGCCGTGGCTGCCGTCGTGGCGGCGGCCACGGTCAGGATGCGGCGTCTGCTCCAGTACGTCGTGTTCAAGATTCGAGTCCCGATCGGTCGGCGGCAGGCGGCGGCCGCCCGGGAAGGGGCGCGGGCGCAGCCGGCAGCGGAGATGAGATGAATGGAAGGGAATTCGGAACTGCCGTGAGACCGTGGCGGTCGACGAGCCGTGACCGCCGCGGAGCACACGTGGCGTGGGAGCTCGGGCCGATCTCCGGCCACATGCCCCCGCGGGTGCTGACCTCGTACGTGTCGTCGTCGGAGCGGAGGTACGGGATCCTGCGCTGCCGACGGCGATGCCGGCCGTGCCACCGCCGTTGACGCCACCGGGCATCAGGGCGCTGCGGCCGCCCCCGGTCCGGCCACGGTCCACGTGTTCTCGGCGATGCCGAACGCGCCGTCCGACTCGACGGCACGGAAGCCGAGTCGACCGTTCCCGGAGATGACGGTGAGGTCGGGGCCGCGGGCGGGTTCGCCGGCGAAGCGGCTCCTCGTGGTCAGTACCCCATGGACGTCCACCAGCGCGACGGAACCGCTCCGGGCGCCAGGGCCGATGTCCGGGCGAACGATGAAGTCACCCATACGGGAGGTGACTCCAGAGCGGTTCAACCGTCTGGGACGAGATGGCGAAGACGGCAGCAGTGAGTGCGGCGAGCGGGCCCGGTCGTCTCGTGTGGGCAGTGGTGCATGGAGGGCTCCTCCTGCGGGGCGACGGGGGCTACTTGTGGGTGGAGATCTCGACGAGGGTGTGGTCGCGGCCGTCGGGGTCGGCGTTCTCGCCCACGGCCGTCATGCTGCCCGCGGGGACGTTGTAGTGCGTCGTCTCGTCGTCGACGGTCATCGTGACGTCGGCGGACTGGCCCGCGGCGCCGGTGATGCCGTAGACGGCCGGGATCTCCAGGCTCAGGTACCCGCTGTCTCCGGTGACGCGGAAGCAGATGTGGTCGCCGTTGCGGTAGCGCGCCCAGATGTCCATCAGGCCGTTCTCGCTGCCGCACTGGGCCAGGACGATGTGGCCGTCGCCCCGCTTGAGCACGATGCCCTTCTCCTGCAGGACCCTGTCGGCGCCGGGGTAGTCGAAGTCCTCGACGGCGTAGCCGGGTGCGTCGGCGGCGACGGTGGCGGGCGCGGGCGGATTCGCTTCGGCCGGTGCGGAGGAGGCGGACCAGGCCACGGCGGCGACTGTGGCCGCGGCTATGCATGCAGCCATTCCTGTTCGAGCGATGAGCCTCAATACATTCCCTGACTACTAATGCGATCTGAACGGCTAATCGAGCACCCAACGGCATGCTGAATTGGACGCGACTCCCCTGGGGAGTGCGCCGAAATATTCGTCAACTCGCCTTATGTAAGCAGCAGTTCCTTCACATGTCCATCTAGTTAAATTGGGATGATCTTGAAAAATGGCGGGTGAACCGACTGCCGTCGGAGTTGTTCCGAAATGGCTGTGCACCTCCGCGCGAAGGGTGTGAAAAGGTCAGGAGATTCATCAGGGGAATGAAAAAGAGGCGTCTGCGTCGATAGGGGTGCGCAAGGGGGCGCAACGTCCGAGACGGGACGGAGGTGAGGGCCGGGCCGTGGGGCTTCGGCCCTCGCCGGCCTCGATCAGACGTGACGGGGCGTCAACATCCTGGCTGGCTCTTTCCGCTCGTCGGACGCGGGATTCCTGCCCGTGGGCGGGGCACCGATGCCGGGTGTCGTCCCGCGGCCCAGCGAACGAGCGCGGACGACACCGGGGCGGCGCCCAGGTGATCTCCGCCCCGGACGGTCTGCCGGTCCGGATGCCCCAGGCCCGTCGGCCGTGAGCACGGCGTGTCCGTCCGGTGTTTGTGTGCTCACCGCGACTCCTTGGCGCCTTTTCTCTCCACGGCGGCCGAAAACTGCGGCCCGCTCGTCAAGAAGGGCGTCGGCCACGACGCCGCACCCGCACGTTCTCGCATGCCCCCATGGGAAATCCAGGAATGGCGAACCAGCCCTCGACCACGGGGAGCGGAACCCGGTCGTCGGTGAGATCGGGTTCATGGCAGAGGAGGCCGACGCCGACCGAAGGCCTGTTCTTCCCGGGCAATGCGCCACGGCAGCCCCGGCTCACGGCGCGTCGGCCCCGGTCCGTTGCGCCGCGTCGGTCCCGTCCCGCCCCGGGAGGGACCGCACCGCACGACACGATCGCCCGGCGCCCGCTGTTCACCACCGACGACAGCCGTCGCCGAACTCCGGGGAACGCCGGCGAATCCCGCGGAACGGCACCACCGGCCCCAGCGGGGTCGCGATCAACGTTTCCACCGCCCTCGCACGCGCAGGACCCCTGCGGTCCGCTCCGATGGGCGCGCCCGTTTCAGGACGCAGCCCTCGGCGGATCCCGCCGGCCGGCTCGCTAATTCCCGGAGACCGACGGGCCCTGGCCGGTCCGGCGCCTGCCGTGCCATCCGTCCGCTTAGTGGAATGACCGCGCGGTGACCAGCTCGCGTCCCATAGATTCGGTAGGTGAACACCGGCGTGCGGCCGAACCGGCGTGAGGAGACGGACAGCAAGGTGGCAGGGGCAAGGCAGGGTGAGGCGGCGGTCAGGCGGCCGGTGATCGAGGCCCGCAGGATCGTCGTCAAGGTGGGTTCCTCGTCGCTGACCACCGCCTCCGGCGGCCTGGACGCCGACCGCGTGGACGCGCTCGTGGACGTACTCGCCAAGAGCCGGAACGAAGGGGCGACCCGCGGGGCCTCGGCCGAGGGCGGTGGCGGGAGACGGGCGGGCGGAGGGGAGAGGGAGATCGTCCTGGTCTCCTCCGGCGCCATCGCCGCCGGGCTCGCCCCGCTGGGCCTGCGCCGCCGGCCCAAGGACCTCGCCCGCCAGCAGGCCGCGGCCAGCGTCGGCCAGGGCCTGCTCGTGGCCCGCTACACCGCCTCCTTCGCCCGCTACGGCATCCGCGTCGGCCAGGTGCTGCTCACCGGCGACGACACCAGCCGCCGCGCCCACCACCGCAACGCCTCCCGCACCCTCGACAAGCTGCTCGCGATGGGCGCGCTGCCCGTCGTCAACGAGAACGACACCGTCGCCACCGACGAGATCCGCTTCGGCGACAACGACCGCCTCGCCGCCCTCGTCGCCCACCTCGTCCACGCCGACCTGCTCGTGCTCCTCTCCGACGTGGACGGCGTCTACGACGGCGACCCCAGCAGGCCCGGCACCTCGCGGATAGCCGAGGTGCGCGGCCCCGCCGACCTGGCCGGCGTCGAGATCGGCAGCGCGGGCAAGGCCGGCGTCGGCACCGGCGGCATGGTCACCAAGGTCGAAGCGGCCCGGATCGCCGCCGCCGCCGGCATCCCGGTGGTGCTCACCAGTGCCGTCCACGCCGCCGACGCCTTGTCCGGCGGCGACACCGGCACCTACTTCCACCCCACCGGCAAGCGCTCCGCCGACCGGCTGCTGTGGCTCCAGCACGCCTCCACCCCGCAGGGCTCGCTCACCCTCGACGACGGCGCGGTGCGCGCGGTGGTCGAGGGCCGCAAGTCGCTGCTGCCGGCCGGTATCGCGGCCGTCGAGGGCGAGTTCACTGCGGGCGACCCGGTCGAGCTGCGCGACGGCCGGGGACGCGCGGTGGCCCGCGGGCTCGTCAACTTCGACGCCAAGGAGATCCCCCGGCTGATCGGCCGCTCCACCCGCGAACTCGCCCGCGAGCTGGGACCGGCGTACGAACGCGAGGTCGTACACCGGGACGGCCTGGTGGTCCTGGAGCCGTAATGGCCTGAAACATCCGGACGGCCGGGCGCCGCCGGCGGTGGACGTTCCGCAAAACCGCCCCGCGAAGCCGCGCGGGCTGCTGCACTTTGTCCGAGGGACACATTCCGCGCGAGCGCTGAAGGAGGCCGTCGTGAGACGAGTGCGCCCTGGGGCGGCGGCGTCCCGCGGTGGTGCCGGCGGGTCCGCCTCCCGCGCGGCCGGCGAGGAACGCGCCCTGACCAGCGTGGCCGCCGGCGACCGCTACGACAGGGAGCGCGAGGCGGCGGACGCGGGGACGGACGGGGACCCGGGCAGGCCGGCGGCGGCGCACACCGCGGAGCGGGCGCGCGAGGGGCGTGCCCGCCCGGCGGACCTGACCCGGCTGTGGCACATCACCCTGCGGGTCGCCGGCGCCGAGGCCCCGCCGCAGGAGGTCCGGCGCGGCCTGGAGCAGCTCGCCCACGACCACCCCTTCCTGCTGACCAGCCGCTACGCGAACGACCACGCGGAGGTCCGCTACTGGGAGGAGGCCCGCGACCTGCACGACGCCGCCGCCGTGGCCCTGCGCCTGTGGGGCGAGCACCGGCAGAGCGCCAGGCTGCCGCCCTGGGAGATCGTCGGCCTGGACGTCGTCGACCGCGACACCTACCACCAGCGCCTCGCCGAGGGCTACGGCCCGCCCCCGGCGACCCCGGTCGGCGTCCATCCCTTTTGACCCGGCTCGCGGTGTCTCGCGGTGTGGAACGACCGGTGAACGCCCCGGTGCCGCGCACTACCCTTCCCACATGACCACGCTCTCGCCGTACGACTCGATGTCCCCGGTCGCCCAGGCCGCCTACCGGGCCAAGGCAGCCGCCGCCGACCTGGCGCCGCTGCCGCGCGCCGAGAAGGACGACGCGCTGCTCGCCGTCGCGGACGCCCTCGAGGTCCGTACCGGCGAGATCGTCGAGGCCAACGCCAAGGACGTCGCCAAGGCCCGCGCGGCCGGCACCGGCGAGTCCATCGTCGACCGGCTCACCCTCACCCCGGAGCGGGTCCGCGCCATCGCCGCCGACGTGCGCCACGTGGCGGCCCTGCCCGACCCGGTCGGCGAGCTGGTCCGCGGCTCCACCCTCCCCAACGGCCTGGACCTGCGCCAGGTCCGCGTCCCGCTCGGCGTGGTCGGCATCATCTACGAGGCCCGCCCCAACGTCACCGTGGACGCCGCCGCCCTGTGCCTGAAGTCCGGCAACGCGGTGCTGCTGCGCGGCTCGGCCTCCGCCTACGAGTCGAACACCGCCCTGGTCCGGGTGATCCGCGACGCGGTCGGCGGGGCCGGGCTGCCCGCCGACGCCGTGCAGCTGGTGCCCGGCGAGAGCCGCGACAGCGTGCGCGAGCTGATGCGCGCCCGCGGCCTGGTCGACGTGCTCATCCCGCGCGGCGGCGCCTCACTGATCCAGACCGTCGTGAACGAGTCCACCGTCCCGGTGATCGAGACCGGCACCGGCAACTGCCACGTCTACGTCGACGCCCAGGCGGACCTCGACATGGCGGTCGACATCCTGATCAACTCCAAGGCGCAGCGGCCCAGCGTCTGCAACGCCGCCGAGACCCTCCTCGTGCACCAGGACATCGCCGCCGAGTTCCTGCCGCGTGCCCTGGACGCCCTCGCCGACGCCGGGGTCACCGTGCACGCCGACGAGCGGGTGATGGCGTACGCCAAGGACTCCCGGGCCACGGTCGTCGAGGCCACCCCGGAGGACTGGGACACCGAATACCTGTCGTACGACATCGCCGCCGCCGTCGTCGACTCGCTGGACCGGGCCGTCGCCCACATCCGGCTGTGGTCCTCCGGCCACACCGAGGCGATCGTCACCAGCTCGCAGCAGGCCGCCCGCCGTTTCACCCGGCTGGTCGACTCCACCACCGTCGCCGTGAACGCCTCCACGCGCTTCACCGACGGCGGCCAGTTCGGCTTCGGTGCGGAGATCGGCATCTCCACGCAGAAGCTGCACGCCCGCGGTCCGATGGGCCTGCCCGAGCTGACCAGCACGAAGTACATCGTCACGGGCGACGGGCACGTCCGGCGCTGAGCGGGCGGCCCCGCGGCCGGGTCCGGACGCGGCCGTGGGCACCGGCCTGAAAGGCGTCTCAGCAGGTGGATGAATTTCCATACCGTCTGCCCAAATTGACCCCCCAGGTCTACTCTGGTCCTGTGCCGGAGGACGTGGGGGGCACGCCGTTCCCTGACGGCTGGGAGCCCGACGACGACCACGACCGCGGGGTGTCGGACGAAGAGTTCGCCTCCGTGGTCTTCGACGAGGCCTTCGTACGGGCGGCCGTGATCCACGAGCCGACCGCCGTCGAACGCCTCCTGGCGGCCGCACAGGCCAGAGCCGAGGCCGAGGCCCGCCGCGCGCACGCGAGAGGCGAGCGCTACGACGACGGCTTCGGCCGCGACCGGACCGGCTTCGGCTCCGGACACGACTTCGACGACCCGGACGACGCCGACGTCCGCGACGGCTATTACGGCGCCCCGGGCATGTTCGGCAAGCAGGTGCGCTGGCACCGCCCCGTCGCCTGGGTGCTCGCCCTCGTGATGGGCGTCGGGATGGTCGCGCTGGCCTTCGCGGCGGTCTACCGGGGCGGTTCCTCCGGCAACCGTGACCAGGCGCCGCCGACCGCCACCACCGGCCCGGAACAGGGCGGCGCCGCCGCCGCGTCCTTGGGCCACTCCCCGCCGCCCGTACCGGCGGTTCCCCGTACCCCCTGACGCCGCGGCCGCCCGGTGAGAAGCCGTCAGAAGTTGGCGTGCGGCAGGGCGTTTACCGGTCCTCCACGAGACCCACCCTGAATATATGGGAGGGCGTGGAGACCCGCCCGAAGGGCCCCCCGAGGGCGCCCCCTCGGGCGCGGAGGACGAATACCGGTCCGTCGTCTTCGACGAGTCGTTCGTCCGCGCTGCCCGGCTCCAGGAGTACTCCGCGCGGGAGCGGATGACCGACCGCACCCCCGCCGTGCGCCGCCGCCGGCGCCCGGAGCGCGGACTGTCCAGGCAGGCGCTGGCGCTGCTCGTGGTGATCGCCCTCGCCTTCGCCACCGCCGTCTTCATGGGCGTACGGACCCCCTACCGGGACACCCGGGCCGAGCGGCCCGTCGAACCGCCGCGGATGACCGTCGTCCCGCTGGTCCCGCGGGGCAGGGTGCCCGGAGCGGCCGATCCCGAGTACCTGTACGCGCACAGCCGGGCAGCGTCCTTCGAGGTGGGTGCCGAGGGCATCCCGCCGCCCGCCCACCGGCGCACCGCGCACTTCTCGGACAGCCAGGTCGTCGCCGCTCTGATCTACGCGCGGGACTACGTCGTCGCCTCCTCCCTCGAGCCGCGGGTGCTCACCGGCGGACAGACCGACGCCGTCCGCTCGCTGGTCGACCCGGGCCAGCTCGACCAGTTCGACCGGAGCCTCGCGCACCCCGCCGCCGACGGCCGGCACGCGCCCACCGGATGGCTCGTCCGCTTCGACCCGGCCCGGATCGAGCTGGCCGGTCCGCGGATCCGGGTGCGGGGGAGCCTGGGGGTGGTGGAGACCGACGCCGACTCCCTGGAGGTCACGGCCGACCCCACCCTGGTGTACGCGCTGAGGCCGGCCGGCTCCGCCGCCGGGACGCCGGCCTCGCTGTTCACCGTGCGGCGCGAGCTGCGGTTCCGCTTCGACCGCGACGACCTGCGGCTGCACCAGGTCCAGCTGGTCGCCGCCACCGTCCAGGCCGGGCCGCTGTCCTGCCCCGGGGACGTCACGGTCCGCTTCCACCCGCTGCTGGCCGGCCAGGCCGCCCGGGCCGGCGGCCCCGCCGTCACGGACCCCTACGCGCCGGACGGGGCGCCGGCCCTGTGCGGCGTCCTCGCGCCGGACGCCCAGCCGGACGTGTGACGCCCCCGGAGCGCCGGTCCTGGCAGCGGACGCGGTCGCCGCCGGGCTCCCGCGGCGGGGCCGAGGACGGCGTCAGTCCTGGTCGCGGTCGCGCGACGGAGCGTCCGACGGCGGCTCGGCCCGCGGGTCGTCCCCCGGGCCGTCCCCCGGTCCCCGGTCGTCCGCGCCGTCCTTGGGCGGAGCCGACCCGGTGAAGCCCTCGAAGCCGCGCCGGAACCGTCCTCCCAGGTCGCCGGCCCCGCCGGCGAGGTCGCTGACCAGCTTCATCAGCGGGTCCTTCGAACTCCTCACATGGTTGGCGTAGTGCGTGGCCGACTCCCGGAAGGAGTCGCCGACCGAGGTGTCCTTGTCCTCGTCGCGCCGGGGGTAGTGACCGTCGAGGATCCGCCGGTAGTCGCGGGACTCCGACCACTTCTTCAGCTCGGCGGCCCGCACCGTGGCGAAGGGGTGGGTGCGGGGCAGCACGTTCAGGATCTTCAGCACCGAGTCGCGCAGGTCGCCGGACTCCTCGTACTCCTCGGCCTGGCGCAGGAAGGCGTCCACGTTCATCTCGTGCAGGTGGTTGCCGCCCGCGATCTTCATCAGGCCCCGCATGGAGGCCCGCGGGTCCTGCCCGACCAGCAGACCCGCCCGGTCCGCCGACAGCTCCGACTTGCGGAACCACTCGCGCAGCGCCGTGACGATCGCCGTGATCGCCAGGCTGCCCAGCGGGATCCAGGCCACCCGCACCGCCAGGCTGGTCAGGAACAGCAGGACCGTGCGGTACACCGCGTGGCCGGACAGGGCGTGGCCCACCTCGTGGCCGATGACCGCCCGCATCTCCTCCTCGTCGAGCAGCTCCACCAGGCCGGTGGTCACGACGATGATCGGCTCGTCCATGCCGACGCACATCGCGCCCGGCTGCGGGTCCTGGCTGACGTACATCGGCGGGACCTTTTCCAGGTCCAGGATGTAGCAGGCGTCCAGCAGCATGTCGTTCAGATGCGCGAACTGCTGGTCCGAGACGCGCACCGAGTCCGACAGGAACAGCAGTCTGAGGCTGCGCTCGGGCAGCAGGCCGCTGAGCGCCTTGAACACCGTGTCGAACCCGCTCAGCTTGCGCAGCGCCACCAGGGCGGAACGGTCGGCCGGGTGCTCGTACGCCCGCGAGGAGATCCCCGGGAAGCGTGCGCGCCGCCGGCTCGGCGCCCGCTCGTGCCCGTTCTGTGCGCGACCGTCGTCGGACATCTCATCCCCCATGTGCGTCTTCGTGTGCGTGTGTACGTCGTGTACGCCTGTGTCGCCGATGCGCCCCCGAAGCGGGAGCCGGCCCGGGCGGAGATACCGTGGACGGGCAGTACAGCGAAGGAGTCCAGCCATGGAGCACCACCCCGCAGTCGCCCGGCTCGTCGAGACGGCGAGCGCCACCGCCCAGCACCAGGGATCGGGCGACCTCCTCCGGGTCGTACTGATCGTGATGGTGCTGGGCTGCGTGCTCACCGCCTGGTTCCTGCTGCGCGGCTACAAGCGGAACGACGACTGAGCGACCCGGAAGGTTCCCCGGCAACCCGTCGGCCGAGCCCGCCCGGGCGCGTGCCGGCCGCGACGGCGGAGTCGGCGTGAGCGGTGCGCGGGCGGGCGCATACGATGGGCGCACATCTTTATCCCGCCCACACCTGGATAGGTCTGCCGAAGATGATCCTCAACAGCGCCGCCGCCCCGTTGGTCACCCTCGCCGAGGGCGGCAACCACGAAAGTCTCAACCCCGCGGTGACCGGCGGGGCCGCGCTCCTGGTGCTCCTGCTCCTGCTGTGGATCACCACCCGCTTCAACCGGGACCGCTGAACCGGCCCGGGGCCCGGACGGGGCCCGGGAGCCGCTCCCGATGATCTCCCGGACGGAGCTCTCATGCCGGGCCGGTAGGGTCTGCACGCATGGGAGAGCAGGACATGCCTACCGGTCCGGTGAGTGACTCGGTGGAACACCCCCGGCAGGGGCCCGGCAGCGGCCCTTCGACACCGGGCAAGCGGCGCCTGGGCGTCATGGGCGGAACGTTCGACCCGATCCACCACGGGCACCTCGTGGCGGCCAGCGAGGTCGCCGCGCAGTTCCACCTGGACGAGGTGGTGTTCGTGCCCACCGGCCAGCCCTGGCAGAAGAGCCACCGTCATGTCTCGCTGGCCGAGGACCGCTACCTGATGACGGTCATCGCGACCGTGGAGAACCCGCAGTTCTCCGTCAGCCGCATCGACATCGACCGCGGCGGCCCCACCTACACCGTCGACACCCTGCGCGACCTGCGCGCCCTCAACCCCGACACGGACCTGTTCTTCATCACCGGCGCCGACGCGCTCGCCCAGATCCTCACCTGGCGCGACTCGGCGGAACTCTTCTCCCTCGCGCACTTCATCGGCGTCACCCGTCCCGGCCACCACCTGAGCGACCCCGGCCTGCCCGAGGGCGGCGTATCGCTCATCGAGGTCCCGGCCCTCGCCATCTCCTCCACGGACTGCCGCGCGAGAGTCGCCAAGGGCGACCCCGTCTGGTACCTGGTGCCGGACGGCGTCGTGCGCTATATCGCAAAGCGCGAGCTGTACCGCGGCGAGTGAGCCGAGAGGGGCACCGGTGAACGACCGATACGACGCGGGGTACGGGGGCGACGGTTACGAACTCGTCGGCTACGACGAGTACGGGCAGCCCGTGTACCGGCAGGTCCCCGCGCAGCAGACCCCGCAGCAGACGTACGACGCGTACGGGCAGCAGGGACAGCACGGGCAGCAGACGCAGCAGCCCTACGGCTACGACCCGTACGCGGCGGGCGGACCGCAGCAGCCCGCCCCGCCCGTCCACGACGGCTACGACACCGGCCGGTACACCCCCGGCGGGCATACGCAGGACCCGGCCTACGACCCCTACGGCGTCCACTCCCACGGCTCGCACGGCTCCCACCAGACGTACGACCCCTACGGCGCCTACGGCCCCTACGGGACCGCCGCCCCGTACGACCCCTACGGGCAGGGCGCCGCCGACGGCCGGCAGCCGCGGCTCGCCGACCAGACCGCCCACATCCCGCACCAGGCGGGCCCGGAGCAGACCGCCGGCCCGGACGGGACGGGCCGTGCCGCGGACAGCCGGGCGGAGACCGACGGCACGGCGGACGGCCACCCGGCGGCGGACGGCCGGGCGGCGGACGAGGCGGCGGACCATGAGACCGGGGAACCGGATTACCGCACCGAGCAGTTCGCCTTCGTGGAGGAGCCCAGCGGTGACTCCGAGGACGTCATCGACTGGCTGAAGTTCACCGAGAACCGCACCGAGCGCCGCGAGGAGGCCCGGCGCCGCGCCCGCAGCCGGATCGTCGCCCTGGGCGTCGTGCTGGCCCTGGTCGTGGCCGGCGGCGTCGGCTACCTCTGGTACGCCGGGAAGCTGCCCGGGTCGTCCTCCGGTTCCCGGACCGGCGCCGCGACCGCCGCGGGCGGCGCCCAGAAACGCGACGTGATCGTCGTCCACCTGCACAACACGGCCAAGGGCGGCACCTCCACGGCCCTGCTCGTCGACAACGCCACCACCAAGCAGGGCACCACCGTCCTGCTGCCCAACTCCCTCGCCCTGACGGCCGACGACGGCTCCACGACGACGCTCGCCAAGTCGGTCCAGGGCGACGGCTCCTCCGGCACCCGCGACCAGCTCGACACCGTCCTCGGCACCAGCATCCAGGGCACCTGGCGTCTGGACACCCCCTATCTGCAGAACCTCGTCGACCTGGTCGGCAACATCGAGGTCGACACCGACACCGACGTCCCCGACCCGGACACGAGGAAGAAGGGCGCCGCGCCCCTCGTGCACCGGGGCGGGGGCCAGACCCTGAGCGGCCGGATGGCCGTCGCCTACGCCACCTACCGTGCCCCGGGGGAGGGGCAGAACGCCCAGCTCGAGCGGTTCGGCCAGGTGATGCAGGGCGTGCTGCGCAAGATCTCCTCCGATCCGCAGGCGGCCACCGTCACCGTGCAGTCGCTGGCGCAGATCCTCGACCCCTCGCTCACGGACCAGGACCTCGGGACCTTCCTCGCCAAGCTCGCCGACCTCGCCAAGGGCGGGGACTACAAGTCGGCGCTGCTGCCCGTCCGGGCCGACGGCACGCTGAGCGCGCAGACCAGCGACAGCGTGGTCAAGGACGTCCTGGGCGGCACCGCCAAGAGCCCCGGCCCCGGATCGGCCGTCCGCGTCTCCGTCCAGAACGCCTCCGGCGCCAGGGACGACACCGAGAAGGCCCGCGTGGTCCTGCTCAACGGCGGTTTCACCTTCCTGGAGGCCGGCACCGCGTCCGACGTACGGTCCGCGTCCCAGGTCGTCTACGCCGACGACGGGGACAAGCAGAACGCCACCGAGGTCGCCAAGACCCTCGGGCTGCCCGACGGCTCCGTGACGAAGGGCACGGTCACCTCCAACGCCGACGTCTCGGTCGTCCTCGGCCAGGACTACAAGCCCTCGTCGTAGCGGTGATCCGCCGATCACGTGAAGTGTCCTCGGCGGTCCGTGAGACCCTTGGTGTCAAGTGACCGCCGACGGAAAGCCTTGTAGTGACCGCGACCGACCGCTCCATCGAGCTCATCAACACCGCCGCGCAGGCGGCCGCCGACAAGCTCGCGCACGACATCATCGCCTACGACGTCAGCGACGTCCTGTCGATCACGGATGCCTTCCTGCTGGCGTCCGCACCCAACGACCGCCAGGTCAAGTCGATCGTCGACGAGATCGAGGAGCGGCTCCTGAAGGAGCTCGGCGCCAAGCCGGTGCGTCGTGAGGGCGACCGCGAGGCCCGCTGGGTCCTGCTCGACTACGTCGACATCGTCGTCCACGTCCAGCACAGCGAGGAGCGCGTCTTCTACGCCCTGGAGCGGCTGTGGAAGGACTGCCCGGAGCTGGACCTGCCCGCCGACGCCAAGGCCACCCGCGGCAAGGCCGCCGAGCACGCCAAGCTGCAGGCCGCCGAGGAGTCGGCGGAGGCGGACGGTGAGTGGCGGTGAGCGGCGCCGGTGAGGGGACCGGCCGGCCGCCGGGCCGGGGCCGCCGCGTCATCCTGTGGCGGCACGGCCAGACGTCGTGGAACGTGGAGCGCCGCTTCCAGGGCTCCACGGACGTGGAGCTGACCGAGACCGGTGTCGGGCAGGCCCGTCGCGCCGCCCGGCTGCTGGCCTCCCTGAAGCCCGACGCGATCGTCTCCTCCGACCTGGAGCGGGCCGCCCGCACGGCCGCCGAGCTGGCCGCCCTGACCGGCCTCGAAGTCGCCCGCGACGAGGGCCTGCGGGAGACCTACGCGGGCGTCTGGCAGGGGCTGACGCACGAGGAGATCATCGCCCGGCACGGCGAGGAGTACGCCGCGTGGAAGCGCGGCGAGCCGGTGCGCCGCGGCGGCGGCGAACTGGAGACCGAGGTCGCCGACCGTGCCGCTCCCGTCGTGCTGCGGCACGTCGAGAAGCTGCCCGAGGACGGCACCCTCGTGGTGGTCAGCCACGGCGGCACCATCCGCACCACCATCGGACGCCTGCTGGGCCTGGAGGCCCGGCACTGGGAGAGCCTGGGCGGGCTCTCCAACTGCTGCTGGTCGGTCCTCGGCGAGGGCGCCCGTGGCTGGCGGCTGCTGGAGCACAACGCCGGCACCCTGCCGGAGCCCGTCCTCGGCGACGACACCTGAGCCGCCCGGCGCCACCCGGGACCCCGGATTTCACTTTCCGGCAGGTCGCAGGCTAAAGTTCTTCTTGTTCGCCCCGCCGAGCGGGACGGAACACCAGGCGGCCCGGCCGCGTGGCGCAAGGGGCTATAGCTCAGTTGGTAGAGCGCCTGCATGGCATGCAGGAGGTCAGGAGTTCAATTCTCCTTAGCTCCACTGATCGACACTCTGTCGAGTGGTCAGAGATCGGTGACGAGAATCCCGTCCCCTCAGGGGGCGGGATTCTCGCGTTCTGGCCCCGGAGTGTCACAGCCCCAGCCCCAGCCGGACCGGAGCGTCGGTCGAACCGGAGCGCCGGCCGGGGTACGGCCCGGGGGCGCGGCGGACGTCGCCGGACCGCTCGCCGCCGTCTCGCGGCCGGGACGGCCGACCGGGGGCGCGGCCTTCGGCGCGCCGATCCCGAACCGGCCGATCCGCCCGGGGTGCCAGAGCGCACGCCTCGGCGTCCGCGCTCCCGGTTCGCGTGTACGCGCTGGCCGGGACGGTCGAGGCGGGCGTCGTGGCCGGACTGGTACCGAGGCGTCGCTGACCGTATTGGTCCGGCCGTGGCAGAATCAAACGGCCGGAAGGGGGCGCGGCCCGACGGGAGGGAGTACCGATGCCTGCGAGCATCATCGAGGAGGTCGGTCACCTCCTCGACGCGGCGTTGACGTGGAACACGGTCACCCGCCTCGTCTGCCCCTCCTGCGGCTCCGGCCACGTGGCCCAAGTCCTCGGCGACAACGGCGGGGTGTCGTACGTGTGCACGGCCTGCGGCCACAGCTGGAGCTGATCGATGGGTGCACACAGGCGGAAGTGCGACTGGTGCGGCAGCGGAACGCCGATCGTCCGCGACATGGAACCGGTCAACCCCGACTACCAGTACTGGTGCGAGGAGTGCGCGCGGGCGCTGATCATAAAAGGCGACCCGATCGAGACGTACCGCGAACTGGAGGGCGAGCCGATCTACGGCCGGCTCCTGGAGGAGCACTGCACCCTCAAGCGTTTCTACTCGTTCGTCACGGCATGACGCGGCCGGGGCCCCGCCTGGGACCCCGGCCGAGCTGCTGCGCGGGGGCCCGGAGGAACGGGGACCGCCGATCGAAGTGGGAAATAACGGTCATTCGGGGCACATCGGAAACCGATTTGGTGGATCACCCCCTCGACCGTGTAATGTTGGCGTCGCCGCCGGGGAAACCGGGCGGAGACAAAAAAGCGCGGTTCCACCGCGTGGCACAAGGGGCTATAGCTCAGTTGGTAGAGCGCCTGCATGGCATGCAGGAGGTCAGGAGTTCAATTCTCCTTAGCTCCACAGTAGTAGAGGGCGGGTCATCCGATCGGATGGCCCGCCCTCGTCGTTCCGGGGTGCGCGGTGAAACGGCGGGCCGTCCACGTGGACGGCCCGCCGGCGGTGTGTTCAGCGGCCCGGGAAGCGGCGGCCGTGGCCGGGAGGAAGGGCCGGCAGGTTCCGGGCCGGGGCCTTGGAGCGGGTGCCCTCGGGCGCAGTGCCGTCGTCGCGCGGCGGCGCTCGGCGCGCGGGGCCGTCCAGCGCCGAGCGGCGGCGCGCGGGGCCGTCCGGCGCCGAGCGGCGGCGCGCGGGGCCGTGGCCTCCGCATGGCGCGGCACCCGCGCCTGCGCGACCGTCGGGTACCTCTCGGCGCCCGGTTCGAGGACCTCCGGGAGGATGTCCGCGCACAGGCCGTGCCCCCGCTGCGGCGTCCGGTCGACGTGGACCCTCCGGCGGCTCGGACCGGCCTCCCCGGCCTCGGCGCCGCCGGGCACGTCCGTCGCGGGCCCCTGCCTGTTCCGGAGAGCGGCAGCACGCCCCGCACGGGACGTCCGCGGCCGTCGCCGAGTACCTGGGCGGCCGTCGCCTCGGCGAACGCCCTGACGCTCGACTCCAGGAACATCGCCGCGCCGTCCGGGTGCGAGCGGGCGCCGCGTCGCTCGACGTTCCCGGCGACCTGCTGAAGGGCCTCCGGCGCGACCGGACCGCCGCCCTCCGGAGTGGTCCGGCGACGGTCCGGCGGAGGTCCGTCGCGGCGCGCTCGACGGCTGCGGTACCCTGACGCCATGCGTGCCGTACGCCTTCTGCTTAGCGAGCCGCGCTGATCAGTCCCGACCGCCGGGCGAATCGGTTGGTCGGAATCGGCGCGGCGTCCCCTCCTGTGCGAGGGGCTTTTTCATTTCCGGAAAGTCGCAGCCGCTGGCAGAGACGATCGATGGAGCTTTGAGGATCATGAGCGAGACGAACCCCGCCGCCACCGCCGCCACGTCGGCGGAGGCGGCGCCGCACCGCTACACGGCCGCCATGGCGGCCGAGATCGAGGCACGCTGGCAGGACTTCTGGGACGCCGACGGGACCTACGCGGCGCCGAATCCCAAGGGCGACCTGGCCGGCGACCCCGAGCTGGTCGCACGCCCCAAGAAGTTCATCATGGACATGTTCCCGTACCCCTCCGGTGCGGGCCTGCACGTCGGCCACCCCCTGGGCTACATCGCGACCGATGTGTACGCCCGGTTCCAGCGGATGACCGGCCACAACGTCCTGCACACCCTGGGCTTCGACGCCTTCGGGCTGCCCGCCGAGCAGTACGCCGTGCAGACCGGCACGCACCCGCGCGTGTCGACCGAGGCCAACATGGAGAACATGAAGGCCCAGCTGCGCCGGCTGGGCCTGGGCCACGACAAGCGCCGGTCGTTCGCCACGATCGACCCGGAGTACTACAAGTGGACCCAGTGGATCTTCCTGCAGATCTTCGGCTCCTGGTACGACGAGGAGGCCAAGAAGGCCCGCCCGATCTCCGAGCTGGTCGAGCTGTTCGAGTCCGGTGAGCGGGCGGTACCGGGGCACACCCGTGCGTGGGGCGAGCTGACCGCCGCCGAGCGCGCCGACGTCCTGGGCGAGTTCCGCCTGGCGTACGCCTCCGACGCGCCCGTCAACTGGTGCCCCGGCCTGGGCACCGTGCTGGCCAACGAGGAGGTCACCGCCGACGGCCGGTCCGAGCGCGGCAACTTCCCGGTCTTCAAGGCCAAGCTGCGCCAGTGGAACATGCGCATCACCGCCTACGCCGACCGGCTGCTGGAGGACCTGGAGGAGCTGGACTGGCCCGAGGCCATCAAGCTGCAGCAGCGCAACTGGATCGGCCGCTCCGAGGGCGCCCGCGTCGACTTCCCGATCGACGGCGAGCGCATCACCGTCTTCACCACCCGCCCGGACACCCTGTTCGGCGCGACCTACATGGTGCTGGCGCCCGAGCACCCGCTGGTGGAGAAGTTCACCCCCGCCGCCTGGCCGGAGGGCACCCACGAGGTGTGGACCGGCGGTCACGCGAGCCCGGCCGAGGCCGTCGCCGCCTACCGGGCACGGGCCGCCTCGAAGTCCGACGTCGAGCGGCAGGCCGAGGCCAAGGACAAGACCGGCGTCTTCATCGGCGCGTACGCCACCAACCCGGTCAGCGGCGAGAAGATCCCGGTCTTCATCGCCGACTACGTGCTGATGGGCTACGGCACCGGCGCGATCATGGCCGTCCCGGCGGGCGACCAGCGCGACTTCGAGTTCGCGCGCGCCTTCGAGCTGCCGATCCGCTGCGTCGTGGAGCCGACCGACGGCCGCGGCACCGACACCTCCACCTGGGAGGACGCCTTCGGGTCGTACGACGCGAAGATCATCGACTCCGCCAACGACGAGGTCTCCCTGGACGGCCTGGGCGTCGTCGAGGCCAAGGCGCGCATCACCGAGTGGCTGGAGCGCACCGGCACCGGCGAGGGCACCGTCAACTTCCGCCTGCGCGACTGGCTGTTCAGCCGCCAGCGCTACTGGGGCGAGCCCTTCCCGATCGTCTACGACGAGGACGGCATCGCCCACCCGCTGCCCGAGTCGATGCTGCCCCTGGAGCTGCCGGAGGTCGAGGACTACTCGCCGCGCACCTTCGACCCCGACGACGCGGACACCCAGCCCGAGACGCCGCTGTCCCGCAACGAGGACTGGGTCCACGTCACCCTGGACCTGGGCGACGGGCCGAAGAAGTACCGCCGCGAGACCAACACCATGCCCAACTGGGCCGGTTCCTGCTGGTACGAGCTGCGCTACCTGGACCCGCACAACGACCGGAAGCTGGTCGACCCGGAGATCGAGCAGTACTGGATGGGCCCGCGCGAGGGCCTGCCGCACGGCGGCGTCGACCTGTACGTCGGCGGCGCCGAGCACGCCGTGCTGCACCTGCTGTACGCGCGCTTCTGGTCCAAGGTGCTGTACGACCTGGGCCACGTCTCCTCCGCGGAGCCGTTCCACAAGCTGTTCAACCAGGGCATGATCCAGGCCTACGTCTACCGCGACAGCCGCGGCATCGCCGTGCCGGCCGCCGAGGTGGAGGAGCGCGACGGCGCCTACTACTACCAGGGCGAGAAGGTCTCCCGGCTGCTGGGCAAGATGGGCAAGTCCCTGAAGAACGCCGTCACCCCGGACGAGATCTGCGCCGAGTACGGCGCCGACACGCTGCGCCTGTACGAGATGGCGATGGGCCCGCTGGACGTCTCCCGGCCGTGGGACACGCGCGCGGTGGTGGGCCAGTTCCGGCTGCTGCAGCGGCTGTGGCGCAACATCGTCGACGAGACCACCGGCGAGGTCACCGTCACCGACGCCGAGCCCGACGAGGAGACGCTGCGCGCGCTGCACAAGGCGATCGACGGCGTCCGCCAGGACCTCGAGGGCCTGCGCTTCAACACCGCCATCGCCAAGGTCACCGAGCTGAACAACCACCTGACCAAGACGGGCGCCGCCGTGCCGAGGCCGGTCGCCGAGCGGCTGGTGCTCATGGTCGCCCCGCTGGCCCCGCACGTCGCCGAGGAGCTGTGGCGCAAGCTGGGCCACGCCGACTCGGTCGTCCACCAGGACTTCCCGGTCGCCGACCCGGCCTACGTCGTGGACGAGACGGTGACCTGCGTCGTGCAGATCAAGGGCAAGGTCAAGGCGCGCCTGGAGGTCTCGCCGTCCATCACCGAGGCGGACCTGGAGAAGGTGGCCCTGGCCGACGAGAAGGTCGTCGCGGCGCTGGACGGGGCGGGCATCCGCAAGGTGATCGTGCGGGCGCCGAAGCTGGTGAACATCGTCCCGGCCTGACACGACGGAACGCGACCGCGCGGGACTGCCGTGCCGTGGCTCGCGGGAGCGCCGTGCCCGCGCCGCGCCGGTACACCAGGGGCAGGCGTGACGGAGACGGCGTGGCGCGAGGGTGGCGGCGTGACCGCGCGTGGGGCGCGCGACGGCGTGACGGCCGGGGCGTGAGCGCCTCCGGGTAGTCCCCTACGGGCAGGTTCGGGGTTCTGCCGGAACCCTGAACCCGCCCGTCGCGTTTACCGTGGAGAAGCGGCTTCGCCGTCGAGATGCGGCGCCGCCGGGGCCGCCGAGCTGGAGGAGGAGCGCCGTGGAAGCAGTCGTCATCGTCTTCGCCCTGCTCTTCGTGCTCTGCCTGGCGCTCGGCGCCTACGCCGCGGTCAGAGCGGTCGGCGCCGCCAAGCGCGGCGTGGACCGCACCATCAGCCAGGCCCGCCGCACGGTGGAGGAGCACACCCTGCGGGCCAGGTCCTTCGCCCAGCCCGGCCCGGCGGGCGAGCTGGCCGAACTCCGACTCACCCTGCGCACCTCGATGCGCGCCACCCAGGAAGCCCTTCACGCGGGCGTGGCCGAGGACGAGTCCCTCAAGGAGTCCCTCGCCCTGTTCGAACGCCTCAGCGTGCACGGGCACGAGCTGGACGACGAGCTCAAGCGACTGGAGGGGGAGCCGGACCGCACGACCCTGGCCGCCCGGCTCCCGGCCCTGCGCGCACGCACCCGCCGCATCACGCGGTCGGCCGACTCCCTGCGCTGGGCGGCCCGCGACCGCGCCCGGCGTTTCGCCGACGACGACCTGGACGCGCTGAGTGCCCAGATCGACGTGGAGGCCGACGCCCTGCGTCACTGGACCGGGGCGCAGCCGCCGTCCGAACCCCCTCCGTGGTCCGGGCCGCCGACCGTCGGCGAGGACCGGCGGACCGGCCCCGAGGCCGCTCGGCCGGACGGCGCGCAGGAGCCGGTCCGGCCTGCCATCACCCCGCCGGGCCGCCGCCCCGCCTACTCC
Source organism: Streptomyces sp. NPDC015220 (assembly GCF_043079345.1). Classification (NCBI taxonomy): domain Bacteria; kingdom Bacillati; phylum Actinomycetota; class Actinomycetes; order Kitasatosporales; family Streptomycetaceae; genus Streptomyces; species Streptomyces sp. NPDC015220. The sequence continues at coordinate 712,537 of NZ_JBIBUK010000001.1, read as the reverse complement.
TGGCAGAAGAAGCCCCGGCCCGAGAGCACCACATGACGCGGCCGAGGAAACACCCGGTCAGAGGGGCTGGGCTGCCGACCGGGCACTACGGCAGGTAACCTCCAGCTCATGTCCCGCCATGTCGCGATCGTCACCGATTCAACGGCCTACCTGCCGCCGCGGACGATGGAGCGCCACGGCATCACCGCGGTGCCACTGACCGTGGTCCTGGGCGACCAGGCGCTCGAAGAGGGCACCGAGATCTCCACCCGCTCGCTGGCCCAGGCACTGCAGAAGCGACGCTCCGTCACCACCTCGCGCCCCAGCCCCGAGCTCTTCGCCGAGACCTACCGCAGGATCGCGGAGTCCGGCGCGAGCGGCATCGTCTCCCTGCACCTGTCGGCGGAGCTGTCCGGCACGTACGACGCCGCGGTGCTCGCCGCGCGCGAGGCCCCGGTGCCGGTGCGGGTCGTGGACACCGGGATGGTCGCCATGGCACTCGGCTTCTGCGCCCTGGCCGCCGCCGCGACGGCCGAGAGCGGTGGCACGGTGGACGAGGCGGTCACCGCCGCGGAGAAACGCGCGGGGGACACCTCCGCCTACTTCTACGTCGACACGCTCGACTATCTGCGCCGCGGCGGCCGTATCGGCGCCGCGCAGGCCCTGCTCGGTTCCGCCCTCGCCGTGAAGCCGCTCCTCCAGTTGCAGGACGGCCGGATCGAACTCCTCGAGAAGGTCAGGACGGCGTCCAGGGCGATCGCCCGCCTGGAGGAGATCGCGGCCGAGCACGCGAGCGGGACCGGCATCGACATCGCCGTCCACCATCTCACCGCCCCGGAGCGGGCGTCGGCCCTCGCCGACCGGCTCCGGGCGCGGGTGTCCGGACTGGCCGACCTGCACGTGAGCGAGGTCGGAGCGGTGATCGGGGCGCACACCGGCCCGGGGCTGCTGGGAGTCGTGGTCTCACCACGATGACCCGTGCGGGTGACGGAGTTGTCCACAACCGGGCGGTAGTCCCCGGAAACCGACCAAGATCATCGCCGGGGGGCCCGACTGCCCGATCCTCGGCACATGGCACTCCGACCACGCCCACGCGCGACCGTCACCAGTGGACCGGGCCGCGCCCCCGACTCCGACGGCCGCACCCGCCACCGACGGCCGCCCGCCGCACGGGGGAGCGTCCGCCGGAACCGGCCCGCCCCGGCCGACGAACTGCGCCGGCGCGCCCGCGCGCTGTTCCCCGAGCCCGTCGAACCCGCCCGTCGGGTCGGTGAGTCGGGCAGCGGACCACCCCGGCCGGCGGAGCGGAAGCCCACCGGCACGCCCCCGGAGCCACCGGCCCGCGCCCCGCGCCCCGGCCCGTCGTGGGCCCGACCGGACCCGTACGGGGCGGACCCGCGCCCGGAGGCAGCGGACGCGGGCCGAACCGCCCGGCGCCCGATGGCGGCGGAGACGCCCCCGCGAGGAAGGACCGATGCCAAGCCGTCGTCCGCCGGGGCCGGTGCCGGGCCGTCTGCCGGGACCGGTGCGGTGCTGTCCGCCAGGGCCCGTGCGGCGCTGCCCGCCCGGAGTGCCATGGGGACCGCCGGGAGTGCCGCGGGGCCTGCCGTGGGCGGCGACGACGGCCGGGAAGGTACCCACCGGACGGCATCGGACTGGCGTGAGCGGGCCGGTGCCGCACTGCGGGACCGCATGCCGTTGTGGCTGCAGACCCGCTGCGCACTCGAGCGCAGGCACGTGGTCGCGCTCACCGCCCTGCTCGCCCTCGCCGCGGTCTTCGCCGTGCAGCACTTCTGGACCGGCCGAACCGAGACGGTGCGGGCCCCGCGGGCCGTCCATGCCGTGGTCCCCCACCGGGACCGGGAACCGGCCGGGGACGCGGCGCCCGACGCCGCACCGCCGGCACCGGGCGGGACCGGCCCGGCCGGCCCCGGGATCGTCGTGGACGTCAGCGGCGAGGTCCGGCATCCGGGAATCCACCGTCTCCCGGCGGGCTCCCGGGTCGCGGACGCGCTGCGGGCGGCGGGCGGGGCACGGCCCGGCACCGACCTCGACGCTCTCAACCGGGCCAGGTTCCTCGTGGACGGCGAGCAGGTCGTCGTCGGCGGTCCCGCCCCGGCGGCAGCCCCCGCGGCGGGCGCGGCCGCCGGCGGCACGGCCGGTTCGGGCCGGGCGGGAGCCGGTCCGACGGCACCGGTTCCGCTCAACACCGCCACCGTCGAGCAGTTGGAGACCCTGCCCGGTGTGGGTCCGGTACTGGCCCAGCACATCGTCGACTACCGGACCCGGCACGGCGGCTTCCGCTCGGTGGACCAACTGCGCGACGTCAACGGCATCGGCGAACGCCGTTTCGCCGACCTGCGAAGCCTGGTCAGGCCATGAACCGGCCTCCGACGACCACCCCGGCTCCCGATCCCGGAGCCGCCCACCCCGCCCCCGCCCCCGCCCACCCGGACCCGGCCTCCGTCCACACGGACCCGGCCTCCGGGAACTCCGGTCCGCCCCCTGGGCACCTCGGCCACCGCTCCGGGCGCCCCGGGCGGGGTGCCCGGTCACGTCCGGCGGTGCACGCGGCCTCCGGCGGACGGCTCGGCGCCGCCCATCCCCGGCAGGAGGGACCCACCGACCTGCGACTCGTACCGCCGGCGCTCGCCGCCTGGGCGACGGCGGCCCTGGCGCTGAGCGCCCCCGCGGAATGGGTGGCCGGCTTCGCCGTCGTGTGCCTCGCCACCGCCGCCGTGCTCCTCCTCGGCCGACGACGCCGGGCAGGACGTGGCGCCCGGCCCGGAGCGACTGGGCGCGTGGACCTGGCCGGCACACGGCGGACAGAACCGGCGGAAGCGGCCCAGGCGCCCGCGCGGGCACCGGCGGCCTGGGCGCGCGCCACCGTCGCCGCCGCCCTGCTCGGCGCCGCGGCGGCCGCCGCCTCCGCGGGGCTGCACGGGGCGGACGTGCGGCGCGGCCCGGTGCCCGCGCTGGCACGGGAGTCCGCCACGGTGACCGCCGAGGTGGAGCTGACCTCCGACCCCCGGATCAGCCGGCCCCGCGTCAGCGGCGACCACATGGCGCCCACCTCCATGCTGATCGACGCGGAGGTACGGCAGATCGAGCGGGTGGGCGGAGCGGAGGCCGCGGCGACCCGCGCGCCGGTGCTGATCCTCGTCCCCGCCGACGCGCGCCGGGGCCGGGACACCGGGGCGCGGGGCGGCGGGGAGCGACGCTCGCCCTGGCTCGGGCTGCTGCCGTCCACGAGGCTGAGAGTGACCGCCCGACTGGCGCCGCCGCTGTCGGGCGGCGACCGGATCGCGGCGGTGCTGCGGGTCCGCGACCGAGCGGCGCCCGAAGTGGTCGGGCGGCCGTCGGGAGCGCAGCGACTGGCCGGACGGCTGCGCGCCGGGCTGCGCGCGGCGACCGACGGACTGCCGGCGGACGCCCGGGCACTGCTGCCCGGACTGGTCGTCGGAGACACCTCACGAATCACGCCCGAGCTGGACGAGGCGTTCAAGGAGACCGACCTCGCGCACACCCTGGCCGTCTCCGGAAGCAACCTCACGATCCTCCTCGCCCTCCTCATCGGCCCGCCGGGCCTCGCCCAGCACGTGGAGCGCCGCGGCCTCGCACCGGGACTCGGGCTGCCGCTGCGGGCCACCGCGCTGCTGGGAGGGGCGCTCACCCTCGGGTTCGTCGTCGTGTGCCGGCCCGACCCGAGTGTGCTGCGGGCCGCGGCCTGCGGAGCCGTCGCGCTGCTGGCCCTCGCGACCGGACGCCGCAGATCGCTGATTCCCGCCCTGGCGACGACGGTGCTGCTGCTGGTGCTCTACGACCCGTGGCTGGCCCGCAGTTACGGCTTCCTGCTGTCGGTGCTGGCCACCGGAGCCCTGCTCACCCTCGCGCCCCGCTGGAGCGCGGCGCTGCGCCGGCGCCGGGTGCCCGCCCGTCCGGCCGAGGCGCTGGCCGCGGCGGCCGCCGCCCAGGCGCTGTGCGCGCCGGTCGTCGTGGTGCTGTCGGCTCGGGTGAGCCTGGTCGCGGTGCCGTGCAATCTGCTGGCCGAGGTCGCGATCGCGCCCGCCACGGTGCTGGGCTTCGCGGCCCTGGTGACGGCGCCGGTCACCATGCCGGTGGCCAAGGTGCTCGCGTGGTGCGCGAGTTGGCCCGCCGGATGGCTCGCGGACGTGGCCCGGACCGGAGCGGCGCTGCCCGGCGGGGGAGTGGACTGGCCGGGCGGCTGGACCGGGGCGCTGCTGCTGGGCCTGGTCACCGCGGTGGTCGTGCCGCTGGGCCGGCGGCTGCTGGGACACCCCTGGCTGTGCGGCCTCTGCGGGGCCCTGCTCCTGCTGGTGATGGTGCGGCCGCCGCCGCTGACCCGGGTGGTCACGGGCTGGCCGCCGCCGGGCTGGAGGTTCGCGATGTGCGACGTCGGACAGGGCGACGCCACGGTGCTCGCGGCGGGTCCGGGCGCCGCTGTGGTGGTGGACGCCGGGCCCGACCCGAAGCCGGTGGACCGCTGTCTGAGCGCGCTCGGCGTCACCCGGGTCCCGCTGCTGGTGCTGACCCACTTCCACGCCGACCACGTGGCCGGCCTGACCGGTGTGCTGCGGGGCCGCTCGGTGGGCGCGATCGAGACGACCGGCTACGAGGAACCAGCGGACCAGGCGGAGTTCGTCCGGAGGGAGGCGGCGCGGCACGGCATCCCGCTCACGCGTGCCGTCGCCGGTGAGGAACGGAGCGCCGGAGAGCTGGCCTGGCAGGTGCTGTGGCCTCCGTCGCGACCGTCGTCGGCGCCGGACGGCCCCAACGACGCGAGTGTGACGCTGCTGGTGCGTTCCGGCGGGCTGCGGCTGTTGCTGCTGGGCGACCTCGAACCGGCGGCCCAGCAGGCGCTGTTGCACTCGGCGGCCGTAACGGGCCTGGCCGGTGTGGACGTGCTCAAGGTCGCCCACCACGGCTCGGCCCACCAGGACCCGGATCTGATACGGGTGGTGGCTCCGCGTCTCGCGCTCATCTCCTGCGGTGCGGACAACCCGTACGGGCATCCGGCTCCCCGCACGCTCACGGCGCTGCGCGCCGGGGGCGCGGTGGTGCTGCGCACGGACCGGGACGGCGCGCTCGCGGTGACCGGGGAGGGGGCGGGGCTGCGCGCGGTGACGCGGGAGTGAGGGCGGAGATGCCGCTGGGGACCGGGCGCCGGGGAGGGGGGATCCGTAGGGTTTCCGCATGACGGACGAGAACGAACGGGCTGTACGAGCGGCCATCGACGGGGAGCTGCGGCTTCTCGATCCCGAGGTGCGTGCGGTCCCGGCCCGTGTTCTGGAGCTGCTGGACCCCGAGTTCACCGAGATCGGCGCTTCCGGACGCCGGTGGGACAGGGTGTCGATCCTTCAGGTGACGGGAGACGGCTCGGTGAGCGGGGAGTCGGCGGTCGAGGTCAGCGAGATGTCCGGGGCCGTCCTCGCTCCGGGCGTCGTCCACCTGACGTACTTCGCCGGCCACGCCGGTCGCCGGGCATGGCGGAGCTCCCTGTGGCGTCTGACGGAGACGGGCTGGCGGATGTACTTCCACCAGGGCACCCCGACCGGCTGAGCCCGGGCGGCCGGCCTGCCCTGTCGTCCGACTCCCGCCTTCCACGGACCGGGTGGCCGCACGGCGCGGGCCTGGCGCGAGACTGGGGCCATGGACGACAGACAGGTTGACGCCTACCTCCGCCGCATCGGGGCCGAGCGCCCGGCCTCGCCCACCGGCGCCGCACTGCGGGAACTGCACGTGCGGCACCTGCGGACCGTGCCCTTCGAGAACCTCTCGATCCACCTCGGCGAGGAGATCGTGCTGGCGGAGGAGCCGCTGCTGGACAAGGTGGTGGACGCGCGCCGGGGCGGGTTCTGCTACGAACTGAACGGGGCGTTCGGGGCGCTGCTCGGCGCGCTCGGGTTCGAGGTCACGCCGCTGGCGGCGCGGGTGCACGGGAAGGAGGGGCGGCTCGGGATCCCGTACGACCATCTCGCGCTGCGGGTACGGTCGGTGGACGGCGGCGACTGGCTGGCGGACGTGGGGTTCGGAACGCACAGCCACTTCCCGCTGGCCTTCGGGGAGCGGGGTGAGCAGGCCGATCCGGGCGGCGCGTTCGTGATCGTGGAGGCTCCCGCGGCGGGCGCCCCCGGCGGCGGGCCGGCCGGCGCCCCCGCCCCCGCCGTCGAGCTGGACGTCGTCCGCGACGGCGGTCCCCAGTACCGGCTGGAGACGCGGCCCAGGGCCCTCGGTGACTTCGTGGCCGGCGCGTGGTGGCACAGCACCTCGCCCGCCTCGCACTTCACGCGGTCACTGGTGTGCTCCAGGCTCACCGAGGACGGCGGGCGGATCACCCTCAGCGGTCGCACACTGACCAATACGGCGGCCGACGGGACGCGTGAGGTGCGGGAGCTGGCCTGTGACGAGGAAGCCCTCTCGGTGTACCGGGAGCGGTTCGGCATCGGCCTCGACCGTGTGCCGGCTGTGCGAAACCCCGACGTGGCCGCCTAATTCGGGCAACACGGGGTCAGTCGTGCGCAGTCCCAGCACATGCGCTGGTTTCCCGTGATGTGATCCCGCTTTGCCTCGAAAGCCCCATCAGTGATCGAATGGAACTCTGATAACAGCTGTTCTCGCATAGTGCAGAAGGTGTCGAAGATGATCGGCCGCTTGCTGGGAAGCCGGACGAAGCGAGTGCAACGGACGAGTCCTCTGGCGGCGGTGCAGACCCCACCGAGCGCGGGGGTGCTGAGCTGCCGGGTGCTCGACCCGGTCGGCCAGCCGGTGCCGCAGGCGGAGCTCACGGTCACCGACACCACGGGGCGCAGGGTGATCAGCGGCGGGACGGACCCCTTCGGGTCCTTCGTGGCGACGGTGCCGGCGGGGGAGTACCGGCTCGCGGTGTCCGCGGAGGGGTACACGCCCTACCGGGCCGCCGCGACCGTCGCACCGGACTCGCTCACCTCTCTCGGTGACGTGACCCTTCAGCTCGCCCAGCCGCCGCAGCTGCCCCCGCCGGGCGACTGGGAGATCGAGCCGACCCATTCCTCGATCGGTTTCACCGCCCGGCACATCGGGCTGGCGCGGATCCACGGCCGGTTCAACTCCTTCGCCGGGGTGGTGCGGATCGCCGAGGAGATGGAGCGGTCGGCCATGCACGTGGTGATCGACGCGGCCTCCATCGACACCAACGTCAGGATGCGCGACGACCACCTGCGGTCGGCCGACTTCCTGGACGTCGCGCGTTTCCCGACCATGGAGTTCTACGGTGACCGGTTCTCGCACCGCGGCGGCGGCCGGTGGGCCGTCACCGGCGCGCTGTCCCTGCACGGCGTGACCCGTACGGTCACGCTGGACACGGAGTACCTCGGGCTCGGCAACGGCATGGAGGGCGAGGTGCGGGCGGCCTGCCGGGCCACCACCGAACTGCACCGCGACGACTACACCGTGAGCTGGCAGACGATGCTGGCGCGCGGCATCGCGGTGGTCGGCCCCACCATCGAGGTCGAGCTGGACATCCAGGTCGTGGCCAAGGGCTGATCCCACGGCCGGTGCGGGAAGGGGAACCGGCCGCCGGCGCCGGTGGCCGTGCTCGCGTGCCGGGTAAGGGGGCCGTGGTCCCGCGCCCGGTGCCGGACAATGGCTCGCGTGAGTGACGTGAGACATGTGCTGGTGCTGCCCGACCGGGATGCCGCCGAGGAAGCCGCCGAAGCCCTCGGGGAACGGTTCGGAACCGACGAGGAGCCCCGGATCGTACGGGACGCGCTGGCCGGTGAGGACGACGCCGAGGACGCCCAGTGGCTCGTCGTCCTGCGCGACGAGCAGGAGCGGCTGGACCCCGCCGAACTGGACGAGTTCGCGGCGCGGTGGGACGGCTGGCGGGAGGAGCCGTAGGCCAGGGCGGCGGGAAGCTCGCGGACCCGGGCGTCGGACCCTGTTGTCAGTGGCCCGTGGGATGCTTGACGCGATGGCCAGGAAGACTGCGAATGACGACCCCCTCGCCCCGGTGACGCTCGCCGTGGGCCAGGAGGACCTGCTGCTCGACCGTGCCGTGCGGGAGGTGGTGGCCGCCGCCCGCGCCGCCGACGCCGACACGGACGTACGGGACCTCACCCCGGACCAGTTGCAGCCGGGCACGCTCGCCGAACTGACCAGTCCGTCGCTCTTCGCCGAGCGCAAGGTCGTGGTCGTGCGCAATGCGCAGGACCTGTCGGCCGACACGGTCAAGGACGTGAAGGCGTATCTGGGCGCGCCCGCCGAGGAGATCACGCTCGTGCTGGTGCACGCGGGCGGGGCGAAGGGCAAGGGGCTGCTGGACGCGGCGCGCAAGGTGGGGGCGCGGGAGGTGGCCTGCCCGAAGATGACGAAGCCGGCCGACCGGCTCGCCTTCGTCCGGGGCGAGTTCCGCGGCCTGGGGCGTTCGGCCACGCCCGAGGCGTGCCAGGCGCTGGTCGACGCGATCGGCAGCGATCTGCGGGAGCTGGCGTCGGCGGTGTCGCAACTGGTCGCCGACATCGAGGGCACGATCGACGAGGCCGTCGTCGGCCGCTACTACACGGGCCGGGCCGAGGCGTCCAGCTTCACCGTCGCCGACCGGGCCGTCGAGGGACGGGCCGCCGAGGCCCTGGAGGCGCTGCGCTGGTCGCTCGCCACGGGTGTGGCACCGGTGCTGATCACCAGCGCGCTGGCACAGGGAGTGCGGGCGATCGGCAAACTGTCGTCCGCGCGTGGGGGCCGGCCCGCCGACCTGGCCAGGGAACTCGGCATGCCGCCCTGGAAGATCGACCGGGTCCGGCAGCAGATGCGCGGCTGGACCCCCGACGGGGTGGCCGTCGCGCTGCGCGCGGTGGCCGAGGCGGACGCGGGCGTGAAGGGCGGCGGCGACGATCCGGAGTACGCCCTGGAGAAGGCGGTCGTGACGATCGCCCGCGCGGCCCGTTCCCGGGGCCGCGCCTAGGATCTCCGGTCCGGTCCGGTCTGGTCCGATCCGCTTCCGAGGCCGCGCCCAGGGTTTCCGGTCCGGTCCGTTCCCGAGGTCGCGCCCGGGTCTTCCGTCCGGTCCGTCCCCGGGGCCGCGCCCATGTCTTGGGTGCGGCGTGCTTCCGAGGCCGCGCCCGAGGCTTCCGGCTCGGTCCGTCCCGGGGCCGCGCCCGCGGTCTTCGGGCCGGTCCGTTCCCGGGGGCGTGCCCGGGGCCTTCCGCCCGATCCGTTCTCAAGGCCGCTGACCTTCGGTTCGGTCCGTGCCCCAGGATCTTCCGTTCGGCCCCGAGTCTCCGGGACCCTCGGCCCCCGGAGCGCGGCCACCACGGCCTCGCGGGCCGAAGAAGCGCATGCCGAGGACCCCGGTGCCCCCTCTGGGGAAGGGGAGGCACCGGGGTCCTCGCGGTTCAAGCTGATTGGATCCGCGCCCGCGTGGCGAACGCAGGCCGCGCGCGGATCCGGGGCGCCGGACGGGGGCGGATGAGAGAGGGCCCGCCCTGGGTCCCTCCGGCGAGTCGGATCCCGGGTGATTCCGGAGGAATCAGGATCCGGTCAGATCAAGGAAGGTGTTCAGCCCTTGAGGGACGCGACCCGGGAAGCAAGCGCCGACTTCTTGTTGGCGGCCTGGTTCTTGTGGATGACGCCCTTCGAGACGGCCTTGTCGAGCTGACGCGCGGCAGCGCGCTGGTACTCGGTGGCCTTCTCGACGTCACCCGCGGCAGCGGCCTCACGGGCCTTGCGGATCGCGGTCTTCAGGGAGGACTTGACGGCCTTGTTGCGCAGCCGGGCCTTCTCGTTGGTCTTGATCCGCTTGATCTGGGACTTGATGTTCGCCACGAATGAGCCTTTTCAGGTTCTGGCACGGGGCCGCGAAGGTCCCGTAACCGGTGATTTCTTGGGGGTGCCTCGTGCTGAGAGGGCATGAGACACAGCCCCCCACACTACCAGCGGCCCCTCGCGTGCCCCAAACCGGTCGTGGCCGCCGAGTCCGGGCCGTACCCGCTCCATGGTCCCGGCCGGACATGGGACCATGGAGACTACGTACAGATCCGACCCGAGCGACCCGAGACCGCAGACGGACAAGCACACGTATGCGGACGCCTCAAGAATCAGGACCCTGCGTGCCCGCGACCCCCAGCCATGTGCCCGAGCCGAGCCGTACCGACCCGGCGCTGATCCGCAACTTCTGCATCATCGCGCACATCGACCACGGCAAGTCCACGCTCGCCGACCGGATGCTCCAGCTGACCGGCGTGGTCGAGCAGCGGCAGATGCGCGCCCAGTACCTCGACCGCATGGACATCGAGCGCGAGCGCGGCATCACGATCAAGTCCCAGGCGGTGCGCCTGCCGTGGGCCCCGACCCACGACCCGGGCAACACGCACATCCTCAACATGATCGACACCCCGGGACACGTCGACTTCACCTATGAGGTCTCGCGGTCGCTCGCCGCCTGTGAGGGGACCATCCTCCTGGTCGACGCCGCCCAGGGCATCGAGGCCCAGACCCTCGCCAACCTCTACCTGGCGATGGAGAACGACCTCACGATCATCCCGGTCCTCAACAAGATCGACCTGCCGGCCGCGCAGCCGGAGAAGTTCGCCGAGGAGCTGGCCAACCTCGTCGGCTGCGACCCCGACGACGTGCTGAAGGTCTCCGCCAAGACCGGCCTCGGTGTGGAGGCCCTGCTGGACAAGGCGGTCGAGCAGATCCCGGCCCCGGTCGGCGTGGCCGACGCGCCCGCCCGCGCGATGATCTTCGACTCCGTCTACGACTCCTACCGGGGTGTCGTGACGTACGTCCGTGTCATCGACGGTCAGCTCAACAAGCGCGAGCGGATCCGGATGATGTCCACCGGCGCCACGCACGAGCTGCTGGAGATCGGCACCAACTCGCCCGAGATGCTGCCGGCCGACGGCCTCGGCGTCGGCGAGGTGGGCTACCTGATCACCGGCGTGAAGGACGTCCGCCAGTCGAAGGTCGGCGACACCGTCACCAGCCAGGTCAAGGGCGCCGAGGAGGCGCTCGGCGGCTACAAGGACCCCAAGCCCATGGTCTTCTCGGGCCTGTATCCGCTGGACGGGTCCGACTACCCCGAGCTGCGCGAGGCGCTGGACAAGCTCCAGCTCAACGACGCCGCGCTCGTGTACGAGCCGGAGACCTCCGCCGCCCTCGGCTTCGGCTTCCGCGTCGGTTTCCTCGGCCTGCTCCACCTGGACGTGATCCGGGAGCGGCTGGAGCGCGAGTTCGGCCTCGACCTGATCGCCACCGCCCCCAACGTGGTCTACCGCGTGATCATGGAGGACGGCAGCGAGGTCACCGTCACCAACCCGAGCGAGTTCCCCGAGGGCAAGATCGACGAGGTGTACGAGCCGGTCGTGCGCGCCACGATCCTCGCGCCCACCGAGTTCATCGGCGCGATCATGGAGCTGTGCCAGACCCGGCGCGGCACCCTCCTCGGCATGGACTACCTCTCCGAGGACCGGGTCGAGATCCGCTACACCCTCCCGCTCGCGGAGATCGTCTTCGACTTCTTCGACCAGCTGAAGTCCAAGACCCGCGGCTACGCCTCCCTGGACTACGAGCCCACCGGCGAGCAGAGCAGCTCCCTGGTCAAGGTCGACATCCTGCTGCACGGCGACAAGGTGGACGCCTTCTCGGCGATCACCCACAAGGACCAGGCGTACGCCTACGGCGTCCGGCTCGTCGCCAAGCTCAGGGAGCTGATCCCTCGGCAGAACTTCGAGGTGCCCGTGCAGGCCGCCATCGGCTCGCGCGTGATCGCCCGCGAGACCATCCGCGCCATCCGCAAGGACGTCCTCGCCAAGTGCTACGGCGGTGACATCTCCCGTAAGCGGAAGCTGCTGGAGAAGCAGAAGGAGGGCAAGAAGCGCATGAAGATGGTGGGTTCCGTGGAGGTTCCCCAGGAGGCCTTCATCGCGGTCCTCTCCAGCGATGACAGCGCGGGACCGGCCAAGGGCAAGAAGTAGCCGTCCGCCGGACTCCGGCACCTCGGCAAACCGGGCGGTATGGGGGCCTGTCGCACGAAAGTGCGGCGGGCCCCTGCGCGTGTCACGGGCGGCGCCGCCCGGGAAATGACAGGCCACAGCCCCTTACGCGGTGGCCGGTCGCGCCTTACTCTGATGCCTGCCCGTAGTTACTCGTGAGTTAAACAAGAGCCGGACCCCCACCCGCAAGAGCCCGAACCACCACCCGTGAGCCAACCCAGCCGCACCTTGAGCCAGCCGCACTGTCGCGGGCCCCGGAGGATGTCGTGAGCGACGCACAGACCCTGATCGAGAACCGTCCGCCGTCCGTGGCGGCCCTCTTCCTGGAGCGTGTGGCGGCCACACCGGACGCCGAGGCCTACCGCTACCCGGTGCCGCCGGCCTCGGGTGAGGGCCCGGACGACTGGGAGTCGCTGAGCTGGGCACAGGCCGCCGAGCGGGTCTTCGCGATCGCCGCCGGCCTCATCGAGCTGGGTGTGCGGCCCGAGGAGCGGGTCGCGCTCGCCGCCTCCACGCGCGTGGAGTGGCTCCTGGCCGACCTCGGCATCATGTGCGCCGGAGCGGCCACCACCACCATCTATCCGCAGACCAACGCCGAGGAGTCGGCCTTCATCCTCTCCGACTCCGAGAGCAGGGTGCTCGTCGCCGAGAACGCAGAGCAGCTCGCCAAGGGCCTGGAGAAGCGCGACGAGCTGCCCGACCTGCACCACGTCGTCGTCATCGACCCGGCCGGCGTGGAGACCGGCGACCAGGTGCTCACCCTCGCCGAGCTTGAGCGGCGCGGCGCCGCCCACCTGGAGGAGCACCCCTCGCTGATCAAGGAGCGGGTCGGCGCGCTCACCGGCGAGCAGCTCGCCACGCTCATCTACACCTCCGGCACCACGGGCCGCCCGAAGGGCGTGCGCCTCCCGCACGACAACTGGTCGTACATGGCGAAGGCGATCGCCTCCACCGGTCTGATCGGCCCCGACGACGTGCAGTATCTGTGGCTGCCGCTCGCCCACGTCTTCGGCAAGGTCCTCACCTCCGGCCAGATCGAGGTCGGCCACGTCACCGCCGTCGACGGCCGCGTCGACAGGATCATCGAGAACCTGCCGGTCGTCCAGCCCACCTACATGGCGGCCGTGCCGCGCATCTTCGAGAAGGTCTACAACGGCGTCGCCGCCAAGGCCCGCGCGGGCGGCAACGCCAAGTACAAGATCTTCCAGTGGGCCGCCGAGGTCGGCCGCGAGTACGCCAAGGTCACCCAGGACAACTTCCAGCGCACCGGCGTGCACTCCGCGCCGTTCGCACTGGCCGCCCGGCACAAGGTCGCCGACACCCTCGTCTTCGCCAAGATCCGCGAGGCCTTCGGCGGCCGGCTGCGCGCCTGCGTGTCGGGCAGCGCCGCCCTCGCCCCGGAGATCGGCTACTTCTTCGCGGGCGCCGGCATCCACATCCTGGAAGGCTACGGCCTGACCGAGTCCTCCGCCGCCTCCTTCGTCAACCCCGGCGAGGCCTACCGCACCGGCACCGTCGGCAAGCCGCTGCCCGGCACCGAGGTCCGCATCGCCGACGACGGCGAGATCCTGCTGCGCGGTCCCGGCATCATGCAGGGCTACCACAGACTGCCCGAGAAGACCGGCGAGGTGCTGGAGTCCGACGGCTGGTTCCACACCGGCGACATCGGCGAGCTGTCCCCGGACGGCTATCTGCGCATCACCGACCGGAAGAAGGACCTCATCAAGACCTCCGGCGGCAAGTACATCGCGCCCGCCGAGGTCGAGGGCCAGTTCAAGGCGGTGTGCCCGTACGTCTCCAACATCCTTGTGCACGGCGCCGACCGGAACTTCTGCACCGCCCTCATCGCCCTCGACGAGGCGGCGATCCTGGAGTGGGCCCAGGAGAACGGCCTGGAGGGCAGGTCCTACGCCGAGGTCGTCGCCGCGCCCGCCACGGTCGGCATGGTCGAGGACTACGTCAAACAGCTCAACGAGGGCCTGCAGCGCTGGCAGACCATCAAGAAGTTCCGCCTGCTGCCGCGCGACCTCGACGTCGAGCACGGCGAGATCACCCCGAGCCTCAAGCTGAAGCGGCCGGTGGTGGAGCGCGAGTACAAGGACCTGATCGAAGAGATGTACGCGGGCACGCGCGAGGCGTGACACTGAGCCGGGAGCCGGGAGCCGGGAGCCGGGAGCCGGGAGCCGGGAGCCGGGAGCCGGGAGCCGGGAGCCGGGAGCCGGGAGCCGGGAGCCGGGAGCCG